>SICG01000010.1 GCA_009691525.1 Candidatus Latescibacterota bacterium | reverse complement strand
CCCAGGTGCAGGTGCGCCTGCTGCGGGTCCTCCAGGAGCAGGAATTCGAGCGCATCGGCGGCACCCAGACGCTCAGGGTGGATGTGCGGGTGATCGCCGCCACCAACGTGGAACTCAAGCGCGAAGTGGCCCTGGGCCGCTTCCGCGTGGATCTCTTTTATCGCCTCAACGTGTTACCCGTGCAGCTGCCGCCCCTGCGCGAGCGCCGCGAGGACATCCCCTCGTTGGTCGACCACTTCATCCAGGCGGCCGCCTGCAGGAACCGGCGTCCCTTGAGCGGCATCGAGGCCGAGGCCCTAACGCATTTACAGGAGTACCCCTGGCCGGGCAACATCCGCCAGCTGGAAAACACCATCGAGCGCATGGTGGTGCTGGCACGGCGGTCCGGCCTGGGGGTCGGTGATCTGCCAGCGGAGGTTCTGCGGTGGCGGGAAGAGGAGAATCTGGAGGAGTTAGGCGCCTGTTCCTACCGGGAGGCCGGACCAGTTCGAACGGCGCTTCCTGAGCGCCGCCCTGCGCCGGCACCGGGGGGTGATCACCCAGGTGGCCGAGGCTATCGATATGTCGCGGAAAAATCTGTACACCAAGATGGACCATCTCAGCATCGACTACGCCCGCTTCCGGCCCTGGGGGGCTCATAGCGAGGAAGAATAGGGCAGTCCCAGCGCCTGGTGGAATTTCTGCATCTGGCTCATCAGATACGGGCGCTGCTCCCCATCGGCGGGTTCCGCCTCCAGGGCCCGGCGCATCAGGGCGATGGCGTGGATCCCCTGGCCTTTCTTGTGGAGCAACTCAGCGTAGGTATCGAGGTACACCGGATTGTCGGCATCACTCTTGACCGCCTGCAGCGAGAGTTCGAGGGCGTGGTCCAGTTGCAGACTCTCCTCCCCGTAGGTCCAGGCCAGGTTGTTGAGCAGCGCCGGGGAGGGCGGCTGGGGGCCCCGGCTCAGGGCCTGTTCGTAATAGTCGATGGCCAGACGGCGCAGACCCTGCTCGTAGCAGAGCCCGGCGATCTGGCCGGCAATGGCCCCCGGGTCCCCGCTGTGCTCCAGGGCCGCGGCGAAGTCTTGCCTTGCCTTCTCCGGCGTCCCCTGGCGCAGATGGCACTCGCCCAGAGCCAGCAGCACGGCGGTATCACCCGGTAATCGTTCCAGCGCCTGTTCCAGGACCCCGATGGCTTCGGCGAAGCGCTGATGGCGCATGTAGAGCCGGCCCAGCTGGACCTGGGCAAAGGTGGAGGTATCGCCCTGGGCGGCCTGCTCCAGCCACTGGCGCGCCTGTTCCTCGTCGTCGAGTTGGGCGTAGGCCCAGCCCAGGCTGGACTTGGCCAGGCGGTTCTCGGGCTGGGCCTCCAGCACCTGGTCCAACACCTGGCGTCCCAGGTCGAAGCGCTTCTCTTCCTGGCAGACCTGGCGCAGGGCGGCGTAGTACTGTGGATTGCCCGGATCGGCCAGGATGGCCTGCCCCAGGGCGGCCACTGCCTCGTCCGGCCGCTTCAGCCCCAGCTGGGCCATGGCCATGACCAGATAGGAGGGTGCGTCGCCGGCATGCTCGCGCACGGCGCGCCGGGCCTCAACCAGGGTGCGCTCGTACTGGCCCTGATCGAGATAATAGAGGGCCAGCCGGTAATGCTCGGCACCGACCCCGCACTGGGGGTTCTCGATGACGAACACCCCCAGCAGCGCCAGCGCTCCTACCCACCGTGCAGGTTGCCTATTCATGGCGGTAGGTGTGGGCGTGCAGCAGCAGGCCGATGGCCGTGCAGTTGGTCAAAAGGGCCGAGCCGCCGTAGCTGATGAAGGGCAGGGGGATGCCGGTCACCGGCATGACCCCGATGGTCATACCGATGTTGACAAAGACGTGGAAAGAGATCAGCGAGGCCAGGCCGATGGCCATCAGGCTGTAAAAGCGGTTGCTCACCCCGGCAGCGATGTGCAGGGCCCGCCAGATAATAAAAACGAAGAGTGAGAGCACCAGCATCGTGCCCACGAACCCGAGTTCCTCGCCGATCACCGAGAAGATGAAGTCGGTGTGCGAGGCCGGCAGGAACTCGAACTTGGTCTGCGTTCCCTCCAGGTACCCCTTGCCGGTCAATCCGCCAGACCCGATGGCGATTTTGGATTGGATAATGTTCCATCCGGCGCCCAGGCGATCGCGTTCGGGATCGAGGAAGGTGAGGATGCGTGCCTTCTGATAGTCGTGTAACATCTGCTCCCACAAGTACACGTTCACCAGGCCGGCTGCCAGGTTGACCCCCATCATGCCCAGGGTGATCCACAGGCGGGCAAAAAACAGATGGAGAGAGAGGGAGGAGAGGATGATAAAGGCGGCGAAGACAACGGGTGCCGCCCCCTGCCACAGGGGCTCAAAGGAACACACCACGCTCAACAGGGGGGTGATGAGCACAAAGATGTACAGGGGATTCATGCCGGCCCAGTAGAGCATGGGGATGATGATGGCCGCCAGCGTCAGGGCCGTGCCCAGATCCGGCTGTTCGATGATCAGGGCCATCGGGGGCAGCACGATCACCAGGGTGGCGAAGAGGGTCTTATAGTGGTTGATCTGTTCGGTAGTGCGGTCGCCCAGGTAATGGGCCAGGGTCAGGATAGTGGCGAGTTTGGCGAACTCGGAGGGCTGGATGCTGAGCGGCCCCAAGGTCAGCCAGCGGCTGGAATCCTCCCCAGATCCCCACAAGAGCACAATCACCAGGCTCACCAGGCTCACCAGGTAAAAGGGGTAGGCCAGGGCGTAGAGCAGGCGGTTGGGGACGTGCATGACCGCCACCAGCGCGCCACCAGCCAGCACCGCGTAAAACGCCTGCTTCTTCCACTCGGCCGCCCCGCTGGAGGCGCTGTAGATCATGGTGAGGCCCAGCAGGACAATTGCGCCTACCGCCCACAGGATGGCGGTGTCGGTTTCCCGCAGCAGTTTCATGTCCCTACCTTGACCCCGGGGAGCCTGACCGTGGGGCCTTCTTCCCTGGCTGCATCGGTGGAATCGGCAGCCACTTCTTCCTTGGGTTCCTTGCCGAAGTAGGCCTCCATGACCTTGCGGGCGATGGGGCCGGCCACTACCCCGCCGTGCCCGCCGCCTTCCACCACCACCGCCACGGCAATCTCCGGGCGGTCGAAGGGGGCAAAGGCGACGAACCAGGCGTCGGTGTCGCGGCCGGGGGCCTGGGCGGTGCCGCTCTTTCCGGCCACCTCGATGCCCTCGATCTTCACCCGGCGGCCAGTGCCCCGTCCACCGTAGATAACGCGGCGCATGGCCCGCCGGACCTTTTCGAGGGTGTTGGCAGAAATCCCGGTGTACTCTCGCCTAGGTATGTCCCCGTAGAAATAGGGCGTGACCAAGTAGCCGCCGTTGGCCAGGGCCGACACGTAGCGGGCCATCTGCACCGGCGTGGCCACCAGAGGGCCCTGGCCGATGACCAGATTCATCATCTGGCCCAGGGACCAGCCGCCGTGCTCCTCGTAGAATTTCCGCGAGGGCAGCAGGCCGGGGTCTTCGTCGGGCTGGAGGTCGATGCCGGTGGGCTGGCCAAAGCCGAGCCGTTCGGCGTACTCGTACCAGGCTTTAAAACCAAGGCTCTGCCCCAGATGATAAAAATAGATGTTGCAGGAGGCTTCGATGGCCTCCTGGAGGGTGAGCACTCCGTGTCCCTCCTTCTTGGCGCAATGGAAAACCGTGCCGCCCACCCGCAGCGCGCCGCTGCAGCCGGGGAAGGTGCCCAGCGTGTCCAGGATTCCGGTTTCCAGGGCGGCCACCCCCGCCACCATCTTCATAGTGGAGCCCGGGGCGTAGTGCTCCCGAGTGGCCCGGTTGAGCAGCGGCTTGCCCGTGTCTTGCAAGAGACGCCGGCGCTCGTCCTGCGACTGGAAAGAGACAAAGGCGTTGGGGTCGAAGCTGGGCTTGCTGACCATGGCCAGCACCGCCCCGGTCTGCGGGTTGAGCGCTACCACTGCGCCGGACACGGTGTCTGCCAGGGCCCGCTCTGCGGCCCGCTGTGTCTTATAGTCGAGAGTCAACACTAGATCTCGCCCGCGCTCGGGGGGCTGCTCCCGCTCGGGAAACTCGCTCTGCGGGCGGTTCATGGCGTCCACCTCGATGTACGCCACCCCGTCCTCGCCGCGCAGCGAATCTTCGTAAACTTTCTCGAGCCCGGTCCTGCCGATGAAGTCGCCAGAGATGTAGTTCTTGGCCTTGAGCGTCTGCAGTTCGTCCTCCTGCAATTCCCCCAGGTAGCCCAGCAAGTGGGCGGCCATCGACCCGTTGGGGTAGTCGCGCTCGGAGTCCACCTCTACGTCGAGGGGCCAGTCTTCGCTCAGGCGCTCCTGGACCAGGGAGACGGTGGTGAAATCCACGTCGCGCAAGAGGCGGATGGTGCGGCCGCTGCGGCCGTAGTGGATCTCGGGACTGCTGGTGGCCAGGCGCAGGGCGTCGACGGCCCGGGCGTCGTTGTCGGGTTTGGAGCGGGTCAGGGTGACGGTGTAGGTGGGCCGGCTGCGGGCCAGGATCTCGAAGACACCGTTGGCGCCGCGGGCCAGGATCAGGCCGCGGCGCGCCTTGATGCGCTTCTGGGCGATGCGGTTCTCTTCCGACTTCTGGGCGTAGTGGGCGGAGCTGGCGATCTGCAGATAGAAGAGGCGAACAAAGAGGATGGTGAAGAGCAGGCCGGCGACCACCAGCAGGCCGCGCAGGCGCTGGTTTTGGCCGTTGGGGCTGAGGGATTCCATTTAGGGGCGTGGCTGTTAGACGGGTAAAAGGCGCCGCCGCAGGCCCCAGACGTAGGCCAGGCAGAAGCCGATCAGACTGGTGTAGAGGGCCCGGCCCGGCCCATAGCGCAAAAAGAAGATGGGCACCTCCGCAAGGGCCAGGCCACTGTAGCCTAGATAATAAATCAAATCGTGAACCAGCACTACGCCAAAGATCAACAGGGTCTGCACCTGGATATCGTCGGCCATGATGCCGGTGCGGCCGTAGCCCACCCCAAAGCCAACCAGGGATTTGACCAAGGCGTTGAGCCCCAGGTTCTGCGGCATGTACGCGTCCTGGAGCAGGCCAACGCCAAAACCCAGGATGGTGGCCTCCAAGGGCCCGACCCGCAGGGCGATGTAGACCAGGGCCAGCAGGATCAGATCGGGGCGCACTTCCAGGATATCAAAGGTATAAACCCAGGTGATCTGGAAGACGAAGGCCACCAGCAGCAGCAGGACATGCCGCACCACCTGCACCGGCTTCACCTGACCGTCTTGGCCGGCTTGACCTTCAGGGTCATGCCGGTGGCCAGTTTGGCGGAAGGACTGAGGTTGTTCTGGTGGGCCAGGTCCCGGGCTTCTAGGCCGAACTTGCGGGCAATGCCGAACAGGGTGTCTCCCCTGACAACCGTGTAGAGCTGCACGCTGCCCCCGCCCTTTTTGGCCACGACCGGCGGTGAAGCCGGTTTACCTGGGGCGGCGGTTTTGGCGGCCAGCCCAGGGGAGAGCACCAGGCGCTGGCCCGAACGGATGGAGGTATTGCTCAGCTTGTTCAACCGCTTGAGTTCGGCCACCGGAATCTTGAACTTGCGGGAGATATCCCACAGACTCTCGCCGCGTTTGACCGTATAGTCGCGGCTTTTGGCCACTGCCGGGGCGCGCTCGGCGGCGGGGTGGGCGCTAGGCGCCTTACCCGAGGACCAGATAGTCAACCGGTCGCCGGGCTGAAGCTGGGTGCCCCGGAGGCGGTTCCAGCGTTTCAGGTCGTCGAACTCCACCCCGTGAAGCTGGGCGATGCGGCTGAGGGAGTCTCCTCGGCGCACCTTGTAGACCTTTTTGGCGGCTCGCGCTGCCGGCCCGGAGTCGCCATCCACCTCAGGTCGTAGATCCGCAATACGGGCCACCCGCAGCGAGGACTTGAGCGAGCCAGCCGCTCCCACCGGGATGGTGATCTTCTGGCCGGGCGCGATGCGGTTGGGGTTCTTGAGATGGTTGACCTGGGCGATCACCTGAGCACTGATCCCGAATGCCCGGGCGATGGTAGAGATGGTGTCGCGGCGCTTCACCTCATAGAGCTGCCAGGCTTCGGGCAGCTGGGCGAAGCAGGCCCGCAGATCCTGGTCGGATCCGGGCGGCACCCGCAGACGATAACTCAGCGCCGACTGGGGCGGGGTGACATTGTGGCGCAACTCGGGATTGAGGTCCTGCAGGGCGTCGTGGGAGATACGCATGCAGCGGGCCGCCTCTTCCAGAAAGATCGGATGGGGCAACTCCACCTCGGCGAAAGCCAGGTTGGACTCGGGACTCTCAGGGGCAAAACCGAAAAGCACGGGGTCCTTGGAGATCAGGGCGGCGGCCATGAAGAGCGGTACGTAGTTGCGGGTCTCCTCGGGCAGACTCAGCTTCCAAAAGTCGCGGGTACCGGCCTTCTCAATGGCCCGCGTCACCCGCCCGGGTCCGACGTTGTACGCGGCCAGAGCCAGGCGCCAGTCGCCCAGATCCTTGTAGAGCCGCCGGAGGTGATGGGCAGCGGCCCGGGTCGACTTGACCGGATCGCGGCGCTCGTCCACCCAGCGGGTGCTGTTCAACCCTTCCATCTTGCCAGTACTCTCGATGAACTGCCACAGACCCACGGCGTGGGCCTTTGAACGGGCGTGGGGGTTGAAACCGCTCTCGATCATCGACACAAAAAGCAGATCCTCGGGCAACCCCTCGTCCTTGAAGGTCTGCCGGATCAGATCGTCGTAGCGGCCGGACCGCCGCAGCCAGGTAGTATAGGTCGTTTTCCCTCTGGTCTGGAAAAAGCGGATGCTGGCGATCACCCGGTCGTTGATGTCGATGGGCACGTCGCAAGCGCGGAGCAACTTGTTGATCAGCGCCCGCTGACTCCCGTCCTCCCCCTCTATTTTCCCCTCAGGCAGCCCCCTGAGCAGCAGGGTGAGCGGGCTGTCGGCGGAGAGATGTTCCAGGTTGGGCAAGAGCCCCAGATAGGCGTGTTCGGCAGCGGCGCTGAGAGCCTCCAGCTCCGCCTTGGCATGGGGGTCTTCGCTTTCCTCCGCTTCGAGGGTGGCCAGCAGTTGGAAAACCAGGTCGAGGTCTTCCTGGGCCTGGTCGAAGGACTGGCTCAACTGCGCTTCCTGGGCGCGGTGCAGGTGCCAGCGGATCGCCCGCAGACCTGCTTCTATTTCGCTGTCCGGGGTGAGCGACCCGCTCAGGGAATCCTGGACCGCCGCGCCCGGCTCCGGGTCGTGGGCAGCCTGCTGCCATTGCTGGGCACAGGAAGCCAGCGACAGCAACAGCAACAAGACACCTAGGGTCTGCATCCGGCTCATGGCCGGGCCTCCTGCACCTCGATTTTCTCGCGCACCTTGAGGACATTGCGGTAGCCGCAGCTCTGGATCAGTTCCACCAGCTCCTGCGCCATCGCCTCCCTGCGAAAGCGGCCCACCTCCACTTTAAACCAGGGGGCCTTGAAGTTGATCTCGACATCTGTCCGCTGCAGGCGGTCGGCAGCCTCCTGCCGGAGCTGCTCCGCCTCCTCGTAGGAGAGGAACTGGTCGATCAGTACCCGCCACCCCGAAAAAGAGGTGGCCGCCTCCACAGCGACCCCAGCCGCCGCCGCAGGCCTGCCGCGCCCGGTGCGAGGAATGACGTAGGCTTCGGCGTAATCGGCATTGAGTGCCACCAGCCGCTCGCATAGGGCCTCTGCCTCTTCGGCGGTCTGGTATTCGCCGGCCTGCACCATAAACAGGCCGCGCTCGGGCACGGCCACTACCCGCACCGGCACCCCCAGCATGGATTGCAGGGCGGCGGCGCGCTGGCGGGCCAGGTCTTCGGTTTTGAAGGCGATGATCTGCAGGCGGTAGACTGAGGGCAGGGTTTCCTTGGGCAAGGAAGTCTGGGCACCCTGGGATTCGGCAGCGGTGTCGGCCCGCGATACCTGGGGCCGGTCGAAGTTGGGCTGGATCAGCAACAGGTCTTCGCGCAGCGAAACCGGGTCGAAGGACCCGCCCTGGGCAGTGCTCTTTTCAACGGCGCCGGACGGGTGCTGGAACTGCCGGTTGCTGGCGCAGCCACCCACCAACAGGGCTCCCAGCAGGGGCATGGCCCACCAGCAGGGGTAAGTTTTTCCCCCTCTGCCTCTCCCGAAGGTCAGAGAGTGAAATTGCATAGTTTTTTTCACAACTCACTGACCTGAAAAAATAACCAATTCGCCGACCTCTGCTGCCCTCCCCGGCCCCGCCGGGGCAACGAGTAGTGAGGGCCAAGGGAGCAAATTCTCAGCCAGCACTGCCCCGACCACCCCATTGGCTCAGGGCCGCGGCAAAAGGAGGCCGGGCGATGCCCTGTTCCGAGATGATGGCCGTCACCAACTCGGAGGGCGTCACATCAAAAGCGGGGTTGTAGATGCCCACCCCTGCAGGGGCCGTGGTGCGGCCAAACCCCTGGGAAACCTCCTCGGGCCGGCGCTCCTCGATGGGGATCTGCGCTCCCTGCGCCAGACTGAGGTCCAGGGTCGAGATCGGCGCCGCCACATAGAAGGGGATCTGGTGGGCCCTGGCCAGCACCGCCACGCCGTAGGTGCCGATCTTGTTGGCCACATCCCCGTTGGCGGCGATGCGATCGGCCCCCACGATCACACAGTCGATAGGGGCCTGGCGCATAACCACAGCCGCCATGTTGTCGCAGATCACCGTCACCGCCACCCCCTGCTGCTGCAGCTCCCAGGCGGTCAGCCGCGATCCCTGGAGCAGGGGCCGGGTCTCGTCGGCAAAAACCTCAATCCGCTTGCCCTGCGCCTGCGCCGCGTAGATCAAGCCCAGGGCCGTGCCGTATCCGGCAGTGGCCAGGCTACCGGCGTTGCAGTGGGTGAGAATCTTAAAACCATCTCTCAGCAATTCAGCGCCGTGTTGCCCCAGGCGCCGGCAGATGGCCTCGTCCTCGGCGTGTATCGCTTTGGCCTTGGCCAGCAGACAGTCGCTCAACTGCCGGTTGTCCAACCCATCGCCGGCCGCGATTACCTCTTCCATCTGCTTCAGGGCCCAGAACAGGTTCACCGCCGTGGGCCGGGTGCGCGCCAGGCGCGCCACGGTCTCCTGCAGGTGCCGCCGAAAGAGGGTCCTTTCCTGCTCCAGTGCCTCAAGGGCGCCCAGGACCACACCATAGGCGGCAGCCACGCCGATGGCCGGGGCGCCCCGCACCACCAGTTCCTCGATGGCCTGGGCAGCCGTCTCCACCTGCCGGCATTCCAGGTAGACCACCTCGCCGGGCAGGCGGGTCTGATCGAGCAGGACCAAGGCCTGGTTGCGCCAGACGAGGGTCTGAAAGGCGCTCATGAGCGGGGGAGGACCCTTCCCCGCTGACCGGTCCCCGCCGCATCCCACCCCGAAGAGAAGGAGGTGCGCGCCGCGTCTCCCCACAGGCGTTCCAGGGCGTAGAACTCCCTGATCTCCTGGCGGAAGATATGGACGACGATGTCGACAAAGTCTAGCAACACCCAACGCCCGGTCTCGAAACCCTCCACATGCCAGGGGCCTTCTCCGGCCGTCCTCAGTTGGTCGCACAGATCCTCGGCCAGGGCTTTGACGTGTAATTCGGAGGTGCCGCTGCAGAGAACAAAGAAATCGGTGGTGTCGGTCACCGCGCGCAGATCGAGTTGCACGATGTCCAGCCCCTTTTTGTCTTGGAGCAGCTCGACGATGCGCCGCACCCGCGCTTCGGTATCCCCCGCCGCGGGCGGCGCACTGCCAACCTCTTTTTTGATCTCGCTCATTCCTTCTTTGATCTCACTCATCCAATAACCTCACCTGCCGGTAGTCTCTGCCGATAATCACCGCCACTTCTTCGAGGCGGAAGGTGTCTTCGTTCACCTGCTGCAAGTGGGGCAGGGTCAGGACCCCGGCCACGCGCCGGGCCTTGACCAGATCGCCCCGACGGTCCACCACCATGCTCTGCAGAAAGTTGAAATTCTCCGCGTTGCCCTCGTAGATTACATCAAAACCCAGGGCGCGCAGCTTCTTGGTCAGACGCCCAGCTACCTGGGACTCGCCACAACCGTTGAGCACGGCCACCCGGATACTTAAGTCTGCACTGACCTGGGGGGAAGGCAGAGACGGGGAAGAGAGGGGAGCCGGCTCTTCCTCAGCCGAAAAATAGGGCCGCAACACGGCCACTAGAAGGACGGCACCTGCGGCAATAGCCAGGAGCCACAGCACTCGCTCCTGCACGTCAATTCATCTCGATGGCCTGGGGGAAGATCGCGCGCCCTAAGGCACCTGCACCCCGCCTGGGTCTCGGTCTGTAAAAATGCATATCTTCTTTTAAATCAAGGGGAATTCCCCAGATACGTCAATCGGTTTTTTTGGGCACCGGCCGAGGTCGGACAGGAGCGCGATGGCCACCTTCACCCTCAGCGACGACGATTTCCGCACCCATCTCTCCCCCGCCGACTTTCTGGCCGCCTGTGATCAGGCCTTTCGCCTCTACGGCCAGGGGGTGCTGCTCAACCCGCCACGCCGGGAGACCCTCGACCAGGGAACCTACCGGCTGGAGATGCCAGCCCAGTGGCCTGGCCGCTATCAGGCCCGCAAGGTCATCGAGGAGCACCCGGGGGTTGAGGGCCGACTGGGCGTCCGCCAGGCCTTTGTCGAGCTGGAAGATCTGATACAAGGCACCCGGTTCCACCTGGAAGCCGGCTATGCCACCGACATGCGCACCGGCGCGGCTGGCGCCCTGGGGATCAAATACCTGGCCCGGGAGCCGGTGAACCGCCTCGCCGTCCTGGGCACCGGCCGGGTGGCTCGCTGCCTGGTTCTCTGCGCCGACCAGCTCTTTGGCCTGCGCCAGATCCGCGCCACCAGCCGCCAGCCTGCCAGCCGCGAGGCCTTTGCCCGCGACCTGGCCCCTCTGTTGCGCGCCCCCTTGCAGATGGCCTCTTCGTTGGCCGAATGCCTAGACGGGGCCGACGCGGTGCTGACCGCTGTTCCCACCCCCCTGCCCATCCTCTCCCCGGCCGACCTAGGCAAGACGGCGGTGCTTTCCGTCGTAGGCGGGGACAGCCGCACCCGACAACTGGCCCCCGAGATGCTGGAAGAATTGGTCGTGCTGGTGGACCACCTGGGGCAAACCGAGAAGTCGGGAGATTTTGTCCACGCCCGCGCCAGCGGGCGGGCCGCCCACCTCCGCCTGGCGCGCGGGGAAGCCGGCCAGGTGCTTACCATCGGCGATGCGGCCTGCAATCGCCTGCCAGCCGGCACCGCCAGGCCGCGCTTGGCTTACTTCACCGGCCTGGCAGCGCAGGACCTGTGTGCCGCAGTGGCCCTCTGCGAAAAGTTGGCCAATAAAAAAGAGTGACCAACCACCTGAATGCCGAGAAAATTCTGTCGAAGTTCCACATCCCGAAGGATTGGAAAACTTCCTCTTGGGCATTCATCTGTGAATTCAGGTCACTCTTAAATCTTCAAGCAAGATACCCTGTACCACCCCTCCTGTCAAGGCCAACCTCTGCGTCTCAGCCCAGCAGCTGTCGCAAACCCTTGACCAGCCGGTCCATGCCCTGGGCCACGGTGTCGGGCTGCAGGGCGCCGTAGGCGATGCGCAAGTGACAGGGTGCCTGCAACCCGAAGGCCGTACCCGGGATGACCGCCACCCGGTGCTCGCGGATCAGCCGCTCCACCACCTGCATGGCCGGCATTTCGGTGGGCAGCCGCGCCAACAGATAAAAAGCGCCCTCGGCCCGCGGCACCTGGCAGCGCTCGCCCAGTTCAGCCAGGCGTTCGAGGCAGGCCTGGCGCACGCTGGCCAGGGTGGCGGTGAAAGGACGGCAGTACTGGGGGCCGGCTTCCAGGGCGCCCACCGCCGCCAGTTGCGAGATCACCGGCGGACAGATCAGCACCGTATCCTGGATCTTCTCCAGGGCGCGCAGCAAGTGGCGCGGGGCCACCAGGTAGCCCACCCGCCAGTTGGCCATCCCGTAGGCTTTGGAAAAGGAGAAGAGCGAGATGGTGTGGCCAGCGCTTTCGGGCAAGGACCCAGGCGAGAAGTGACGCGCTTCGCCGTAGGTGAAATACTCGTACGCTTCGTCGGCGAGGTGGTAGATGCCCCGCCGGCGGCACAACTCATTGACCGCGCGCAGATCCTCGGGGGCATAGACTGCGCCGCTGGGATTGTTGGGCGAGATGGTGACCACCGCGCGGGTGCGAGGGGTGAGGGCAGCCTCGATGGCCTCCAGGCGCAGCTGGTAGCGTTCGTCGGTGGACACCAGCACCGGCTGGCAGCTAGCCATAACCACTGCCATCTCGTGGTTAAAATAAAAAGGCGACATCAGGACGACCTCGTCACCCGGATCGGCGATGGCCATCAGTGCGTGGCAGAAGCCCATATTGCTGCCGGCAGTGACCATCAGCACCTGGTCGTCTCCCAGGCGGATGCCGTTGTCCCGCTCCAGCTTCTGCCGCAGCTTTTCCTGTAACTCGGGCAGGCCGCCTGCTGCCCGGTAGTGGTGCTCGGCAGGCTGGCCGCCAAAACCGGCGATGGCAGCAAAGCTCTGGGGCGGCGGGCCGTAGTGGACCACCCCCTGCCCCAGGGAGATGGTGCCCGGATTGGCGCGGATCAGGGCCGCCACATCCGGGATCACCGGACTCTGGATGGCCTGGACGCGGCGCGACTCGTTCACGAGTGCAGCGCCTTTTGTAGGCGCGCGAAGAGGCGGTCCAACTCGGCGCGGGTTTCCGGGTCTAACTCAAAGCTGAGCGGGCCGCGATGTATTTGACTCTTGAAGAGCCCCCGCTTCACCATCAGGTGGCGCTCGGTGACGATGAAACCGTCCAGGCCGCCCTGCATCTGCAACACGACGATGGCGCAGATGGGAAAGTAGAGCGCGTAGGCCCGTTCCTCGTCGCCGGCCTCCAGGGCCCGCCACAGGGCCACGGTGCCGTCGAGCAGTTCCACTCCGGGGATAGTGCCGGTCACCCCGCGCCGGTGTGAGTCGATGAGCAAGACCCCCCCGCTGCCCTCAAAGAGCGCCGCCTTGCCTCCGGTGCTGGCTCGCAGCGCCGAGATACAGGGCCCCAGAGGTGTAGCCTCGGGCTTGAAGAGGATGCGTTGGCCGTGACGCTGGAAGAGACCGGCCTGGAAGTCGATGCTCATCGCCTTGCCCACATAGGAGCTGGCGTCCTGCACGATCAGCGGAATCTCCACCGCTTCCAGGATACCCTCGAAGTAGGCCCGCAACTGATCTTCGGAAAGAGCCCGCGACAGGGGCGGGATAGCCATCACCGCCGCAGCGCCTCCTCCCTGGGCTGCCCGCGCAAAAGCCTGGGCCTGCAGGGTGCTTTCGGCGCCCACACTGATGACGACCGGGCCGCGTCCCTTGGCAAAACGCACCAGGTCAGCGGGCAACTCCAGCCGCTCCTGGGCGCTGAGACGCAAGAGATCCGAGACCAGGGCCAGGCAAAAGCCCTGCGCCCCGGTGGCGAAGAGCCAGTCGATCTGCACTTCGAGGGCACCGTAATCGATGCTCAAGTCGATGTTGTAGGGCATGTGGACCACGGGCAGCACGCCCTGGATGGTTTGGCTCATTGTTTTTCTCCTCTAACATCGCGCACCACCCCCAGCAGCAACTCTTGTAGTTGGGGCGTAGCAGCGCACAAGTAGTAACTAAATTTCCGTCCTCCCCGATAGCGGGGCTCGCGCCCGTCGCGCAGCAGGCAGCGGGCCCCGGCCTCCTCGGCGATAAGCGAAGGCGGCCCCACGTCGTAGATGGCCACCTGCCGGGTCAGGTACGCGCACAACCGGCCCTCGGCGATGCGGGTGAGCACCAGGGCCGCGCCGATGGGGAACTCGCGCGGATCGTACTGAGGTCTAAAGGCCTGCTGATAGGGACGGGCCTTGGTGGAGACGTAGAGCTGGCGGGTACGGGGCGTAGCGCCCAAGCGCAAGCGGCGGGGCGCTCTGCGGCCCTGTTGCACAAAAGCGCCCTGGCCGCGCACCGCGGTGAAAATCTTGTCCTCGGTGGGCCTGGCCACTACCGCCGCCACCATGCGGCCCTCCCGCGCCAAGCCCACCGAGATGTGATAGGGCTCGTCGCCGCGCTGGTAGTGGATGGTGCCGTCGATGGGGTCGAGGATGAGGGTGTATTTCTCACTCTTGCCGGCACAGCGCCGCCGCAGCGGGGTGGCCTCCTCAGCGATGCAGCCGATGCCGGGGAAATTGCTGAGCACCACACTGAGGATCAAGTCTTGTAACGCACAGTCGAGGACCGTCAGCACCCCCGAGGCCTGCTGGGCTTCCGGGCCGGTCAGTCGGGTGTCAGGGGGTTTGCCGATGTCGGCCACCTGGCCGTAGAAGATCAGCGAAGCCCGGGCGCACTGGCGCACCACCGGCAGCAGGGTCTCGACAAAGAGGCGGGGATCGATCTGTGCAGGCATATATTCAGCAAAATGCCCGACCAGCATGGCCGGGCATTGAGGGGTCGACAAATACGTGATCTAGGGGCGCATTTCAAATGCGCCCCTACTGATTATCCCGCAGCGTCCTGGAGTTGCTTTGCCGCCTGCTGCAGCGCGGTGGTCACGCGGTCCGGGCTCATGGGCAGGTCTGCGAGCCGCACCCCCACCGCGTGGTAGATGGCATTGGCGATGGCGGCCATGGGCGGAATGATGGGCACCTCGCCCACCCCGCGGATGCCGTGCGGGCTGCCGGGATTGGCCACCTCCACCAAGATGGTCTCGATCAAAGGCAGATCGAGGGCGGTGGGCATGCGGTAATCGAGGAAGGTGGGATTGGCCAGGGTGCCGTCGGCATTGTAGAAATATCCTTCCGAGAGGGCCCAGCCGATGCCCTGGACCGCCCCGCCCTGAATCTGGCCTTCGACGTAGCTGGGGTGGATGGCCTTGCCCACATCCTGCACCGCGGTGTAGCGCAGGATCTTGACCTTGCCGGTCTCTGGGTCCACCTCGACATCGACCACATGTACGGCAAAGGCATTGCCCGGACTGGGGGCGTTGATCGACCCTTTGCCGAGGATGGGGCCGCCAGTGCCGCCCTGCTGGTCCGCCACTTCCGCGAAGGTAATGCGCTTGGAAGGATCGGTCTTGCAGACGAACTCGCCATCGGCGAATTCCACCTGGTCTCCCCCGACTTCCAACATCTTGGCCGCCCGCTTGCACATCTCCTGCACGAGGTCCTGGGCGGCCAGGTAACAGGCGTGGCCGGTGGAGTAGGTGACACGGCTGCCGCCGGTGCCGTCGGTGTAGCCGATGGAGTCGGTGTCCACCACCATCGGGTTGACCTGCTCGGCCTTCAGCCCCAATTCCTCGGCGACGATCATGGCCATGGAGGCACGCGAGCCGCCGATGTCCACTGAACCTTCGAGCAGGTTGACGGTGCCGTTGGGGTTGAGACTGAGGGTGGCCACTGATTGGCCGCCGCCGTTGAACCAGAATCCAGATGCTACGCCCCGACCCCGATGGGCACCCTTGAGCAAGGTCTGGTAATGGGTGCTGCGGTGGGCCGCCTCCAGGGTTTCCTCGCAGCCGATGCGCTTGAAGATCACCCCATCGGCCCGGCGGGTGCCTTCTTTGGAGGCGTTGCGGAGGCGCAGTTCCAGCGGATCCAGGCCCAGCTTTTCGGCCAGTTCGTCGAGCACGGTCTCGGAGGCAAAAGCCGCGTTGGGCGCGCCCGGCGCACGGTAGGCGCTGGACTTGGGTTTGTTGACCAGCACGTCGTAGGCGTCGATCTGGATGTTCTCGATGTTGTAGGGGGTGAACATACACAGGGCGCCGGCACCCACCGCCGAGCCGGGAAAGGCCCCGGCCTCGTAGGCCATATACGCCTGGGCGGCGATGATCTTGCCTGCCTTGGTGGCCCCCACCTTGGCCTTGATATAGGAACCAGGGCCAGGCCCCGTAGCCATAAACACCTCGGCGCGGCTCATCACCATCTTCACTGGCTGGCCGGTCTTGTGCGAGAGGATGGCTGCAGCCGGCTCCATGTAGGTGGGGAACTTGCCGCCGAAGCCGCCGCCGATCTCGCAGGGGATAACCTTGACCTTGGAGACGGGCACCTGCAGCACCTCGGAAACCTGGGCGCGGATGTCGAAAGGCCCCTGGGTGCTCACCCAAACCGTAACGGAATCATCTTTCTTCCACAGCACTGTGGCGTTGTGCGGCTCGATGTAGCCCTGGTGCACGGTGGCGGTGGTGAACTCCCGCTCGACCACTACGTCGGCCTGGGCAAAGGCCTGCTCTACGTCGCCCAGGGTGTGGCGGTTGTGGCTGGCGATATTGCTCTTCTTGCCGGTGTCCTCGCCCAGGGAGCGCATGGTGCGGTTCTCGTCGAGCAGCGGCGCTCCGTCCTTCATGGCCTCGCGCACATCCACCACCGCCGGCAGGGGTTCGTACTTGACCAGGATCAGTTCGAGCGCTTCCTCGGCGATGTGGGTACTGGTGGCGGCCACTGCGGCCACCGCGTGGCCCTGGTAGAGCACCTTGCCCGAGGCCAGGGAGTTGCGGGCCACCTCGCGAATGTCGACGTTGGTCTCGCCGATCTGGGCCCGCTTGCTGCCCACCACCTGCACCAGATCCTCGGCGGTGACCACCGCCCGCACGCCGGGCAACTGCATGGCCATGCTGGTGTCGATGGAGAGGATACGGGCATGGGGATGCGGGCTGCGCAACACCTTGCCGTAGAGCAGGCCGGGGAGACGCACATCGCCTCCGTACACCGCCCGTCCCGTGACCTTGTCCACCCCGTCGTGGCGCACCGGGCGGGTGCCGATCACCTTAAACTTGCCCTCGCTCGTATAATCGGGATAATTCGACTTGGAGGTTTCCATCTGTGGCAGGCTCCTTCGCTGGTTCATTTTAGGGGATTGGCCCGTTTATCCTACACAATAGCGCCGGCCTTGTCAATGAGAGGGGACTGCCCTCCGGACGGCCTGGAATTATAGTTTATACCTTATGGAACTACCCACCCTGTGGGAGGAGGCCCCCTCCTCCCACGACCTGCCCGAAAACCAAGTTCAGGTCTGGCAGGCGACCCTGCCCCGGACCGAGGAGGAGGCCGCGCCCTTTCTGCCCCTGCTCTCTGCGGACGAAGCCGAACGGGCTGGCCGCTTCCTGGTCGACCGCGCCCGCGCCGCTTTTGTCGGAGCCCGGGGCACGCTCCGACTGCTCTTGGGCCGCTACCTGGGGGTTCCACCTTTGGCGCTGCGTTTCTGTTACAGCGCAGCGGGCAAACCCGCCCTCGAAGGCCAGGACCTCTGCTTCAATCTCTCCCATTCCCAGGGCCTGGCCCTGTACGCCTTCAGCCGCCGCTTGTCGGTGGGCATCGACGTAGAGCGCCTGCGCCCCGAGGTGGCCGACGTGCAGATCGCCCGCCGCTTCTTCTCTACTCGGGAGGTGGCTGCTCTGGAGTTGGTCGAAGCGAACCACCGCACCGAGGCCTTCTTCACCTGCTGGACCCGCAAGGAGGCCTATCTCAAGGCCCGGGGCGAAGGCCTGAGCCTAGGACTGGACAGCTTTGCGGTCTCGCTAGGAGAACCGGCCGCCCTCGTTCACTCGGACCAGGGGACGGACGAATGCCGGCGCTGGCGGCTGTGCGCCCTGCACCCCCGGCCAGGGTACGTGGGTGCCCTGTGCGCCCCTGGCGGCGACTGGGACCTGCGCTGCTTTCACAGATAGAATTCGGTACGCGTCCCGCGCAGATCCATCTCGAATTCGATGTCCACCACCGGCGGGCGGGTCTGGTACCAGCGGAATCCGTGACGGGCTGCTCTGCCCAGCCGACGCCAGATCTGCTCGGCGATGGGTCCGAGCGGATGGACCGTGTATACGTCGGCCGTATGGACCAGCTCCCAATTCCCTCCCAATCCCAGCAGGCGCTCCTCCATCACGTCCAGCACAAAAGCGGCCTTCTCCTCCATAGCCCGCGCATCGGTGTGCCCCCGCCGGACAATACCTTCGGCCACCAGGGCTGCCCCCTGCAATTCACCGGCCCCGGCCACCACCAGGGTCGGAGGAGCGCCGGGGCTGGGGACGGTGTAGGAAAAGGCGTGTAACACCGGCGAAGTAGGCGGATGGTGAAGCGGGGCCACATTGGTGCGGGCGATGGGGTTGAGGCCCTCCACATAGAGTCCCCACTCTTCGAGGACCAGGCAGTACTCTTTGTTAAACGCGATAAACCCCTCCATGGTGAAGGGCGAGGGCGAGCGCAATTCCATGGCGCACAGGGCATGGCGGGACCTGCCCACGGTTTCGAGGTGGGCGCTCACGGCGGCAAAACCCTGGCGCCAGGGCAGCGGCTGCCTGAAGGTGAGATGGATAATCTCGTGGTCCGGAGCGGCAATCACCCCGCAGGAATAAGGCTCTATACCCTTGAGGAAAAAGTAGTTGCCGCGCGGATTGGCAGTGGTCATCATGTGCTCCTATTGTTTTTGCTTGACAGAGGGTATTGAGATTGTATAATAAGACCTGATAGCATATATTATCAATAGATAGATGAGTCCCCTTTCCGCTTGCCAAATCCTGGTTTTTCCCGAGTCAGGAGAAGGGCGCCATGTCAGAGCGAATCTCTCCCACAACTGCGGCGGTCTCTGCCCAGGCGCTGGCCCTGGTTAGCAGGGAATTCCGTTCCCGTCAGCAGGCCGCTGATCGCCCCCAGGCTTCGGTCCGCCCTCCGGCACGTGTCGCGAGTCCGGCCCAGACTGAGCTCCCGCGTCAGCGGGCAGACCGGCTGAACAACAAACCGGTCTCTAATCTGGTCATTCCCTCTGAGTCGATCAATCCGCCGCCGCCGCGCACTGAGCTGATCATCCGCGCCAACGATCTGCAGCAGCAGGCCAAAGCGCTGGACGGCCTGGTCTCTGATCAGGGGGTCCGTGCCCTGCAGCGCACCGTGCTGATGAGCCGCGCCAAGGATCTGAAACGCCAGGTCAATGAGCTGGACGGCATTGTAACCAGCCAGTTCCAGGAGGACCAGAACAAGGATCGCGCGCTCAACCGCCAGTCCCAGGTCGAGCCGGCGGCGCTCTTCACCTCCAGTCTGTTCCGCTCCCCCTCGGCTCAACAGCAACCCACCGCCGGGGCCCTGCGCGCCTTTGCCAAGAACAGTCCCACCGCTAACACCGGGGGCATACAACCGACCCAGACCACCACCAGCCAGCTCGACTTGATCGCCTGAGCACCTTGGTGCCGGCACCACTGCTCGCCTGTCTTCGACCCAGGTTCAAGCCCTGGGTCTTTTTTTTGCGCCCTTTTCCGCCCTTTAACGGATGTTTATTTTTGGGCATCACCCCGCCCCACCGACCCCCAGAGGAATCGCATGAAGAAGAAACGCTGTCTGATGATTGGCGCCGGCGGTATGGCGCGCGGCTGGATCCGCAATTTCTATCCCAACTTCGCCGACCGCCATGAAATCGTCGCCCTGGTCGACATCGCCCCCAAGCCGCTCAACGAGCAGGGGGACTTCCTCGGGCTGCCCCAAAATGCCCGCTACACCGATCTGGAAAAAGCCTTTGCCGAAACTGAGGCCGACTACTGCACCATCGTCACCCCGCCCTGGGCGCACCGCCAGTGCGCCCAGCTGGCCTGTGCCCATCACCTGCACATCCTCATGGAGAAACCCATCGCCGATACCTGGGAGGATGTGGTGGCCATCTACCGAGCGGTGAAGAAGGCCGGAATCAAGTGCACCGTCATGCAGAACTACCGCTACAACCCCACCATGTACACTTTTCGCGAGGTGTTGCGCAGCCAGCGCCTGGGCCAGCTCAACTATCTAATGGGCCGCTTTGCCGCTGACTACCGCACCTATGCTGCCTGGGGCGCCTTCCGCCACGAGATCCCCCATTCGCTGCTGGTCGAGGGTGGGGTACACCACCTGGATATGCTGCGCAACCTAACCGGTTCGCGCTGCGTGCAGATCTCGGGGTGGGAATGGAACCGCCCCTGGAGCAGCTTCAAGGGGGAATCGAATGCCAATTACGTGATGAAGATGGCCAATGGGGTGGTCGCCCACTACGAAGGCACCTGCAGTGGCACGGGTCACCAGAACTCCTGGCACCGCGAGTACTACCGGGCCGTGTGCGAAAAGGGCGAGGTGGTGATCGACAGCGACAACATCCTGCGCCTGGTGATGCGCGACAACACCACCGGTGCGTTGACCACCGAGGAGGTGCCCCTGATCCAGCCCCCCTTCCAGGGCCACAATTACGTGATCGACGCCCACCTCAAATGGCTGGCCGGCGGCCCCAAGCCCGAGACCGTGCTCGAGGATAATATGCAGAGCAATGCGACCATGTTCGCCGCCATCGAGGCCTCGGCCAAGAGCAAAGTGGTGGACGTAGCGGCCATGGTCAAAAAAGCCGCCGGGAGGCGTTGAGCGTGGCCCACCAGATCCTGCTTCGCTCCGAAGTGGAGCCCTATAAAACCATCCGTCCCCTGCTCGAAGCCATGGGCCAGTTGTGCCAATGGAATCCCCTGGCCGCCCCGCCCGCCCCCGAAGCCCTGCAGCGCATCGAGGGGCTCTACAACTTTGGCCATCATCACATCGGCGGAGAGATGATGGACCTCATGCCGTGCCTGAAGGTGATCAGCAACTTTGGGGTGGGGGTGGACCACATCGATCTGGAGGCGGCCCGCCAGCGCAACATTCCCGTGGGCAATACCCCCAAGCTGCTGGACGGGGCCACTGCCGACATGACCTTTGCCCTGCTGCTGGCCGCGGCGCGCAACCTGGTACAGGGCGACCACTTCGCCCGCAGCGCCGAGTTCACCCACTACGACCCCAGCTTCATGCTGGGCCAGGAGGTGCATGGGGCGGTCCTGGGCATTGTTGGTCTGGGCAGCATCGGCTGCCAGGTGGCCAGGCGGGCATTGGCCTTCGACATGCGGGTGATCTACCACAACCGCCAGCCCAGCGCCCGGGCCGCCGAGTTGGGCGCTCGTTATGTTACCCTCGACGAGCTGCTCTCCCAGGCCGACTTCGTGGCGCTCAACATGCCTCTCACCAGCCAGACCCGCGGCATGATCGGCCGGCGCGAACTGGCGCTGATGAAACCCACCGCCGTGCTGGTCAACGCCGCGCGCGGCGGGGTGGTCGATCACCAGGCCCTCTTTGAGACCCTGCAGGCCAAGGCCATCTGGGCCGCAGGTTTGGACGTGACTGAGCCCGAACCCCTGCCGCGCGATCATCCACTGCTGGGGCTGGACAATGTGATCATCGTGCCCCACCTGGGCAGTGCCACCCACCAGACCCGCCAGGCCATGGCCCAGCGATCAGTGGACAACTTGCGCGCCGGCCTGGAGGGTAAACCCCTGCTCAGTCGGGTGGCCTGATCCCCCTGTTCAACGGCACCTCGTCCTTCATCGATCACTGCTGAGCCCTCCCTTGCCGAAGTGCCGGGCGTTGTTGATGGTTGATATTTGAGCGCCCGTATCCAGCGATTCACCACCTCCAAAGGACCTAGTAATGGCAGAAGCAAAACACTACAAAATCATCATCATCGGCTCCGGACCCGCCGGCCTGACCGCCGCCCTGTACGCCGCCCGCGCCGACCTGGCTCCCCTGGTTTTGGAGGGCCTGCAGCCGGGTGGACAACTGACCATCACCACCGAGGTGGAGAACTATCCCGGCTTCCCCGAAGGCATCATGGGACCCGAGCTGATGGAGAAGATGCGCGCCCAGGCCACCCGCTTCGGGGCCCAGTGTGAGTTCAAGATCGCCACCAGCGTGGACCTGGGAAGCCAGCCCTTCACCGTCGAGAGCGACGGAGAGCGCTACACCGGCAACGCGGTGATTGTGGCCACCGGTGCCACTGCCCGCCTGCTGGGCCTGGAGTCGGAGCGCTTGCTGATGGGCCACGGGGTCTCGGCCTGCGCCACTTGCGACGGCTTCTTTTTCCGCGGCAAGGAGATCGCGGTCGTGGGCGGGGGCGACTCGGCCATGGAGGAGGCCACTTACCTGACCAAGTTCGCCTCCAAGGTGACCCTCATCCACCGGCGGGATGCCTTCCGCGCCTCGCGCATCATGCTCAAGCGCGCCCAGGACAACCCCAAGATCACCTTCATCACCAACGCCATCCCAGAGGAGATCCTCTCGCAGGAGGGCCAGAAGGCAGTGCGCGGGGTGCGCCTCAAGGACACCGTGACCGGCCGGGTGTGGGAACACGCCTGCGAGGGGGTGTTCATGGCCATCGGCCACCAGCCCAACTCTCAGATCTTCCGAGATCAATTAGATATGGACGAGCAGGGCTACATCCGCACCGTGCCGGGCACTGCCACTACCAATATCCCAGGCGTCTTTGCCTGCGGCGACGTGCAGGACCACGTGTACCGCCAGGCCGTGACCGCCGCCGGCACCGGTTGTATGGCCGCCATCGAGGCCGAGCGTTTCCTGGCCCACGGCTGAACCGCCCTCCCTGTGTACCAGAGTCGGCCTCCAATAGAGCCGGCTCTTTTTTTAAGAGGTCCCCGTGTCCATCCAGGATCTGCTGACCCGCCATGCAATCCGCCCGGACAAAAAGTTGGGGCAGCATTTCCTCGCCGACCAGCAACTGCTGGAACGAGAGCTGGCCTACGCCGAATTGCGGCCCGGCGACATTGTGCTCGAAATCGGGCCGGGCATCGGTAACCTCACCGCATTCTTGGCCACACGGGCGGGGAAGGTGATTGCCATTGAACGCGACCCCCAATTCAAAAAATGCCTTGGCGATCTGCAGGCACTCCATCCCCACCTCGAAGTCCTCTGGGGCGACGCCGTGGAGGTGGAGTTCCCGCCTTTCGACAAGGTGGTGGCCAATCTGCCCTACCAGGTGGCCCTGCCCCTGATCTTCAAGTTGCTGGAGCGGCGCTTCGATCGGGCAGTGTTGATGGTGCAGCGGGATCTGGCCCACCGTCTAGGGGCCAGGGTGGGCGAAAGCGGCTACGGCCGGCTGAGCGTGGCTGTGGGCCGGCGCGCCGAGGTGGAGGTGCTGGAGGAGGTGGGCCGCCAGGCCTTCTATCCGCCCCCCGAGGTGGAGAGCGCCCTGGTGCGCCTCGAACGCACCCGGCCCAAATTCTCGGTGCCCGACGAGGAGTTCTTCCGCGCGGTGCTGGAGGCCTTCTTCAAACACCGGCAGCAGCCCCTGGCCCAGGCCGCCCAGGCCATCCGCGAGCGGGAACTGTCCCCACCCCTGCTGGCCAAAGCCCTTGGCCGGCTGCCCGATAAGCTGCGGCGCAAACCCGTGTGCCGGGTGACCCCCGCCGAGTTCGGCGAACTCACCTGGGCCTTGTGGAAGGGGCGATCGGGCTGAAGCGCTACGCCAACCCCGCGTACACCTCCCTGCCTCTCCTGAACAACTCCTTCACCTCCTCGCGCTGCCGGTCGTTGTTGTACCGCCCCCAGGTATCTATCCACTTGAAAGAATCTTCGATGGCCCCCAGAAAAAAGCGGGCCGCCTCGGGCCGCCGCAGCGAGGGCCGGCCCACCCGGAAGTACACCGGACTGGTGTGGGCATAGATGGCGTGGCCGAAACTGTCGCGCGAATCGCCCCACAGCCGCGCCGCCACCCAACCGTCCCGCTCCACCCGAAAGCTGCGGCGGAAGACTCCTTCGCGCCGGCCCTGCGGCCACTCCTCGCGGCACACCACCTGCCCGTCCACCACCAACTCGGCCCGCTCGATTGGGTAGTAGGAACGGAAACTCACCTCCGCCTCCAGCTCGCCCTCCGCGCTCAGGGCCAGCTCGCTGCCGATGGGCTGGCCGTTCACTTGTAGATCCAGGGCCGGCCCGTTGGTGATGAAGGTGCGCCCCGCCTTCATGCCCCCGATCCAACTGCCGTAGGAGAACTCCTCCTCGGTCTGCACATAGACCCGGTTGTTGGAGCAGACGAACCAGTCGGTGCCCGTGGAGGCCGGCAGCTTCAGGCCGCAGTCCAGCAGCTTGTACCACAAATCGTATTCCGGGTCCATCCAGAAGGGATCGAAGAGATTAAAGGCGTCGAGCTTGCCCAGAGCTGCGGCCACCGGTGCCTCCATGCCCTGCCCGTTGTGGCACCAGATCACAATCCCCCCCTGGTCGCGGGCCTCGTCGCAGCAGAAACACAGAGGCGGATAGTCGGGATCGAACTGGGCGGTGAGGATATGGCCCCGGCTCACCGGCTGCACCAGGTTGCGCAGGTTGAGGAACATCACGTGGCCATAACCCATGCCCCAGGGCGAGCGCTCGCCGTAGTGGCGGTTCTCCTCGCCGATGTCGAGCACGTGGTGGGCGGTGGTGAACTCGTTCATCACCCCGATGGGGTACTTGTTGCTGGCATAGGGAAGCTGGCGTCGGTCGAGGATGCTGACCACGGTGACGTTGTATCCCTCCACCGAGCAATCCACCCCCAGGCGCTGGTCGGGCCGGGTCTCCTTGTCGTCGTAGTGGATGTGGGTGTTGCCCGGGTACCAGTGCCCCTCCTGGGGATAGTACCAGCGGCGCAGGGCGATCTCCACCGAGGCCGAACCCTTGACCGGCACCTCGACCACGGCCCGGGCCGGCTCGTACTCGGTGCCCCGCTCCACCAGCACCTCGGCCCGGCCGCGCGGGGCATTTATCTCGAATTCGTCTTTGGCAAAAAAGAAGGGGGTGCCGGTCCCGCGCTTGAGCAGCGCCCCCGCCGGCTGGGCGAAATTGCCCATGGCGTCGAGCACGTGGACCTTGGCGTCGATGGGTTGGCCGGTGGCCGCGTCGATGATGGTGCCGTGCAGAGTTCCCATGTCCACGCTCCTTGATGGTGGCCTTCGATTGAGCTAATTTGCCTCCACCTTTCAGAAGGAGGCCCCATGCCATTCCAAGTCTACGATTTCCGCACCGACATCCGCAACCTGCTGGTCACCCCCCAGATCCGTTCCCGCTTCCTGCGCATGGAGCCCGGCCAGGTGGCTTCCCGCCACAGCCACGACCTGGGCCACGAGATCTTCCTCATCCTCCAGGGCCGCTGCATCTTTGAGATCAGCGGCGAGCAAGCCGAGCTGAGTCCCGGCCAGCTCTGTGTGGCCCTAGTCGACGAGCCCCACAGCGTACGGGTGACCAGCGAGGAACCACTGATCATGTACCTCTCGGTAACCCCCCACATCCAGCCCACCCACACCGGCAGAACCCCGGAGGGCGAGCGCCTGCCCATCCATTTCATTCCCTCCAGCGGCTACGACGTCGAGACCGACACCCAGACCCCGGTCGAGGTGCTGGCCGACCGCTGGGTGCAGTCCTTCCAGGTAATGGCGGCCCTGGCCCAGGACAGCGCCCGCCAGCAGGCCCAGGCCACCATCCAACTGAAACAGGCCCTGGCGGCCGGCGACGACGCAGCCGCCCAGCAGGCCCGCAACACCATGTGGGAAGGCGTGTACCAGACCTTCAAGCAACTACATGCCCTAGGCGACCAGTGGAACACCCTGGCCCCCCGGATGGCAAAAACGGAATGAAACCCATACGTCTCGGCGTCGTCGGCTGCGGCGCCATCGCCCAGGTCCAACATTTGCCCAACCTCGCCGAGATGCAGGAAGAGTTCGAGGTGGTGATGGTCTGCGACCGCTCGGCACAACTGGCCCAGGCCGTGGCCCGCCGCTTCCACCTCCCGCGCCACACCAGCGATTATCGGCAACTGCTGGAGGCCGACCTCGACGCCGTGCTCTTGTGCCACTCCGACCCCAAGACCGAAGTCGCCCTGGCCACTTTTGCCGCCGGCAAACACGTCTTCATCGAGAAGCCGGTGTGTTTTTCGCTGGAGGAAGCCGACGCGATGATCGGGGCGGCGCAGGCGGCAGGCGTGGTGGCCCAGGCCGGGTACATGAAGGTCTACGACCCGGCCTTCGAGCGGGCCAGGCGCGAGGTGGAAGAACTAAAGGAGATCCGCTTTGCCCAGGTCAACCACCTGCACACCGACAACGCCCACCACCTGCGCCAGTTCCGCCTGATGCGCTTCGACGATATCCCCCCCGAGGCCGGCGTAGCGCTACAGGCAGCCCGCCAGGCGGCCCTGCACCAGGCCCTGGGCCAGGTCTCCCCCCAGGCCGAGCGGGCCTTCTTCATCCTGGCTGGCAGCATGATCCACGACCTGTACGGATTGCGCCTGATGTTGGGGGTCCCAGAACGGGTGATCAGTGCGGAGATCTGGAACGAGGGATGGGCGATCAACGCGCTCATCGAGTACCCCAGCGGGGTGCGCTGCGCCGCCACCTGGGTCGAGCTGCCCAAACTGTGGGAATTTAGGGAGACCTTGGAGATCTACGACGAGGCGGTGCGGGTGGTGCTCTCCTATCCCACCGGTTTCTCCCGAGGCCAGCTTTCCTCGCTGGCCATCCACCGCAACGACGCCGAGGGTGTGCCACTGCGGGGCGAACCGGCCATCGATTGGGAGAACCCCTTCACCCGCGAACTGCGCCACTTCCACCAGTGCCTGACCGAGGGCATCCCCTGCCGCACCCCGCTGGCCGAGGCCCGGCACGACGTGGGGCTGGTCATCCAGATCGTCAAAGCCTATCTGGAGCGCGCCAACGTCTAGCGGCGGGGAGATGACCCCAGAGGCCTTTACTGGGGGAGCTGTGGCGAGGAAAGAGTCTGCAGGACAGGGCAGGGCGTCGGTGGCAGACTCGGGACTCGGGAAAGGCCGGAGTGGGTCACTCCCCGACGCGACCTCCGACCGGAAAGAAGAACTCCTCGGCCGTGCGGCGCAGGATCTGGTCCCGATCGTTGTCAGAGAGAAAATCCAGCCCCTCGTGCACCAGCTCCAGGCTCTCCCGGTAGGAATGCGGGGTCTGCACCTGGTAGGGAGAATCGCTGGCCCACATCAGCCGCTGCGGGCCGAAGGCGTCGTACACCTGCCGGATCATGCCACCCAGGTCGAGGTAGGGCGGGGTCTTCTGGCCCAGGGCGTAGAAAGCCGAGACCTTGACCATCACCGCCGGGTACTGGGCCATGCGACATAACGCCGCCACCTGCTCGTCGCTGATGGGCGAGCCGGCCCCGATGCGGCAGAGGTGATCGATGATCACCGGCGTTTCGGGGAACTGCTCACAGCGCCGGCTCAGGGAAACCAGCCCATCCGGGTTGATCAGCGGGCACAGCGCCAACCGGTGTTCGGCCCCAGCCTTGAACATCCGCTCGAAACCCTCCCCGTCCAGCCACTGCTCGACTGGTACGCCGCGCGGGTAGATGCGGAAACCGCGCACCCCACACTCGCCCAACCAGCGCATCTCTCCTTCCGGTTCCGGCCCATTCCAGTCGACGATGCCAATGCCGGCAAAGACGCCGGGGTGCTCTTCCATCACATCGAGCATGTAGGAATTGTCCGAGCCGTAGTAGCTCATCTGCACCAGCACCACCCGGTCCACCCCGCAGGGCATGGCCTGGGCCAGGAGATCCTCGGGCAGAAAGGTAGCCGGCTTGGCGTCTTCGGCCTTGAAGGACTGGGCGAAGGGGTAATTGGCCAGGTCGTCGGTCCAGACATGGGCGTGGGCGTCGATATAATTCATGCGGTACCTCCTCAATGGTCGGCCTTGGTTTGGTCGTCTGGTTGGTGGACAGGATCGGGTGGTGCCGGTTGCGGGTAGAAGATCGAGACGACCACCGAAATCAACAGAATGGCAAGCAGCACTCCCAGGGCCACCTCCACGGGTATGTCAATTCCAAAGTAGGTCAGCAACATCTTCGCCCCCACGAAGACCAAGATGAGGGACAGCCCATAGTGGAGGTGGTGGAACAGTTGCATCAGACCGGCCAAGGCAAAATAAAGCGCGCGCAGCCCCAGCACGGCAAAGACGTTGGAACTGAAAATAATGAAGGGGTCGAGAGTGATGGCAAAAACCGCGGGAACCGAGTCAATGGCAAAAACCACGTCCATCACGCTGACCACCAGCAGCACCACGAAAAGTGGCGTGGCCAGGCGCCGGCCCTCGCGATTCACAAAGAAGCGGTCCCCCTCGTATCCTTCGGTGAGGGGAATGAACCGGCGGCAAAGGCGGACCACCGGGTTCTGCTCCAGGTCGATCTGTTCGCCTTTTTGCAGGGCCATCTTGATCCCGGTCCACACCAGCAGGGCGCCAAAGATATAGATGAGCCAGTGAAATTTGGCGATCAGGGCAATGCCGGCGGCGATGAAGAGGGCCCGCAACACCACCGCGCCGATGATGCCCCAAAAGATGACCTTGTACTGATGGTGTGGAGCGACCCCGAAATAGGAGAAAATCACCAGGAAGACGAAGATATTGTCGAGACTGAGCGCACGTTCGATCAGATATCCGGCCAGGAAGTTGAGCGCTCGCTCCGAGTCTTGGAAGAAGAAGTAGATCCCGACGTTGAAAACCAGGGCCACCACCACCCAGATGCCACTCCACACCAGGGCTTCTTTGATGCCGATGGTCCGGTTCCTGCCACCCAGCACCCCCAGGTCCACGGCCAGCATCGCCGCCACGAAGAGGCCGAACGCCCCCCAAATAAAAACTTGATCTGAAATCAAACCCTCGCGCTCCTCACGCCCACCGCTCTACCTTGACGAGGCGCTGTTCCCTGGCCGACTGGCGGGCGGCATCTACCACTGCTTGAGTCCAGTAGCCGGCCAGCGCATCGCAGACCGGCTCGCGCCCCTGACCCACCGCCTCGGCAAAGTCGTCGATCATCGGCAAGTCAAAATATGGACCCACCAGGGGGGTCACGGCGATCTCCTCGACGCCGGCGGCGCTTTCGAGACGCAGTTGGGTGCTGCCAAATTCCAGGGAATCGATGAGGATGCGGCCCTCGGTGCCGTCGATCTGGGCCGTGTCGCGGCGGGGCGGCGAGGTGAGGATGGTCGAGTGTATGCCGATCTTGCCGTCGGCAAAACGCAGGACCAGCGCATCCGAGTCGTCGACCGGCCAGCCGTGGTGTACGCTCTCGATCAGCGCCGATACTTCGGTGGGTTGGCCGGCGAAGTGCAGCAGCACCTCGATGCGGTGCACGGCCATCTCCATCAGGGCCCCGCCTATGCCCGGGGTGATGCGCCAGTTACCCGCTGCCATCGGCGACCAGCCGCTGTAATGGGTGCGCACGCAGACCACCTTGCCGATGCGCCCCTGGGCGATCAGTTCCTTGGCCTTGAGCACCTGGGGGAAAAGACGCCGGCGGTACGCCACCCCCAATTTCACCCCGGCGGCGCGACAGGCCTCGATCATCGCCCGGCATTCGGCCGCGTTATGGGCCATGGGTTTTTCGCACAATACGTGTTTGCCCAGGCGAGCTGCCTCGAGGGTGGCGCTGAAGTGGGTGTCGGTGGGCGTGGCCACCACCACCGCCTCTACGGCCGGGTCCCGCAACAGTTCGCTGGCGCTGCCGTACGCGGCACAGCCGCCGAAACGCTGGGCAAAGGCCCTGGCCTTTTCCAGGTCGCGTCGGCATACTGCCACCAACTCGGCCCGGTCCGATTTGAGCAAGCTGGGGGCAAAGGAGTTGGCGGCGATGTCGCCGCAGCCGATGATCCCGAAGCGCAGTTTAGCCACTGCTATCCTCCCGTCGCAGCCGGTCAGGCGCAAGGGCAGGGCCAGCAGAGGGATCTGCTCGCAGGTCGGTGGTCCTCGGCGCCATAACTAGAGAATTTAAGATATTTTCCCGTACACACCACCCGGCGCCGAAAAACCCTGATGGTCAGTCCAACTAGTGGGCGATCAATTCCACTGCTGCCTCGGGAGTCACCTTGCCGGTATTGATGGTCAGATGGTAGAGCAGGGGATCGTCCCAATCGGCACTGTAGTAGTTCTCCAGATACTGCTTGCGCCAGCGGTCGTGCTGTTCGACCAGCCCGGCGGCGCTCTCTATGTCCATCTGCCGCGCCTGGGCCAGCCGCTCGCAGCGCAATTTGAAAGGGGCCACGACCCGGCAGTGGAAGGCCCCGGGCAAATCGGCCAGGATCATTTGGCTGGCCCGGCCCACCACCACGACCTTGCCGGTGGCGCCGAAATCCTGGACCAGGGTGGTGATCAGCAACTGGTAGGTACCCCGGTCCAGGTACGGAATTTTCTCCGGCCGGCCACGCTCCAGCAGGTAGGGAAACTCCATGCCGAACTCGGGGAAGCCCACTGCCAGGGGCAAACCGCCCATCCCGGCCTCGGGTACCAGCAGGCGTTTGAGAAAGAGCGAGATACGCCCCTCCCCCTTTTCGTCGAGCTTTTCGACCTCCTCGGCCGGCACATCGGCCAAGGCTGCCATCTCCTCCACCAGCCGGCGATCCACGCATTGATACCCAAGTTTCCGGGCCACCTGCTCGGCGATCCAGTCGCCGTTGCTGCCCAACTGGCGGGCGATGGTGATGACGGACATGATCTCCTCCTGCTAGTTGCGCGGTCCCTGATCCAGGTGCTGGTCGAGGTCGGGTTGTACGGCCTCGCCCAGGGCGAAAACCACCACCAGGCTCCCCGAGAGCGAACTGAGGCTGGTCTGCACTTCGGTCACTTCGCGCCTGAGCACCTGGGAAACCTGCTCCATGACCGAGGGCGAAGAGCCGGAATTGAAGAGCAGGGTGTTGAAGCGCTGGAGCATGGCCTGGCCAGCCTCGGTGCACGCCAGCGCCCGTTCCGAGGGCAAGAGCACCTCTAAGAGGTGGACGACCACCAAGTCCTCCTCCACCATCACCGTGACCCGGCTGGGTCGCACCTCCAGCTCCTCCTCTTCGAAGCGGGCGATGGTCCGGGCCAGCGAGCTGGACAGCTGCTCCACACTCCATTCCATGCACTAACTCTCCCCAAAAAACAGCCGGCGTGCATCTCTCATGGAGATTGCCGAAAACCTACACTGCCTGCCAGGCAGTGTCAACCGCGCTCGGCATAGGCCTGCAGCTGCCGGCTGCGGGCATAGAACTCTGCCAAACTAAGATCCCTGAGGTAAACCAAGCCGCGGGTGGCCCGGATCAGCGGGCTGGAGTGTTCGTGGAACCACTGGCGTCCCAGGCAGATCTTAAGTTTCTGGTACTGCTCCACCTGAATGCGCTGCGCCAGCTCGGAGAAGGGGCCCTCATGCTCGTAGCTGGGAAAGGAAGCGTCCTTCTGCGAGATGAAGGTGTTCATGAAGGCGTTGTGCATGGTGGCGAACATGTTCAGCGACACCGGCACAAAGATGTTGGCCTCAGCGGGGTGGAACCGGTACCACACGTTGCGGTACCCCCACACCCGCAGGTCGGAGCGGCCGCTCTGCCCCTCGTAGCGGCGCAGAGCCTCGGCGATGGCCTGCAGCACCTTGTAGTGGGTGTCCGGCCCGCTGGCCTCCGGGTCGAGGGCCACCCCCACCACGTCTGGCTGCACCTCTTCGAGCAGCTTGAGGATGGGGACCACGTCTCCGTCAACCTTGGGCTCGCGGGTGAAGACATCGCCGGTATAGAATCCCAGGCGCAGATGGCGGATGCTGGGGCAATGCCAGCCGAAGTAGCCCCAGATGCACTCGGCCTCCCACTCGCGGCACAGGCTCTTGAGCTGCTGCACCTGGGGGCCATCCTTCTGCCCCGGGTACTGGGCGGCAAAGTAGGTTTCTAGTTCGGCCATGCGCCGCCTGATCCCCTCCAGGCCCTCCTCTCCGTACACTCCCAGTAGGTTGCGCAGGAAACGGCGGGCCGCCCCTTCGTCGCGGAGATCCTGATCAGCGCCGGCCACCCCGTCCAGGTACTGCCACACGTCGCGATTGCGGCCATTTTCGTTGTCCGGAACAAAGTAGCCCTGCCCGTGCAGCCGGACGAACTCGGGGGTATCCAGGAAGCAGGCCAGGCGGGCGAGGTGGTCCTGGATGAAACGGTTGGTCACCGCGGTGAAACCGCCGGTCAGGCAGACGAAGTGATGGGTGTTGCTGGCCTGCCGTACGTGGCGGACGATGTAGGGCAGGTAGCCCAGCATCAGGTCGTCGTGGTGGGGCTCGGTGTGCAGAAAGCGGGTCTGGCTGCGGGTACTCATGCCCCGCTCCAGCTTGGCGATCAGGCTGGCGCGCACCCGCCCGGTCAACGCCTCCACCGATTCGGGGCATTTGCGCAAGAGCACCGCACCCCGCAGATCGGCGGCAAAATCGTCGCGGCCCAGCTGGTCCACCCGCTTGCGACGGGCCACTGCCAGGTCCACCACCACCTTTTCGATCTCCTCCTCGTCCAGGGCCGGAGCCCGCTCCAGCAGGACCACCTGGCGCTCTTCTAACAGTTTGGCTGCCCCCAGGGTCAGATAGAAGCGGGCCTGGGGCAGGAGGTGCAGGCTGGTGGCGGGATGGTCGATATGGGCCTGCTGCTTGACAGCGGCGGCCACAATCTGGGCCTTGGCCTCGCCGGCGGCGATGACAATGGCGCAGCAGTCGGGGTTGAAGGTGATGGTGCCCAGGCCGATGGTGATCACCAGCCGCTTGCGGGCCACCTCGATGCCCCCCAGATCGCCGGCGGCCGCAGCCTGGGTCTCGTAGTTGACCCCCGTCAGTCGGGTGGTGGAGCGGTGGTCGGAACCCCGCACGTTGAAGCCGATATGACCATCCGGGCCGATGCCGCCCAGAAAGAACCCAATGCCCCCCAGCTGGCGGACGCGGCTCTCGAATTCCTGGCACCACTGGTCCACCCCGGCCAGCACCCGCTGCTGGAGCTGTTCCAGGGGGGTGTGGGCTGCCCGGTAGCGCAGGCTGAGGTCCACTTCGTCGGCCGGCCAGGCCGAGCGCAGGGTGTGCCCGGCAGGCAAGCCAATGCGGGTACCATCGATGAGCAGCGCCTTATGCGGGTCCAGGCCAAAACCTTCGAGATAAAAACGGGAGACGTAAGAGTGAAAGCTATTGTGCTGGGCCGGATCGATGGGGTAAAACTCGTCGATCTGGACAAAGTGCAGGCTGGCCATATCGGGTCGGCGGCCCGGATCGACCCCGGCCTCCTCTAGTTCGCGGCGGACCTGGGGGGTATTCCAACCCTGCAACAGATGCTGTACCCATCTTATAAAATGCTCGGGGGTCTTGCCGGTGGGCAGCGAGATCACCCCGCCCGGATGGCCCTGCACCCACTCGACAAAACGCATGGCCGCCAATTTGCCCAGGGCCGGAAAATTATCGACCACCAGGGTCCTGATCTTCTCGGCTGGGGGGTAGAGCGCCGCAAAGGGCGATCCTTCCAGCACCCGGCGTTCCACCGGGCTCAACCCGGCGGTACTCTCATCGGCCATGCGCGCTCCTCAGCAATGAACTCGATGCCCGCGACCGCAGAATGTCCCTGGTGTCCCGGGCGATGACCAGCTCTTCGTTGGTGGGAATGACCAGCAGCCTGATGGGTGAAGAGGGCTGCGAGATCTCCCGCTCACCTGCCAGTCCGTCCCGATTGCGCTCGGCATCGAGCACCAGCCCCAAACTGGCCAGGGGTTCCAGGATGCACCGGCGCATCTGGCTGCTGTGTTCGCCCACCCCGGCGGTGAACACCACCGCCTCGGCCCGGCCCAGCACCGCCAGGTACGCGCCGATATATTTTCGCACGCGGTACGCGTACAGTTCCAGGGCCAGTTCGGCACGGTGATTGCCCTCGGCGGCGGCCTCCTGCACCTGGCGCAGGTCGTTGGACACCCCCGAAACCCCCAAGAGGCCGCTCTGGCTGTTGAGCAGCTGGTCGATCTGCGGCAGGGTCAGTTTCTCCTGTGCGGCCAGATGGAAGATGATGGCCGGATCGATGTCGCCCGAGCGGGTGCCCATCATCAGGCCTTCGAGGGGGGTGAGGCCCATCGAGGTGTCCACCGAGCGCCCTTCTTCGATGGCGGCCAGCGAGCAACCGTTGCCCAGGTGACAGGTGATGCCGGTGAAGTCGTCCTGGTCCCTGCCCAACAGGCGGGCGGCACGGCCGGCCACGTAGCGGTGCGAGGTGCCGTGAAAGCCGTAGCGGCGGATGCGCTGTTCTTGGTAGAATTCGTAGGGCAGTGGATAGAGGAAGGCGCGCTCCGGCATCGACTGGTGAAAAGCAGTGTCGAAGACGGCCACATGCGGCACCTGGGGGAAGAACTGCCGCGCCGCGCGGATGCCCACCAGGTGGTGCGGATTGTGCAGAGGTGCCAGGGCCGCACACTCCTCGATACTCTGCTCCACCTGTGGGGTGATCAGCGCCGCCTGCACAAAGCGCTCGCCCCCATGTACCACCCGGTGGCCCACCGCTGCCACCTCTTCCCGCGCACTGCCGCCGGCCCATCGATGCATGGCCAAAGCACCGACCTCGCCGATACGCTCTACCATGCCGCCGGCCACGTCGCGCTCGGTCTGCATGTCGAAGAGATGATACTTGACCGAGGAACTGCCGCAGTTGAGGACCAGAATTTGCATGCGCAGCGGCGCGCCTAAATCAGCCGGGCGGGCGGCGGGCGTAGTACTCGGGCAGCTGATCCCTGACCTGGACCGCCAGTTCCTCGTCGGTGATGGCGCTCAGGCGCTGGTGCACCTCGTACTGGTCCATCACCCAACGCGCCACCTTGTGCACCTTGATCTTGTTGAGCCGTTCGTCACCCTTGAGGCCGAGGAACTCATTGACCCAGACGGTCACCCCGTCCACCCCGGATTTGTCGGTGATCGACACCCTGGGAGGCCGGCCGAAGAGGGCGGCGGTGTCGAAGATATTGTAGATCCGCTCATCGGCGCGCAGGCCGCCGGCGTGGATGCCGGCGCGGGTGGTATTGAAATCCCGGCCCACAAAGGGATAGTTGGGCGAGATTTCGACCCCGGTCGAGCGCAGATATTCGGCGATCTCCTGGATCATGCGGGTGTCGATGCCGCACAAGTCACCCCGCAGAGCGATGTACTCGATCACCGCTCCTTCGAGGGGGGGATTGCCGGTGCGCTCGCCAAAACCGAAGAGGGTGGCGTTGAGCGCGTTGCAGCCGTAGAGCCAGGCGCTGGCCCCGTTGATGTGCACCTTGTGAAAATCGTTGTGGCCGTGCCACTCCAGGCATTCGGGGGGCACCCCGGCGTCGTGGGTCATCCGGTAGATCAGTTTGGGGATGGAACGGGGCAGGGTGGCACCGGGAAAACTGAGGCCAAAGCCCATGGTGTCGCACAGCCGCACCTTGGCGCTCAACTCGGGAGGCACTTGCTCGGAGCGCCGCATCAACTCGGCGACAAAGGGCAGCACAAAACCCTCGATGTCGGCGCGGGTGACGTCCTCTAGATGGCAGCGGGGGCGAATACCCGCTTCCCAGGCCGCCTCTACCACTTCGAGATAGTCGGCCAAGGCCTGCTGGCGGTTCTTCTTGAGCTTGAGGAAGATGTGGTAATCGGAGCAGGAGGTGAGCATGCCCGTCTCCTTGACCCCCGCCTCCTTGACCAGGCGAAAATCCCCCTTGTCGGCCCTGATCCACGAAGTGATCTCGGGATAGCGGTGCCCCAGGGCCCGGCATTCGTCCAGGGCCCGGCGATCGTTCTTGGTGTAAAGAAAAAACTCGGTCTGGCGGATGATGCCCCGAGGACCGCCGAGTTTGGCCAACATATCGTAGAGTTTGACCTGCTGCTCCACGGTGTATGGAGGGCGGGCCTGCTGGCCGTCGCGGAAGGTGGTGTCGGTAATTACCAGATCTCGGGCCAGAGCCTCCTGCGGATCGAACTTCACCACTTGGCCGGCTATCTCCTCGTAGATGGGGCCATCGAAGAGGATCTTGGGGGGCAAGCTGTAGCCGAACTGTTCGTCGAGCAGATTGGGCGCCTCGGTCTCTACCAGCGGCCACTGCTTCGCGGCGGCAACCATATCAGTCATCTCGGCCTTTCCCTCCTAGCTCAGTTCACGTACCGGGCGATAAAATCGATGGCCGAACCCACCGTCTGCACCTCCAGGGCCTCGTCCTCGTCCATCTCGATATCGAATTCCTCTTCGAAGCCGGCCATCAGTTCCACCGACTGCACGGACTCGGCGCCCAGGTCAACGGTGAAGGTGTGACCCTCCTGGATCTGCCCAGCTTCGAGCTTGAGCACCTGGGTGATGACGCGGTAGACGCGATCCTTGATCTCGGGGCGGTCCATAAGTATTCGTCCTCCTGTGACTCAGTTGCGGGGGGCCTTCAGGCCGGCAGCGGCTTCTTTGTCGACGATGAAGGTGCAGCCGGGATGATCTTGTAACAGACTGGCGGGGCAATCGGGGCTGAAGGGGCCCTCGACCGCGGCCGCGACCGCGGACGCCTTCTTGGCGCCAGTGGCCAGCAGCAAGAGCTGGCGCGCCTCGCGGATGGTGCCGATGCCGGCCGACAGGGCGCAGCGGGGCACCTCGGCGGGGTCCTTGAAGAAGCGGCCGTCGCTGTTGGCGGCGATGGTGCTGGGCGCCAGGCTGACCAGCCGGGTGCGGCTGTCCACCGAGCTGCCCGGCTCGTTGAAGGCGATGTGGCCGTTGCCGCCGATGCCCAAAAGCCACAGGTCCACCCCGCCCACCGAGAGGATCTTGGTCTCGTAGGCCTGGCATTCGAGAAAGGGATTGGCCGCCCGGCCGTTGAGCACCTGGGTGTTCCAGGGCCGGATATCGACGTGTTTGAAGAGGTTGGTGTTCATGAAGTAGCGATAGCTCTGGTCGTGGTCCCCGTCTAGGCCCCAGTACTCGTCGAGGTTGAAAGAACTGACCTTGGCGAAGCTGAGCTTTTCTTCTCGGTGCAGGCGCGCCAGCTCGGCATAGGTCTGCTCGGGCGTGGAACCAGTGGCCAGGCCGAGGACGGCGCTGGGTTTGGCGCGGATCAGCGCCGCGAAGATCCCGGCGGCGCTGCGGGCCACGCTCTGGGCGTCGGGACAGACAATGACCTTGATATTTCCCGCCATGCCGCAACACTCCCGCTAAGAGGTTTGAGGCAGACAATGTAGAAAATGCCCACTGCTGTGTAAAGCGCTGCGTCTATGCTTGACAGCGACCTGTGGGGGGATAATCTTTCAACCCCTGGATGGGATAGCTCCCGTCCCTCGAAGAATATAGAAGAGTGCCATGGCCCCGGCCAGAGGAGAACTCCCATGAGCAAGCACCGCGCCTTGACCAGTGCCGAAGTCGAGATGCTTACGCAAGCCGGCTGCACGGCCGAGGACTGGGCCACCGTCCAGGTCGGGGCGGGTTTTGACCCCCACCGGGTGCAGCGCGTCCGCTTCTGGGGTCAGGTGTGCCTCGGCAGCCTGCAGGGCCGGGTGGTCCTCGACAGCGGCGTGGAGTTGCCGGCCGAACTGGCCGACGCCACCCTGGTCAACTGCACCCTGGGAGACGAGGTGCGGGTGACCCGCATCGGCAGCTACCTGGCCAACTACGACCTGGGCAACCGGGTGGTGGTCAGCGACGTGGGCTTGATGGCCACCGGGCCAGGGGCCACCTTTGGCAACGGGGTAGAGGTGGAAGCGGTCAACGAGGCGGGCGGCCGGCAGTTCCCCATCTTTGCCGAGATGTCCAGTCAGTTCGCCTATCTGTTGTGTATGCACCGCCACCATCCCGAGCTGATTGCCCGCCTGGAGGCCATGGTCGCCGCCTATGTAGATAAAACCAGATCCGACCGGGGGCAGGTGGGCGATGGCGCGATAGTGACTCAGGTCTCCTCGGTCACCGACGTGAACATCGGCCCTGCCGCCCAGGTGCGCGGGGCCCTGCGCCTCCACAATGGCACCCTGCTCAGCGAGCCCCAGGCCCCCGCCCAGGTGGGGGCCGGGGTGGCAGCCCAAGATTTCATCATCGGCGAGGGTTCCTCGGTCAAAGACGGGGTGGTGCTGAGCCGCTGCTTCGTCGGCCAGGGCGTGCAGCTGGGCAAGCAATTCTCCGGGGAGAATTCCCTCTTCTTTGCCAACTGCGAGGGCTTCCACGGGGAGGCTTGTTCGGTCTTCGCCGGCCCCTATACCGTCACCCACCACAAGAGCACCCTGCTGATCGCCGGCCTCTATTCCTTCTACAACGCCGGATCTGGCACCAACCAGAGCAACCACATGTACAAACTCGGGCCGGTGCACCAGGGCATCGTGCAGCGGGGCAGCAAGAATGGTTCGTTTTCGTACATGCTCTGGCCCACGGTGGTGGGTCCCTTCTCGGTGATCATCGGCAAACACCTGGGCAACCTCGACACCAGTGAACTGCCCTTCTCCTACCTGACCGAAGTGGGCGGCGAGAGTATGCTGACCCCGGCGATGAACATGCACACCGTAGGGGTGATGCGCGATGGGGACAAATGGCCCGCCCGCGACCGGCGCAAAGGCACCCGCAAGCGCGACCTGATCCATTTCCCGGTGTTCAGCCCCTACCTGGTGCAGAAGATGATCCAGGCCGAGGCCCTGATGACCGAGCTGCACGCACGGACCCCCAGAGAGGTGGAGCAGGTGCGCTACAAGGGGGCTTTCATCAAACGCCTGCTCTTGCGTCCCAGCGCCCGCAGCTATGCCTCAGCCACCGACATGTACCTCAAGGGCAAGATTCTGGAGCGCCTGGCCCCGGTGCGCGACCAGGGTCCCCAGGCCTGGTCTCAGGCCCTGGCTGATACCGGCAGCTACAGCCAGCAATGGGCCGACGTGGGCGGCATGCTGGTGAATCGCCAACGCCTCCAGGAACTGACCGGGGCCGTTGTTACCGGCCGCATCGCCGACCTGGCCCAGTTCCAGGCCGCCCTGAGCCAGGTCCACGCCGCCTACGACCAGGACGAGTGGAGTTGGGTGCGGCACACCTTTGCCACCCGCGAGGGCGTGGAGGTGGACCAGTTGGACGAGGCAGCCCTCGGCCAGCTTGAGGCCGAGTACAAGAAGCTGTCGGCCAGCTACCTCAAGAAGGTCCTGGCCGATGCCGAGAAGGAATTCGATCCGCTGGCCATGTTAGGATACGGCGCTGACGGCGACGAGGCCGCCCAGGCCGCTGATTTCGCCGCGGTGCGAGGCAGCTTTGCCGGCAACCCCTTCGTCAAACAGCTGCAGGCCAGGCTCGCCTCCCTGACGGATTGAAGGTCCATTTCCCATTTGACAAAATCACCCGGTACCTTTTCATTTGTGGACATGGCCTGCACCCCCTGCAGGCTGGTTGCTGTTTTTCTTTTTCCCCCGCCGTCCCCTGTTGGCCCGGATTGACGCCAGATGGCCCGTCCACCGACGGTCCGCTCTAAGATCCCTATGGATCACTCTGTCAGCCAGACAGAGTCGGTCTGGAAGATCTCCAAGACCTTCCTGGTGGGTTTTCTCCTGGGCGAGACCTTTATCCTCCTGCTGATCACCACTCTGCGCTAGTCGGCAACTGCCGGACCCCCCTGCCTCGGGGGACCGGCAGCCTGTTTTTTGCTGCCCGCCCCCGCGGCAACCGGACCTCCGGTTGCCCGGCCCCTGGCAATTCCTATATTAGCTTTCGCTTTTCTCTCACCTTTCGCCATCCCGAATGCCATGAAGGCACCCGCCACCCGGCCAGCCATTGATCAGCTGGCCCGGCCCCTGAACAGTCTGCGCGTCTCGGTCATCGACCGCTGCGACTTGCGCTGTTCCTACTGCATGCCCGAGGAGCACTACACCTGGCTGCCCCAGGAGGATGTACTCAGCTTTGCCGAGATCGGGACGCTGGTGGACGCCTTTGTGCTGGCGGGGGTGCGCAAGGTGCGCCTGACCGGAGGCGAGCCCCTGCTGCGGCGCGGGCTGCCCGAGCTGGTGGCCCGCCTGCGAGAGCAGTCGGTCATTGAGGACCTGGCACTGACCACCAACGCCACCCACCTGGCCCAACTGGCCGGGCCCCTGCGGCAGGCCGGCCTCGACCGGGTGACGGTGAGCCTCGATTCGCTGCAACCCGAACGCTTCAAGCGCCTGGTCCGCCGCGACGCCCTGCCCCAGGTACTGGAAGGCATCCGCGCCGCCGGGGCCGCCGGCTTCACCAGCCTCAAGATCAACACCGTGGTGATGCAGGGCTTCAACGACGACGAACTGGAGGCCCTGCTGGAATTCGGCCACCAGGTGGGCGGCGAGGTGCGTTTCATCGAATACATGGACGTGGGCGGTGCCACCCTGTGGTCCATGGACAAGGTCTGTGCCAAGGCCCAGATCCTGGCCCGCCTCGAGGAGTGCTACGGCCCCATCGTCCCCTGCGGGCCACAAGGGGCAGCCCCGGCCGAACGCTTCCGCCTGCAAGACGGCACCTGCTTCGGGATCATCGCATCGGTCACCGAGCCTTTCTGCCGCGCCTGCGACCGCAGCCGGCTCACCGCCGACGGACAGTGGTACCTCTGCCTCTACGCCCAAGAGGGCATGGACCTGCGCCGCCTGGTGCGCGCCGGCCACCCGGCCGAAGAGCTGGCCGCTTTCATCCGCCAGGGATGGGAAGCCCGCACCGACCGGGGTGCCGAGGAACGGGCCGCAGCGCCCCACCGGGGCGCCCTCTACCAGGTGGAGGATCTCAGGCAGAACCCGCACCGCGAGATGCACACCCGGGGCGGCTGATGGATTATTTCCACAGCAAACGGTTCCTCGACACCCTGCCCGACTGGGAGAACGGCCGCCCGGCCCTGGGGCCGCTCTCCCACTACCTGCCCCGCATGCGCGCCCTGCTCAAGCGCCTGGATAATCCCCAACAACACTTCACCACCCTCATTGTGGGCGGCACCAACGGCAAGGGCACCGCCAGCAGCCTGCTGGCCGCCCTGCTGCAGCGGACGGGCGGGCGGACCGGCCTCTACACCTCCCCACACCTGCACACCTGGCGCGAGCGCATCCAGGTGGAGGGCCAGTTGCTGCCCCGCGACATCTGGGCCGAGGGTATCACCTTCCTCTACGACCACACCCGCGGCTTTGCGGCCGAAGACCTGGGGCCCTTCAGCAAATTCGAGGCGCTCACCGGACTGGCGGCCCACTTCTTTGCCCAGGCCCAGGTGGAGTACGGGGTTTTCGAGGTGGGGTTGGGCGGACGCTACGATGCCACCAACGCCTGGGACGCCCACCTGGCCATGCTCACCGCCATTGACCTCGACCACGTAGAGGTGCTGGGCCACACCCTCGAAGAGATCGCCGCCGACAAGTTCCACATCGCCCGGCCCGGCCGGCCGCTCTTCACCACCGCGGCCCAAGCACCCCAGGTGCTGGAATACCTGTGCGGGGCCAGTCGTCAGCGCCAGGTGGAACTGCTGGTGGCCGGCCCCGATGGGGTCACCGGCCCCAATGGGGTCCGCCCCTATGTCTGCGATCCGGCCACCCTGCCCGGCCGGCCCCGCACCTTTGCCGAGAACGCCCGCCTGGCTCTGGCAGCGGCCTCCTGGCTGCTGGATACCGAACTGGGTACCGAAACCGCCCGGGCAGCCACCGCCGCCCACCACTGGCCGGGACGCTTCGAAACCGCCCGCCTAAGCCCCTTGGTGTTGCTGGACGGGGCCCACAACCCGGCGGCAGCGGCGCGTCTGACCGAGGACCTGGGCGCCCTGGCACCCCGCTGGACTTTCCTGGTGGGGGCTCTGCGCGGCCACGATGCGGCCGGCCTGCTCCAGGCCCTGCAGCCCCTGGCCATCAGAATGGTGCTCACCGCTTCGGATCACCCGCGCGCCCTGCGGCCCGAGGATCTGGCCGCCCGGGCGCCCACGGACCTGCAAGTCGAGATCATCCCTTCGGGCCTGCGCGCCCTGCGCCAGCTGATGACCCAGCTGGGACCCGCCGACCACCTGTGTATCACTGGCTCCCTCTCCCTGGTGGCCCAGGCCCGGGAGTTCTTCGATCTGGCCGGTGAACGGGACGGGGTGAGTGAGGACGCGGCCCTGGAGAGCCTCGAATGCCTGCAACTGGCCTGCCAGCGGCGGGGGTTGGAATGGGAATTCGCCTCGGCCAACGGCCATGTGTTGGGCCTGAAGCGGCCGGGGACCCCCGTCTATTTTTTGCGCAACAAACACCCCTTCAACGATTATGTGACCGCCCGCCTGGCCGAGGACAAGGGCTACCAGTTCGAACTCTTCAGCCGGGCCGGGTTGTTGATCCCCGCCACGATGCAGGTCTTCAATCCCTTTGCCGACGACCGCTTCAACCGCTACAAGACCCACCCCTCCGTCGCCGCCATCGCCACTGAGGTGGAGGAGCGCTTCTCCTATCCGGTGCTGGTCAAGAAGTACCACAGCTCCCTGGCGCAGGGCGTGTACCTCGAGCACAGCCGCGATACCCTGTGCCGACGCCTGCAGTTGCTGTGCGAGAACAGCGGCTACCTCGACAATGTGCTGCTGATCCAGGAATATGTGGAGGGGCCAGAATACCGCATCGTCGCCAGCCAGGGCGAAATGCTGCTGGCCTACGAAAAGCAGGGGGCCGGTGGCAGCGAGGATCTCAACCCGCTGCACCACACCAGCGGCCAGGCAGTGCAGGTGGAGGACGAGGAACTGCTGGGGGCCCTGCGAGCGCTGACCGCCCAGGTGGCCGGGGTGCTGGATCTGGGCTTCTACGCCATCGACCTGATCGCCGGCAGGCAGGGCCTGTATATCCTGGAAGTCAACCCTAACCCCTTCTGCTTCTTCTATAACCGCAGCAACGGCCGCGAGGATTTTGTGCGCATCTACGAGCGGCTGATCGAGAAATTCCTCCTGTGAAAGGGAGCATATGGCCAGCACCTCTCACCACCTTCAAACCCAGCTGATCCACGCCGGCCAGCCGCAGCCGCGCCACGCCGGGGCCGTGGTCCTGCCTATCTACCAGAGCGCCACCTTCGAGCACCAGGGCCAGGGCAGCTACGACCAGGTCCGCTATATACGCCTGAACAACACGCCCAACCACCTGGCCCTGCACGCCGTGCTGGCGGCCATCAGCGGGGCCGAGGCCGCCCTGGTGGCCGCCTCGGGCATGGCCGCCATCACCACCACCCTGCTCAGTTTTTTGGGCACCGGCGACCACCTGCTGGCCCAGGACTGCCTCTACGGCGGCACCCTCACCTTCCTCAACGAGGAAGCCGCGGCCCTGGGCATCGAGGTCGACTTCATCAAGGGAAACGATCCAGCCTCATGGGCCCGCTGCCTGCGGCCCACTACCCGGCTGATCTACGTGGAGACCATGACCAACCCACTGCTGGAGGTGCCCGAGTTGGAGGCGGTAGTGGGGTTTGCCCGCCGGCGGAACCTGCTCTCGGTCATCGACAACACCTTTGCCTCGCCGGCCAATTTCCGGCCCCTGGCCCTGGGCTTCGACCTCGAATTACACAGCGCCACCAAATACCTCAACGGCCACTCCGACATCGTGGCCGGCTGCGTCATGGGCCGCCGCGCCCACCTTGCCCAGATCACCCGCCGGCTCAACCACCTGGGCGGCACCCTCGACCCCCACGCCTGTTTTCTATTACATCGAGGCCTCAAGACCCTGGCCCTGCGCATGCGCCAGCACGACGAGAACGCCCTGGCTCTGGCCCGTTTTTTGGAGGGACGGCCCGAGGTGGAGCGGGTCAACTATCCCGGCCTGGAAAGCCACCCCCAGCACCAGCGGGCCAAACGGCTCTTCAGCGGCTGTGGCGGGGTGCTCAGCTTTGAACTGCAGGGCGGCACCGCCGCCGCCGACCGGCTCATCGCCGCCCTCGAATTGCCGATCTCGGCCCCCAGCCTGGGCGGAGTGGAGACCTTGATCACCCGCCCGGCCACCACCTCCCATGCCGGCCTCACCCCGCAGCAGCGGGCAGCCCTGGGCATCAGCGACCGGCTGGTGCGCGTGGCCGTGGGCATCGAAGCGGCCCAGGACCTGTGCGCCGATTTCGCCCAGGCCCTCGACCAGTTCTGAACAACCACGCCACTGCCCCTACTGGAGGGCGGCCTCCTCGGGATTCTGGGTGTAGCGGCGGTCGATCTCCTGCAGGTAGCGCCTGGACTCCTCCACATGCCAGGCCGAGGCGCTCCACGAGATGATGCGGGTGAAACCCTCGTACGCCTTCTCGATCTCACCCTCTGCCATCCAGTTGGCGGCCAGGACCAAGAGCAGGGCCGACCGGCTCTTGAGGGGCGCCACGCGCAGTTCCAGGTCGGCCATCAGATCTAGGCCTTCTGCCATCCGTTCATCGAGGTAGAAAGCCTGGCGCAACCCAGGCACCACCTGGTCCCATACGTCCTCTTCGGGAGGGATCTGGGCAACGGCGTCGCGGATCTGCTGGGTGGAGCGGGTATTGCCCCACAGGGTGAAGGCCATAGAGAGGGCGCGGGCCCCCAGGCGGGAGGGGCGTTTCTCGAGATAGGTCTGGAAGTATTCGCCAGCCAGGGCGCGCTGCTGGGCCACCTGGCTTTCGGCCTGCTGCTTGGACAGGTAGGCCGGCAGGATGAGGCGCTGGTCGCTCTTCATCTTGGCGTCGAAAGTCGCTTCCTCCCCAGAGATCGCCAGCTGCGGGGGCGCCGTCTCGCCGCCGGGAAGCAGGCGCAGCTGGGCCCAGGAGGCCTCGTTGTCGCTCTCCCCGCCATAGGAGAGCTGGCCGCCAAAAGGACGTGGCCCGCCGTCGGGATCGGTGACCAGCAACATGAAACCCAGGATCCGGCCAGTAAAGGGGGCGTGGAAGGCCGGCGTGAACAGCGAGAGCACGGCCATGGGCATGGCTGCTTCGAGGGTATACCCGGTCCCCTCCATGTTCAGGGCCAGTTGGGTTTGGGGCGGGGCCAGCCCTTCCTGGCGACCCTGTTGGTCGCCGTGGCGCCACCACCGGGCCTCGGGCGGCAGGGCTGCATCGGCGGTGAAGACGAAGGCGTGATCTCCCACGAACCAGGTGGGCCCGTCGCCGTCGTGGGGCACGTCGAGGAAGAGGGCCACCCCGTCCCGGCAGAACCACCGCCCCTGATCCCCGCCCTCCACGTCGTGGACATTGTCGCGGATCTGGGCCGCCAGGTAGAGCCACTGCTCGTCCCACTGCAGCGCCAAGCGGCCGGACAAATCCGCTCCCGTGCCGGCCACACCCGGGCCTTCGGCCGGTCCGTCGTCCCCCAATTTGCCCCCCACCAGCGAATCTCCGGGGGCCAGCGTTATCCACCGGGCTCCGCTCCACTCCTCCAGGTCGCCGTCCACCTTGGGCGGCGCCTGGACATGGGCCGCCTCCACAAGCAGGTTGGGGTGGGCCTGGGCCACACCAGCCCCCCCCAGCGCGAGGACCAGACAACCTACCTGCAAGAACCAACGCCACATGGCTCGACCTTCCTCTCTGTTCTTCACT
>SICG01000162.1 GCA_009691525.1 Candidatus Latescibacterota bacterium | reverse complement strand
CACCGACTGGGCCGTTTCACCGCCGTCGGCCTGCCGCAGAATCCGAATGACCTCTTCGACGCTCTGGACTTTCCGCTTCATGAGTATCCCTCCGTCGATCTGAAGAAATACTCACATCCCATGTGGCGCAAATTTGAGGGGTCATGTCAACAGGATCGCCCCGCTCGGTGGTGCAAGGTGTCATTCTTTCCTTTAGGCGAGCTGGTCGACGACTCCGCCCACGCCCGCGTCTACCTGCAGTTGCAGGGACTGGGTCGAATCTTCTTCCTCCTGGGCGGCCTGAAGAGATTCCTTCGTTTCTTCGGCAGACTGAGCCGGCTTCTGGGACTGCAACTGCTGCATGGCTGACGATCCGGCGCAGCTTCCTGCGCTGCCGACTGCTTCCATCGTATCTTCCTCCTAAAGGGGACACAGTCGCGCTATTTTGCGCGGCTATTGTCCTTCCTATCGGCACTCGCAAGTCATAACTTTAAAATATGGGCGACGGGTCGGGGCTTTGTCACCTTCAAGGGGAACGGTCGTATGGAACCCGCACAGCAGTCCAAAGGCAGGGCCTGGGTCCAGTCCTATGCCCAGTCCAGCCAGTACGTTGGGGCCGGGATCCAACTGGCGGTTTCTATCTTTTTATGTTTGTTAGGGGGGAACTGGCTGGACCAGCAGTGGGGGACTTCTCCCCTCTTGCTGATCCTGGGGGTTTTTGTGGGGGGAGGGGTCGGTTTCTACAACCTGCTGAAAATCCTCACCAGTGCCGACCGGCGCAAGCGGGAGGAGGCCAAGGCATGTGGGAAGGGCTGATGGCCGGGGTGGCCGTGGCCGGTGTCAACGGCCTGGCGGCTTGGCTGCTGATCCGCTGGGCCTTTGAGAAGAATAACCAGGTGTTTATTCTGGCGGTGTTGGGGGGCATGGGGGTGCGCCTGGCGCTGGTGGCCGCCATTTCGATGGGGGTGTTCAAGTTCACCCAACTCCCTGCCGGCGCCTATCTGGGCGGCTTGATCAGCGCTTTTTTCATCTGCCAAATCATGGAAATCGCCCTCCTGCTGCGTCGACGGGCCGGGGAAGGGCGGGACAAGACCGGGAAGTCCTAAAGAAAAACGGGCCTTTGGTGCTGCGAGTGTTGACAGGTCTTTGGGGTCTGCTTAACTTATTCACCCTTGCAGCACTGGCCTCGTTTTCGTGTATCCCTTCACTGATCCCTGATCAATGTCTGGCGAGACCCATGCGGCTGGCGCCGCCCCTGAGCAGTTGGATATCCTGGGACATCTCCTGAACCACGATTACCTGGAGGTTCCCTTCTTCAACGCCCCCCATTTGATAGATGGCAACCTGCCCCTGCCGCAGTTCGACCCGATCTGGGGCATCGACCTGTCCATCACCCGGCACGTGGTGATGATGTGGGTTGCCAGTGCGCTATTGATCGGGCTCTTGCTGGTGGCCTTCCGCCGTCGCACCCTGGTGCCCACCGGCCTAGGAAACTTCTTCGAGTCTATCGTCGTTTTCCTCCGCGATGAGGTGGTGCTGGCCACCATGGGTGAGGGCGGGCGGGCGTATCTGCCCTACATGCTCACGGCATTTTTTTTCATCCTTTCCTGTAACTTATTGGGATTAATTCCCTACGCAGCTACTGCCACCGGTAACGTCAATGTCACGGCGGCCATGGCGCTGATGACCTTTGCCCTCACCCTGGGCGCCGGGATTCATCACAACGGCTTCTTCGGCTTCTTCAAGAGCCTGATTCCTCCTGGTCTACCGCTCTGGCTCCTGCCGATCATGATCCCGGTGGAACTGGTCAGCATGTTCTCGCGGCCCTTTGCCCTGTGTATCCGTCTCTTCGCCAACATGATCGCCGGGCATATGATCATCCTGGTCTTTCTGGGGATCATCATCCTGCTCAAGGCGTTGTGGTTGGCGCCGCTGTCAGTGGCGTTTGCTGCGGCCATTTATCTGCTGGAAATATTCATCGCGTTTGTCCAGGCATTCATTTTCACCATGTTGTCGACGTTGTTCATCGGCATGGCGGCGCATCCCGAACACTGAACGGGCCCCGCCTGCTCACCAAACGATAAGGAGGGCAATAAACCATGGAATTGGCATATCTGGGCGCCGCCATCGGCGCCGGTCTGGGGGCAATCGGTGCCGGCATCGGCATCGGTTTGCTGGGCGGTTCCGCTATGGAGGGCATGGCCCGCCAGCCCGAGGCCATGGGCGAAATGCGCACCAACATGATCATCGCTGCCGCCCTTATCGAAGGCGTGGCGCTTTTCGGCGAAGCGATCTGCGCGGCCATCGTTTTCACCAAGTAAAGTATCCGCGTAAAGTAACCGCCTAACCGTTTCAGAGGTCAGCCATGCTGCTCGAGGCACATACCGGGACGATCATCTGGACCCTCATCACCTTTGCGGTGGTGCTGGTGGTGCTCAAGGCGGCGGTGTGGAAGCCCTTGCTGCAAGCGCTGGACGAGCGCGAGCAGAGGATCAGGGAATCCCTGGCCGCCGCTGAGAAAGCCCGGGCTGAATCCCAGGCCAATCTGGACGAGCAACAGCGTCTGCTGGAGCAGGCGCATGCCGAAGCCCGGCAACTGGTCGCCCAGGCGCGCGAGGCAGCCGAGCGAATCAGCCACGAGATCGTCGCTGAGGCCCGGCAGGAGGCCGAACACACGGCCCAGGCCATGCGCCGCGAACTCGAAAGCGAACGCCTGGCTGCCCTCGACCAACTGCGGCGCGAAGTCGCCGAACTGGCCGTGCGTGCGGCGGGCATGATCATCGACGCCGAGTTAGACAGCGAGAAGAACCGCAAGCTGGTCGACGATATGATCGCCCGCATCCCCCGGGCCCCTGTTCACAACTGAAGGCGGCGGCAGGGATCGTCCCCCGCTGCTAAATGGAAATCCAATGAATGCTCCCGAAGTCGTGCGGCGTTATGCTGCCACGCTGCTGGAGGCTGCCGCCGAGCTCAAGAGCGAGGCCCAGGTGCAGGCCGATGTCGAGCGCCTGCAGGCCACGCTGGAGGTATCGGCCGAGCTGAGTTCCTGCTTGCGGAACCGTTTGATGGATTCGCAGGTCCACCGCTCGCTGCTGGAAAGCTTGTTTGCCGGCAAGGTGCAGCCCCTGACCCTGAATTTTCTGCTGCTGCTGGCCGAGCGTCGGCGCGCCGGCCTGCTGCCCGAGATCCTGGCCGCCTTCACCGATCTTTTCGACGCCCGCCAGGGGATCCTTCAGGCCGAGGTTCGTTCGGCGGTCGAACTGAGTGAGGAGCAGCGGGAGCAGCTCAGGCAGCGCCTGGAAGTGTACACCGGCAAACAGGTGCGGCTCAGCGCCAGGGTGGACAGCAGCCTCAAGGGTGGTGCTATCGCCCAGGTGGGCGACACCGTCTTCGATGGCAGCTTGGTCAGGCACCTGCAGCGCCTGCAAGAACAACTGGCAGGGGCATTGGCAACCCACAGATGATCCAGCAGAGCACAACTTCGAGGAAGTGAATCATGGCCACCCAGACTCTGGTCCAGCCCGACGAAATATCCAAGATCCTCAAGCAGCAGTTATTGGGCTTTGAGAAGCAGATCGATGTATTCGAGAGTGGCACGGTGCTCTACGTGGGAGACGGCATCGCCCGCGTCCACGGCCTGGGCAATGTGCGCGCCACCGAGTTGGTGGAGTTTCCCAACGGCGTCATGGGCATGGCCCTCAACCTCGAATCCGACAACGTGGGCTGCGTGCTCTTTGGCGATGATACCCTCATCCACGAGGGCGATTTGGTCAAGCGCACCGGCCGCATCGTCGAGGTGCCGGTGGGCGAGGAATTGCTCGGTCGGGTGGTAAACCCGCTGGGGCAACCCATCGACGGCAAAGGGCCCATCCACACCGTGCAGACCCTGCCGGTCGAACGCAAAGCGCCAGGTGTGATCGACCGCCAACCGGTCGAAGAGGCGCTGCAGACGGGCATCAAGGTGATCGACGCCACCGTGCCCATCGGCAAGGGCCAGCGCGAGTTGATCATCGGCGACCGGCAGACTGGGAAGACGGCTATTGCCATCGACATCATCATCAACCAGAAGGGCAAGGGCGTTCAGTGTGTGTACGTGGCCGTCGGCCAGAAGGCCTCCTCGGTGGCCAAGGTGGTGGCCAAGTTGGAGGAAAGCGGAGCCATGGCCTATACAATTGTGGTTTCGGCCACAGCCAACGAGCCGGCCCCGCTGCAGTTTCTGGCCCCTTATGCCGGTTGCTCGATGGCCGAGTACTTCCGCGACAAGGGCGGCCATGCCCTGGTGGTCTACGACGATCTGACCAAGCAGGCTTGGGCCTATCGCGAGATGTCGCTGATCCTGCGCCGCCCCCCTGGCCGCGAGGCGTACCCGGGCGACGTTTTCTACCTCCACTCGCGTCTGCTGGAGCGGGCCTGCAAGCTGAACAATGAGCGGGGCGCCGGCTCGCTGACCGCGCTGCCGGTCATCGAGATCCTCGAGGGCGACGTCTCCACCTTTGTGCCCACCAACGTCATCTCCATCACCGACGGCCAGGTCCTGCTCAAGCCAGAGCTTTTCTACTCCGGCATTCGGCCGGCCATGGACGTGGGTGCCTCGGTGTCGCGTGTCAGCAGCGCCAAGACCAAGGCCATGCGGGCGGTGTCGCGCACCCTTAAAGGGGACATGGCGCGCTACAACGAGTTCAAGGCCTTTGCCCAGTTCGGCACCTCCGACCTAGACCAGGCCACTCGCGATTTGCTCAACCACGGCGAAAAGTTGGTCGAGGTGCTCAAGCAGGGCCAGTTCAGCCCCCTGTCCCTGGGTGAACAGGTGGTGTCCCTGTATGCGGCCACTACCGGCCTGATGGACGATCTGCCCACCTCGGCGGTGCAGCGCTTCGAGAAGGAGCTGCTGGCCCACATGCGCACGGTGCACTGGTCCACCCTCGAAGAGATCAACAAGTCCCTGGCCTTCAGCGACGATACCAAGGCCAAGGTCCAGGAATCCATCACCAGGTTCAAGAGCACCTTCAGGGCCTAGGAGACGCGTCGTGGCCACCCTGCGCCAACTCAGAAACCGCGTCGGCAGCGTCAAGAACATCCAGCGCGTCACCAATGCCATGAAGTTGGTGGCAGCGGCCAAGATGCGCAAAGCCCAGGAGGCCATTGTAGCCGCCCGGCCCTATGCCAGGCAGCTCAACCGCGTGTTACAAAGCCTGACCCAGAGCGTCGAAAGCGAGCACCCGCTGCTCACCGAACGGCCGGTCGAGCGGGTGGCGGTGGCGGTGGTGACCGCTGACCGAGGTCTGTGCGGGGCCTTCAACTCCAACGTGTGCCGCCAGGCCCAGGCCGAACTGGCCAATTACGCGGACACGGACCTGATTACCGTGGGCCGCAAGGGGCGCGATTACTTCCGCCGGCGCGGCCAGGCCCCGGTGCTGCACCACGCCGACGTCTTCCGCCCCTTGAGCTTCAACCACGCCCTGCAGATCTCGCACGACCTGAGCCAACGCTTCCTCAACGGTCAGGTCGACCGGGTGCTGCTGGTCTTCAGCGAGTTCAAGTCAGTGGCCCAGCAGCGGCCGGTGGTCGAGCAGCTGCTGCCGGTAGTGAAGCCGGAGGCCATCGAGGACGAGAAGTTGCTGGATTATATCTTTGAGCCCGAACCCGAGCGGCTACTCGATGCGCTTGTGCCCCTGCATGTCAATTACCAGGTCTGGCGCGCCCTCTTGGAATGCAGCGCCGGCGAGCAGGCCGCCCGCATGACCGCTATGGACAACGCCACCAAGAACGCCGGTGATCTGATCGAAGACCTGGTCCGCCAGATGAACAAGAAAAGGCAGGCTTCCATTACCCTGGAGCTGATGGATATCATCGGCGGTGCCGAAGCAGTGTCACAGTAGATCGAAGAGGAAGGTATGAAGGAAGGAAAAATCAAGGAAATTATCGGCGTGGTCGTCGATGTGGACTTCGGCAACCAGGAGTTGCCGTCCATCTACAACGCCCTCGAGGTAGATCCTGCCCAGCGCCCGGGCCCGGAGCGTCTGGTGCTGGAGGTGCAGCAGCACCTGGGGGAGAACTTGGTGCGCTGCGTGGCCATGGACTCCACCGATGGCCTGGTGCGCGGCACCAGGGTCTTCGACATCGGCATGCCCATCCAGATTCCGGTGGGCGAAGAGGCCTTGGGCCGGCTCTTCAACGTCATCGGCGAACCCATCGACGGCAAGGGGCCCTTGTCCGCCAACGTGCCGCGTATGTCCCTGCACCGGGCGGCACCGGCGCACCAGGACCAGGTCACTTCGGACCAGATGCTGGAGACGGGCATCAAGGTGATGGACCTGATCTGCCCCTTCTCGCGCGGCGGCAAGCTGGGCCTCTTCGGCGGCGCCGGGGTGGGGAAGACGGTTATCCTCACCGAGCTGATTCACAATGTCGCTTCCAGCCACGGCGGCTACTCGGTCTTCGCCGGGGTGGGTGAGCGCACCCGCGAGGGCAACGACCTGTTGCACGAGCTGAGCAGCTCGGGCGTGATCGACAAGACCGCCATGGTCTTTGGCCAGATGAACGAGCCGCCAGGCGCCCGCCAGCGCATCGCCCTGACCGGCCTGACCATCGCCGAATATTTCCGCGAGGAGATGGGCCAGGACGTGTTGCTCTTCATCGACAATATCTTTCGCTTCATCCTGGCCGGCGCCGAGGTCTCGGCGCTGCTGGGGCGTATGCCCTCGGCGGTGGGGTACCAGCCCACCCTGGCCACCGAGATGGGCGAACTACAGGAGCGCATCACCACCACCAAGAAGGGCTCGATCACCTCGGTGCAGGCTATCTACGTGCCTGCCGACGACTACACCGACCCAGGGGTGGTCACTGCTTTTGCCCACTTGGATGGCCGCATCGTGCTGGAACGCAACCTGGCTGACCAGGGGCTCTATCCGGCGGTGGATCCGCTGTCTTCCAGTTCGCGCATCCTCGATCCCCACGTGGTGGGCGAGGAACACTATCAGGTAGCTCGCCAGATGCAGCAAATCTTACAACGCTACCGCGACCTGCGCGAGATCATTGCCATTCTGGGCATCGATGAACTGTCCGACGAGGACAAGATCGTGGTGGCCCGGGCCCGGCGCATCCAGCTTTTCCTGACCCAGCCCTTTCACGTCGGCGAAGGTTTCACCGGTGTCCCCGGCGAATTCGTCAAGGTCGAGGACACGGTCAAGGGTTTCAAGGAGATTGCCGAGGGCAAACACGACGACCTGCCCGAGCAGGCCTTCTACCTGGTCGGCACCATTGAGCAGGCGGTGGCGAAGGCCAAGGAAATGGCCGGTGGCTGAGGCAGTGGCGTGATGGCGGACTTTCAGCTCGAAATCGTAACCCCGGAAAGACGGGTCTACAGCGGCGCGGTGCAGCGTTTCCAGGGTCCAGGCACCGAGGGCAGCTTCGGGGTGCTAACCCACCACGCTCCCATGCTGACTTCGCTGCAGATCGGCCAGATTACCTTTCTCGACGAAAAAGGCAAGGCCCATCGGATGGCCACCAGCGGCGGGTTCGCCGAGGTGGGCAACAACCAGGTGACCGTGCTGGTCGAGACCGCAGAGTTCGCCGAAGAGATCGATACTGCCCGGGCCAAAACCGCGCACGACCGTGCCCTCGAACTCCTGGCCGAGAAACAGGATGTCGATCTGGCCTCGGCTCAGCGGGCCCTGTTGCGGGCGCTCAATCGCCTGCGGGTCAGCGGCGTCCGTTGACCTGAGTCCCAGTCGATTTTCCGGCCAATCATCGATAGATGATTGGCCATTTTTATTATATTAAAGGCCACCCGCCAACCCGGTCGAGAAATCTATGTCCCAAGTCCCGCCCCGCCTGCGCCAGTTCCTGGAAGCCCACATTCCCCTCATCGAGGAGGAAATGTTCTCGTTTTTGCCGCTGCAGGAGCCGGAGGAATTTATGTATCGGCCCATGCGCGACTACCCCGAGCGGGGCGGCAAGCGGGCGCGGCCGGCCCTGGTGCTGCTGGCCTGTGCGGCCCTGGGGGGAGATGTGCGTCGGGCCCTGCGCACCGCCGCTGCCTTTGAGATGTTCCAGTCCTTTGCCGTGGTCCACGACGACATCGAGGACGGCTCGGAGATGCGGCGCGGCAAACCCTGCCTGCACCACCTGCATGGGGTGCCCCTGAGCATCAACGTGGGCGACGCGCTCTACTGTAAGGTCTTCGAGGTGCTGGGGGCCAACCGGCCGCTCTTGGGGGCGGAGATGTCGCTGGAGTTGATCGAGGAGATGGTGCGCGGCTCGCGCGAGACCTTTGAGGGCCAGGCCTACGACGTGGGCTGGATCCGCCAGCGCCACCTGCCCAGCGAGGCCGAGTTTATGGTGATGCTGCGCAAGAAGACCGGCTGGTACACCGGGCGGGGTCCCTGCACCGCCGGAGCCATCATCGCCGGGGTGGGTCCAGAACTTCGGCGGGCCATCGGCAACTTTGGCGAGGCCATGGCCATCGCCTTCCAGATCCGCGACGACCTGCTCAATCTCAGCTCGGCCGAACGCGACGCCGAGGTGGCCCCCGGCATCACCTCCGGGGCATACGGCAAGGAGCGGGGGGGGGACATCGCCGAGGGCAAACGCACGCTCATCATTATCGACCTGCTGCGCAAGTGTACCGCCGCCGAAGCCGCCGAGGTGCTGGAGATTCTCCACCAGGACCGCGAGCAGACCTCCTCGGCGCAGATCGAGCGGGTCATCTCCCTGGTGGGGCAGTACGGCTGCATGGCCTACGCCGAGGGGGTGTGCCGGCAGCAGGCCGAACTGAGCCTGCGCCATTTGCAGGCCCTGCCCGACACCGAGACCCGCGAATTACTCAGGGAGATGCTGGAGTTTCTGATCCAGCGGGCCTTCTGAACTGCGCCGGCTTCCCCGCTCCGCGCCTCAGCGAGGGCGCTCCAACTGCTGAAGAGCGCCGCAATCGACCGCAACCCCGCCAACAACAGCGTGAGCAGTGCGGGCGGCTTGGGCTATACCGACGGCTTCGACCATGAGGGCGAAGTCCGCGGGCCGGCGGCCCGTGCGGACCAGATCGGGCAGTTGCCGGAGGATATGGGCAGCGCCGTAGGGGAAGACAAAGTCGTTGAGCGGCGAGGAGAGGATCGCGCCCAGGGGGCCGGAGGCAGTGCAGTGAAAGGCGCAATGCCAGACGCTGCCCACATTGCAGGTGATGGTCACCCCCGCCACCGGGCGGTCCGGCTGGTTGCCGTAGTCTAGCTGGATGACATCCAGCGGTTTGGAGCCGGTGCTGAAGACCCGCTGCACCCCGCCGCCGAACACCGCCAGCGCCAGGACGATGGCGTGGATGTGGCCGGCCATGGCGGTGCCGCCGCCCTGGACCGAGCCGAACTGCAATTCGCCCACCTCAGGCAGGCGGCTGCGGAACTGCAGGGTCTGCGGGAGCGCTCCCAGGATTGACATGGAATAGAGCGGGGCGTGATGCTCGGTCGCCAGGTTGAGCAGGGCCTCGACATCGGCGACGGTGTAGGCCAGGGGCTTGTCGACGAAGGTAGCCACGCCTTTCTTGAGGCCCGGCGCTGCCAGCTCCAGATGGTCTGAGCCGTCGCCGTTGCAGTCGGCGATGAAGACCAGGTCCACGTCATCGCTGACCTGCTCGAAGCGGTCGCACACCTGTGGCCGGCCGTAGAACACCTTCGAGAGCATCTCGGCCAATTCGCGGCGCTGATCCCACAGCTTGACGATCTTGAACCCCCCCCC
>SICG01000161.1 GCA_009691525.1 Candidatus Latescibacterota bacterium | reverse complement strand
GCGGGCAAGTCCACCCTGATCAAGATCCTGGCCGGGGCCTGCGCGTTCGATCAGGGGGAATACCTCATCGAGGGAACCCCGGCCCATATTGCCGCGCCCCAGGACGCCATCCGCAGCGGGATCAGCGTGGTGTACCAGGAGTTGGAGCTGGCCCCTAGACTCTCGGTGGCCGAAAACATCTTCTTTGGTCGGCTGCCCTCCCGCCACGGCCGGGTGTTGTGGACCCAGCTCTACCGGGAGAGCGCCGCGATCTTGGAACAAGTGGGCCTGGAGGTGGACCCGCGCCTGTGGGTCGAGCGTCTGGACCTGGCGGCCCGGCAAATGGTGGAGATCGCCCGGGCCCTGTCCTGTAGGGCCAGGGTGCTGATCATGGACGAGCCCACCTCGGCCCTGACCCCGGCGGAGATCAGCCGGCTCTTCGGTCTGACCCGCCGGCTGCGCCAGCAGGGCACAGCCATTCTCTACGTTTCGCACAAGCTGGAGGAGATCCTGGCCCTGGCCGACCGGGTGACGGTGCTGCGCGACGGGGCGCGGGTGGGCACCTTCGCGGCAGAAGCCCTCGACGAAGGCCAGTTGATCACCCTGATGGTGGGCCGCCCCCTGGGTGAGCTTTTTTCCCGCACCCACCAGGCCCGCCAGACAGTGGCTCTGGAGGTGAAAGCGCTGAGCACGGCCCGGGTACACGACATTTCCTTTGCGGTGGCCGAGGGGGAGATCGTGGGTTTTTCGGGACTGATGGGTGCCGGCCGCACCGAGGTGGCCAGGGCAGTGTTGGGGCTGGACCAACGCCTGGGAGGGGAGGTGCGGGTAGGCGGCCAGCCGGTGCCGGCTGATTCCTGCGCCGCGGCCCGCCGGCTGGGCCTGGGGTTGGTACCCGAAGACCGCCGGGCCGAGGGGATCTTCCCGCAGCTGGGGGTGGGCCACAATCTCAGCATCGCCGCCCTGGAGCAGTTCAGCCGCCGGGGGTGGATCAGGCGCGACCAGGAACAGGAGGCGGTGGCCGAACAAGTGCGGCGCCTGGAGGTGAGGACCCCCTCGCTGGAGCAGCGCATTGTCTTATTGAGCGGCGGCAACCAGCAGAAGGTGCTCATCGCCCGCTGGTTGCTGCGAGAGGGCCTCAGGGTGCTGTTGGTGGACGAGCCTACCCGCGGCATCGACGTGGGGGCGCGGGCGGAGATCTACCGGCTGCTGGACCTGCTGGCCGGCCAGGGGCTGGCCCTGGTGGTGATCTCCTCGGAGCTGCCCGAATTGCTGGGATTGTGCGACCGGATCTACGTGATGAAGGGGGGCCGGATTACCGGCCAGGTGCAGCGGGCCGAGGCCACCCAGGAAAAACTATTGGCGATGGCGCTATGAGCAGAGAGAGGAAGAGGCGCGGACGAATGACCCTCGGGGCAGGCTTGCTGCTGGTCGGCGGCTGGACAGCGGCGGCGGCCCAGGAATCGCTGGGGGCCAGCGGGCAGCACCACTGGACCCGTTTCCTGGCCTGGCTCTTCCAGATCTCCTCAGAGGACCTGGAGCGCAAGCTGTGGCGGGTGGCCATCGCCCTGGGCATCCTGGTGGGGGCCAAGATTTTTATGGATCTGGTGCAGTGGGGCAGCCGCCGGCTGATCCAAGCCAGATGGCCGCTGCTCAGCGTTCTCTTTGGTGATCGCCAGCGCTCGGTCACCTTGCTGGCCCTCTTCATCAGCGTCGCCCGCTACGTGGTCTACTTCTCCGCGCTGGGCTACATGCTCAGTCAGTTCGGCATCGACTACCGGGCCTATATGGCCTCCCTCTCCCTGGTGGGCATCGCTCTGGGGTTTGGCTCCCAGGGTTTGGTGCAGGACGTGGTGACCGGATTCTTCATCCTCTTTGAGGACCAGTTCTCGGTGGGCGATATGGTGGAGATCGGCGGCCAGGTAGGGGTGGTGGAGGAGATTGGCCTGCGCACCGTGCGCCTGCGCAACTACTACGGGGCCCAGGTCATCTTCTCCAACCGCAATATCCCCATGGTGGGCAAGTATCTCAAGGGCGCTTTTGAGGTGGGGGTAGACGTGGCGGTGGCCGATCCCGAAAAAGGGGAACAGGCCGCCCAATTGCTGGGGCAGTTGGGCACCGAACTGGAGAGACAGTTTAGAGAGGTGGTTATCGGAGTGCCCAAAGTGGAGGGGTTATTGCGGTTGGAAACCGGCGAGTGTTTCGTGCGACTGCGGGCGCGGATCTGGCCGGCCCAGCAATGGGTGATTGATGACCAACTGGTCCCGCGCATCCAGGAGCTCTTTGCCCGCGAGGGGCTGGAGATTCCCGGCAACCGGGTGGTGGCCTTTTACCATTTCCCCGAAGAAGAAGAGCTTCCCCAGACCCTCTTCCCCGGCTTTCTGCGCCGGGATTGACAACGCCGTGGTCTCAGCGGGTCAGCAGGCGCGTGGCTGCGTCGGCCGGGTTGAGGTGGGGGATGGACAGGCGGAGAAAGGTCTCCAAAAGCTGGGAGGGCGACAACTCCGAGGTGTCGATCTCGAATTTGCTGCGGATCCAGGAATGCCGGTATTCCTCGGCGAAACGCGCGAGGATTTCCTCCACCTCTGCGGCCGGCACCAGTTGGTGAGGATGGGGATGGGTGGCCATGCGGGCGCGGATGACTTCGGGGCGGGCTTTCAGGTGTACCAGCATGGTGTCAGCGGGCAGGTCGGGCTCGTACTCGCGGACTTCGATATTTATGGTCGGATAGTAGTAGCGGGGGCCGTACACCGCTTCCTCGAGGTGGAAACCGCCCAGCAGGATGTGCTGATACCGGTACAGCAGGCGCACATGGTAGACGATCTGGAAACGCTGGAAGCGCTCCACAATGGCCGGCAGCAAAGCGAGCATGGCCTGCTGCTCAGTCTGGTCGAGGTGGTAGGCATCTGGGATGGTGAAGTGGTCGTCGAGGTGGTGGTGGATGCCCCGCTCCCGCCCCCAGGCGTCGATGGCTTCGATCAGGGTGCTGACCCCCGAGTACTCGCAGCCGATGGCGATGATGCGCATTAGGTGGCACCTCCTAGATTAGGTTGACTGCCGCCTCATCGCGGCATCAGAGATTAAGCTTATTTCACGCCCCCAGATCAACCGAGGAAGACACACATGAATGCCGGCAATATGAAGGCCGAAATCGTCAGCGGTGAATTCCAGCGCCAGGAGGATACCTTCCGCCACTGGGTGCGGCGAGACGGGTCAGGTGATTTTCCGGCTGCCGCCGGCCGCTACCACTTGTACGTTTCGCTGGCCTGTCCCTGGGCCCACCGCACGCTCATCGTCCGCCGGCTCAAAGGGCTAGCAGGCGTGGTGGGCATGAGTGTGGTCGATCCAGTGCGCGACGAGCGGGGCTGGGCCTTCCGCGAGGGACCCGGGCACGGCCCGGACCCGGTGCGTGGCTTCCACTTCCTCAGCGAAGTGTACCTGGCCACTGACCCGGGGTACTCAGCGCGGGTCACGGTGCCGGTGCTGTGGGACTGCCAACAGGGACGCATCGTCAGCAATGACGAAAACGACATCATGCGGATGTTCAACAGCGAGTTCGCCGGCAACCCGCTGGAGCTGTTTCCGCCCGAACTGGAAACCGAGATCGAGGAGCTCAACGGGTGGATCTACCCCACCATCAACGACGGGGTGTACCGGGCCGGCTTCGCCACCTCTCAGGTGGTGTACGAGCGGGCGGTGCGCCGGCTTTTCGACTCGCTGGACCGGTTGGAGGCGTTGCTGGCTGGCCGGCGCTATCTGACCGGCAGCCGGATCACCGCCGCCGATTGGAAGCTCTTTCCGACTTTGATCCGCTTTGACGCGGTTTACCACGGGCACTTCAAGTGCAATCTGCGCCGGCTGGTCGATTACCCCAATCTGTGGGGCTATCTGCGGGATTTGTACCAGCAGGAGGGCATCGCCGAGACGGTGAATTTTGGCCACATCAAGCGGCACTACTACGTGACTCACACGGATATCAATCCCACCCAGATCGTGCCGCTGGGGCCAGTGCTGGATTTGCTGGCGCCCCACGGCCGCGATCGGCTCTGATCAGCGCGGGCCCAGTTTTTCCAGCCTTTCTCTCGATACTCTTCCTATCCAGGCCGTGCCGAAGTGGGCAGCTAGCTCCTCGAAGCGCTGCCGGGCTGCTTCGGTTTGGCCTTCGCTGAGCCAGCGGTCGGCTTCGTAGAAGGCTTCGGCCCCGGTGGTGAGGCCCTCGGCCATCAGCGCGGCGGCCACCTCGATGGAGGGCACGGGGATGTCGCGGAGTTTGTCGAGGGCCGGTGGGTGGGGGTCGGTGAGGATGGCGTAGGCAGCCGGGTTGCGCTCGCGGAAGAGGCGGGCGCGGAAGTCAGCGGTCAGGCCGCCCAGGGAGTCGCCGGCCTCGCGGCCCCCGGCTGGGTCGATGTCGGCGGCGACCACGGCGTCTGGTTCTCGTCCGCCCTCGGCGAGGATCTCACCCTTGGGGCCGATGACCATGCTGCCCCCGCCGCGGAAGGCCACCACTAGGTAGATGAAATTCTCGCTGGCCCGGGTGCGGAAGGCGGCCAGGTCGGCCTCGGGAATGCCCATCGAGGCGCCGCCCAGGGTGAGGTGGAAGACCAGGTCGGCCCCGGCCAGGGCCAGGGCGCGGGTGGTCTCGGGGAAGAGGATGTCGTAGCAAATGCACATACCCACAGTGCCGATGCCGGGTACTGCGAAGACGGGGAAACTGGTCCCGCGTTTGCGCGAACTCTCGCCCAGGGTGGGTTGCACCTTGTGGTAGCGGCCGATCTCCCGGCCATTGGCGCCCAGCAGGATGGCGGTGTTGTAGATATCCGGCCCCTCGGCGCAGTCGTTGCAGCAGGCCAGGGGCATTTGGTGTTGGGCGGCCACTGCACCCAGGCGTTCTAACATCAGGGATTCGGCCTTGCGCAAAAAAGCGTGAAGCTGGCCGGGGTTGCCGGCCTCCCATTCGAGGGTGCCCAGGGTATCCTCGGGGAAGGCGGCGATCTGGCAGCCTTGGCGGGCGGCCGCTTCGGCCAGTCCGGCCAATTCGTCGAGGTTGCGGCGCACCTGCTCCAGCGCCTCAGGGTAAGAGAGCTTGAAGGAGAGGGTGCGGCGTTTGGGTTGCAGGGCAGCGACACGGATAGTGGACATAGGCATTCTCCTCAGCGCGGGCGATACCGGCAGTTGACCCCGTAGCGCATCACCTCCTCGAAAAGGTCCAGGCCCACATCGAGGATCTCGTCGAAGGTGAAGGGTTTCATCTCCAGGCCGTGGGGAAACTCGAAGAGCAGGGGCAGGGTGCCGGTGTGATGGTGGAGGGCGGTGTGAAAGTAGAAACCGCCTTGCAGCGCGGTGCGGGTGCCGCCGCCGGGGCGCAGGCCATCGCGGCGGTGCCGGTCGGCGACCAGGGCCGCCACCTGCACTTGGTGGAACTGGCAGGCCGGCGAAAGGTAACTCTCGGGGGCAATAAAAAAGGGGCCATTGCCGCAGGAGTGTAGAGTCATGACACAATCGGGGATCTCGGCAGCGGCCAGGTCTAGCAGGGCGCGGGTCTCGGGGGCTGGCCGGCCGAAGAAGTCGTCGTGCTGGATGTTGACTCCGGCGTCGTTGTAATAGCCGCCCAGAAATTCCATCTCTGCTATGGGGATCGGTTGCAATCGTTTGCACTCGGGCCAGCGCAGGATCTCGCCGTTATTGCGCAGGCCTTGTCCGTAGTAGTACAGGTCGTCGACGGTGCCGCCGATCAGGTTGTGCACTGGGCTGCGCAGCCGGCCGTTGGGCTGGGGCAGGGGCACCAGCACCACCCGCAACTGCTCGGCCAATTCGCGGAGGAGCGGCCATTCCCGTCCGCGCAGATCGCGACCAGTCTCCATCACCTGGGCGAAGTTCAGGCAGGTGACCACCCCCTCGATCTCGGCGGCGTGGATGGCCCCGATGATCAGCAGCACCGGCTTTTGGCGTTTGGCCCGATCATAGAAGTCCTCGGGATGGCCGGAGGCGATGGCCGAGGAATAGGTGGTGCGCCGGGGCAGAGGTTCGGCCTTGCCGTACGCCACCGCCCGCAGGGCATGGCCCCCCTGTGAGCGACCGATCTCCCACCCTTGGCCGCGCTGCAGGCCGTCCAGGTAGGCGTTGACCTCCTCCCGGGTGGTTTTCCAGAAATCCGGAGCGGCAAAAAAGTGCGGATGGCGAATCTCCATGCCGGTACCTCCCGCGCGAGGGGATGGGGGTCAGGGGGAGAATATACCCCGCGAAGGGCGCGAAAAAAAGTGGGCAAAAACAGCTGACCAGCGGCGCAAAATAAATTAGCTTCTAGAGAAGAGAAATGGCACCGGTGTTCAGCAACCCCACAGAGGAGGGGATGCGATGAAAACCACTGTCCTGTTGCTCGCCGCTGGTCTGGTGTTCGGCGGCGGCGTTGCCCTGGCCGAGCAGACTTCGACCCGCGCCATGGCCGAAGAGCTGCTGGCCCTGATGAACATGCCGCAGACCATCGAGCAATCGCTGGTGGCCATGAGGCAGATGATGCCGGCCCAGATCGAGCAGATGAACAAGGTCATGGGGGAGGACAAAGCGTCGGCAGGTGTGCCCGAACAGACAGACAAGGTGATGGATATCCTCGCCGAGGAACTCACCTGGGACAAGGTCAAGGATGATTACGTGGGGCTCTATGCCAGCACCTTTACGGCAGAGGAACTGGGCGGCTTGATCACCTTCTATAAATCGCCGGCAGGCCAGGCCTTTGTCGCCAAACAGCCCGAGCTGATGAAACACTCGATGGAGATCGGCCAGAAACTGATGGTTCGGCTCATGCCCAGGCTCCAGACCCTGCACCAGGAGGGGAAAGCAGAGGGCGTGCCCCAGCCGGCCGACAAGAAGAAGAGCAAAAAATAGCCCTCACCCCCCCCCGTCATTTCACAGGAGCACCGATGAGATACCCAGCGGGATTGCCGTGAGCAGCGCCGAGCTGGACCGGCGCGCTGCCGCGCTCGAAGCCACGGGAGAATACAAGGTCCTACGCCGGCTGTCCCCGATGCGCCAGTATCACCCTCCGGACGGCACGCCCATACTCACCGCCCTGGCAGTGGACGTGGAGACCACCGGGTTCGACGCCCTGCGCGACGCCATCATCCAATTCGGCGGTATGCCCTTTGAGTACGCGCCCCAGAGCGGGCGGATCTATGCGGTGGGTGAGCCAGTCATCTTCTTCGAGGACCCGGGCCGGCCCATCCCTGCGGAGATCACCGCCCTCACCGGTATCACCGACGCCGACGTGTGCGGGCAGCGCATCGACGACCAGGCTGTGGGTGCCCTGCTGGCCTCGGCATCCCTGGTCATTGCCCACAACGCCAGCTTCGACCGTCCCTTCCTCGAACGCCGGCTGCCGGCCTGCCGCGACAAGTCCTGGGCCTGCTCCATCGAGGATGTACCCTGGAAGCAGTTGGCCGGGTACTCGTCCCGCTCCCTGGAGTTCCTGCTCTACAAACACGGCGGTGTCTTCTACGATGCCCATACCGCCGACAGCGATTGCCGGGCCCTGATTCATGCCCTGGCCACGCCTTTGCCCGGCGGCGAGTTGCCGCTCAGGCTGTTACTGGCAGCCTCGACCCAGCGGATGGCCCACTTCTGGGCCGTGGGGGCGCCCTACGAGGCCAAGGAACTGCTCAAGGGCCGCCGCTATCGCTGGAACAACGGCGAGGATGGCCGGCCCAAGGCCTGGCACAAGGAGCTGGGGGAGGGCGAGTGCGAGACCGAGCAGGAATGGCTGGCCAAAAATGTGTACGGGGGCAAACAGGGTGCGTGGAAGATCGAGTGGCTGGATGCCCGGAACCGCTTCCGGGAGCGCCGGGGGTGAAGCCTCCGGTCCTTTTCCTGTCAACTCTCCAAAACGAGCGAGATATATGAGCACCCGTCCGCAAATCGCCGCCCTGGTTTCCGTGCTGCACAAACACGCCCACGCCCAGCACATCGTCGACCGTTTCCTCGAAGGCTATGGCTGGAACAGCCGCCATCATCGCCCCGAGATGGATCTGGTTTCCGTCTACGTCGACCAGGCCAAACCCAGGCCGGCCGAGCCCAAGGAGGGGGATCGTTGGGATTTGAGCCGGGAGCGCGAAGCCCGCTTTCCGCAATTGAAGGTGTACCCGACCATCGCCGATGCCTTGACCCTGGGAGGCGCGAAATTGGCGGTGGACGGGGTGTTGCTCATCGCCGAGCACGGCGAGTACCCGGTCAATGAAAAGGGCCAGACCCGGTGGCCGCGCTACGAGTTTTTCCGGCAGATGGTCTCGGTCTTCCGCGCCAGTGGCCGTGGGGTGCCGGTTTTCAACGACAAACACCTGTCCTGGAACTGGGCCTGGGCCCGGGAGATGTACGACACCTCGGTGGAGATGGGTTTCCCCTTCATGGCCGGCTCGTCCCTGCCGGTCACCTGGCGCACGCCAGACGTGGAGATGCCCCTGGGCGCCAAAGTGGAGGAGGCCCTATGTGTGGGCTGCGGCTGGATCGACGGGGGCGATTTCCACGGGTACGAGACCATCCAGGCGATGGTCGAGCGCCGGCACGGGGGAGAGCGGGGCGTCAAGTGGATCCAGGCTTACCGCGGCGATGCCTTCTGGAAGGCGCATGCCGAGGAGCGCTGGTCGCGCGAGCTTTTCGAAGCCTGCCTGTGCCGCAACCACTCCCTGGGCCAGGCGCGGGCGGGGTTCAACGACACCTTCCCCACGGGCGACGAGTTGCGGCAGCTGGTCGCGGACCCCTGGGCCTACCAGTACGAACACCTGGATGGTTTGATCTGCACTATGATCGCCTGCAACGGTATTGCCGGGGGTAGTTGGGCCTTTGCCGCCCGGCTCCAGGGCGAGAGCCGGCCGCTGTCCACCTACATGTACCTGCCCATGCCGCCCGGGTTGGCTAATTTCTTCTCGCCGCTGGTCAACAACATCGAGCAGATGTTCCTGACCGGCGTGCCTTCCTACCCCATCGAGCGCACCCTGCTGACCACCGGGCTGACGGCCGCCGGTGTCGAGAGTCTGCACCAGGGACAGCTGCGGATCGAGACCCCGCACCTGGACATCGCCTACCAACCCAACCCTCGCTCTACCTACTGGCGTACCTGAGGGGGCAGTTTCTGCCGTCCCTGTCGGTGTCATCCCCCTGAGGGGCTTGACAAGATCACGGTAATTTATATCATTAATAGTATTAAAATATCCTAAACTTGATATAAATAAACGCGATGCCCTTCGACTATCTCACCCTCAAGGCCTTCAGGCAGGAACTGCGCCTGACGCAGGCCGAGCTGGCGGAAAAGCTCCAGGTGCCCCAATCCACGGTGGCCCGCTGGGAAGGGGGATACGTCGCCCCCAACGCCAATCACATCGGCGCCATGTGCGATCTGGGGCGGGTCGCCGGCGTCGAACCGGGTTTTTTCTTCCCCCCCTATAGCCACTACCCGCAGCGAAAGGAGATCTCATGAGCCATCCAGTGGTGCTGACCGACGGCAATTTCCAGCAACAAGTGCTCGAAGCCCCCGAACTGGTCCTCGTCGATTTTGGGGCTCTCTGGTGCGGGCCCTGCCGGGTGATGGAACCAGTGATCGACCAGCTGGCCAAAGAGTACGGAGGCCGCCTCAAAGTCGGCAAGATCGACTGCGACACCGAAGCGCAGACCGCCGCCCGCTTTGGCATCCGCGGCATGCCCTCCTTCCTTTTGTTCAGGCAGGGGCAGGTGGTCGACAGCCTGACCGGGGCAATGCCCAAAAGCCGGTTGGCCGGCAGGATCGAGGTGGCGCTGCAGGCAGGC
>SICG01000160.1 GCA_009691525.1 Candidatus Latescibacterota bacterium | reverse complement strand
GAAACCGGGGAATCTATACAGCGCACGAAAGCAGGTCTTGGTCTTCATACCAAGACCCTACAGACCTCAAGGTAATCGTGTCAAGTTTTCAACCCCTCTTCTCCGAGGGAAAACAGCCCTTTTTGACCCATAGAAAAGCTAGTAGAGCCTATATTTTGAACAGGAGGATTCTATGTCGGGTCAACTGGACCAGTTGTGCGTCAACACCATTCGTATGCTCGCCGTGGACATGGTGCAGCAGGCCAAATCCGGCCATCCCGGCACCCCCATGGGCGCGGCGGACATGACCTACATTCTGTGGGACCGCTTCCTGCGTTTCAACCCGCCCAATCCAGCGTGGGACAATCGCGATCGCTTTGTGCTCTCGCCGGGCCATGCCTGCGCCCTGCTCTACAGTCTGCTCCACCTCTATGGCTATGACCTTTCCCTCGACGAGTTGAAACGTTTCCGCCAGTGGGAGAGCAAGTGCCCGGGCCATCCCGAGTACGGCGAAACCCCCGGCGTCGAGATGACCACCGGCCCCCTGGGGCAGGGCTTTGCCAGCGCCGTGGGCCTGGCCATGGGTGAGGCCCATCTGGCCGCCCTCTTCAACCGGCCCGGCCATGCCATCGTCGATCACTACACCTACGGGATTTGCGGCGACGGCGACCTGACGGAGGGGGTGACCTCCGAGGCGGCCTCCATGGCCGGGTACCTGGGCCTGGGCAAGCTGATCTTCCTCTACGACGACAACCACATCTCCATCGAGGGCAACACCCGGGACACCGCCTTTCCCGAGGGGTGGGGGCGCGTTTCGAGGCGTACGGCTGGCACGTGCAGAGCCTGCCCAACGGCCACGACCTCTTCTCGGTGGAGGACGCCCTCAACCAGGCCCGGGCCTGCGCCGACCAGCCTGCTCTCATTATCTGCCGCACCCACATCGGCTACGGCAGCCCGGAGCAGGACACCGCCAAGGTACACGGCGAGCCCTTCAAGGAAGAGCACTACAAGGCCACCCGCACCCACTTCGGTTTCCCTCCTGACCAGCCCTTCCACATCCCCAAAGAAGCCCAGGGACATTTTCGCGAGACTGCCGCGCGCGGCACCCGACTGGAGGCCGACTGGCGCGGGCGGCTGGCCGCCTACGCCAAAGAGTACCCGGAACTGGCGGCCCGCTACCAGTTGGTGATGAAGGGCGATTTGCCCGCTGACTGGGATGCGCACATCCCGGAGTTCACCCCGGAGAAGGACGGGGCCATGGCCACCCGCGACTGTTCGAGCAAGGTGCTCAATGGTCTGGCCGAGAGCCTGCGGGGTTATCTGGTGGGCGGCTCGGCCGACCTGGCGCCCTCCACCAAGACCTACATGACCGGGCATGGCGACGTGGGCTTCCACGATTTTGCCGGCGACAACATCCACTTTGGGGTGTGCGAACACGCCATGGGCGCGGGGGTAAACGGCCTGGCCCTGCACGGCGGGCTGATTTCCTACTGCGCCACCTTCTTACAGTTTTTCAATTATATGTCGCCCACGGTGCGGCTGGCAGCGCTGATGAAGCAGCGGGCTATCTTTGTCTACACCCACGACAGCATTGGCCTGGGCGAGGACGGTCCCACTCACCAGCCCGTCGAACACCTGGCCTGGCTGCGGGCCATGCCCAATGTATTGACCCTCCGTCCCGCCGACGGCAACGAGACGGCCTGGGCCTGGCGTCTGGCCCTGACCCGCCGCGATGGGCCTACCGTGTTGTGTTTCTCGCGCCAGAAACTGCCCACGGTCGACCGCAAGCAACACGCCAGCGCCGAAAACGTGGCTAAGGGCGCGTACGTGCTGATCGACTGCCAGGGCGAGCCCGAACTCATCCTCATCAGCGGGGGTGGGGAACTGTGTTTCGCCCTGGAGGCGCATAAGCAGCTGAGCGCCGAGGGATTGCGCGTGCGCTTGGTCAGTTTCCCATCCTGGGGGCTCTTCGAGGCCCAGCCCCAGGCATACAAGGACAGCGTCCTGCCGCCCCAGGTGAAGGCGCGCTTAGGGATCGAGGCGGCCTCGCCCCAGGGCTGGGACCGGTATCTAGGGCCGGTGAGCGAGGCCAATTTCATCGGCATGTGGGGTTTTGGGGCTTCGGCACCGTACGAGGTGCTGGCGAAACATTTCGGCTTCACCGTGGAGAATGTGGTGGCCAAGGCCAAAGCCCTGGCCGGCAAGTAACTCAGAAAGAAAGGCAAACGATGGCAAATCCCTTGGTAGAACTGGCAAAATTGGGCCAGAGCCCCTGGTACGACAATATCCGCCGCACCCTCATCACCTCGGGCGAACTGCAGCGCATGGTCACCGAAGACCAGCTGCGCGGCGTCACCTCGAACCCGGCCATCTTCGAGAAGGCCATCGCCGGCAGCAGCGACTACGATCAGGCGGTGCGCGATTTGGTGGGCCAGGGCAAGAGCGCCCAGGAGATCTACGAGACCCTGGCCATCGAGGATATCCAGCTGGCCACGGATCTGATGAAACCGGTGTACCAGCAGACCAAGATGCGCGATGGGTACGTGAGCCTGGAGGTCTCTCCCTACCTGGCCCGCGATACCGAGGGTACGGTGACCGAGGCCCTGCGCCTGCACCAGGCGGTGGCTCGCGACAATGTCATGATCAAGGTGCCGGCCACGCCCGAGGGCCTGCCGGCCATCACCCGGATCATCGCCGAGGGCATCAATGTCAACGTCACCCTGATCTTCTCTCGGCAGGTGTACCAGCAGGTCTTTGAGGCGTACATGGCCGGGCTGGAGCAACTGGCCGCCAAGGGAGGCAAGCTGGAAAAGGTGGCCAGTGTGGCCAGCTTCTTCGTCGGCCGCATCGACACCCTGATCGACGTCCAGCTGGCCGCCCGGCTCAAGGCCTCCGAGCGCCCCCGTGAGCGCACTGATCTGCAGAGCCTGATGGGCAAGGTGGCCATCGCCAATGCCCGCCTGGCCTACCGCCAGTACCGTCAGATCGTCGGCTCGGAACGCTGGCAGGCCCTGGCTGCCAAGGGGGCCCAGCCCCAGCGCCTGTTGTGGGCCAGCACCAGCACTAAAGACCCCTCGTTCCGCGACGTGGTCTATGTCGAGGAGTTGATCGGCCCGGACACCGTGGACACCATCCCGGCGGCCACCTGGAATGCCTTCCGCGACCACGGCCGCTGCCGCGCCAGCCTGGAAGAAGGGGTGGAGGAAGCCCGCGACACCATGGAGATGCTGGCCTACGTGGGGCTCGACATGGAGGTCCTCTGCCAGAAACTGCTCACCGACGGGGTGTTGCTCTTCGCCGATGCCTTCGACAAGCTGTTAGGGGCAGTGGAGCAGAAGCGCCAGGCCCTGCTGGGCACCCTGCTCGATCGACAGGTCTTTAACCTGGGGGCACATCAGGCGGTGGTGGACCAGACCTTGGAGGAGTGGCGCCGAGAGGGCAAGGTGCGCCGGCTGTGGAGCGGCGACGCTTCCCTGTGGAGCGGCACCGACGAAGGTCAGTGGCTGGGCTGGCTGCACATCACCGAGCAGCAGCTGGAGCAGAGGGGCAATCTTAATGACCTGGCGGAGGAGATCAAGAAAGAGGGCTTCGAACATATCCTGCTCTTAGGCATGGGTGGCAGCAGTCTCTGCCCCGAGGTCATGGCCCTGACCTTTGGCCGGACCCCCGGCCATGCCCAGCTGCACGTGCTCGATTCGACCGTGCCGGCCCAGGTGCGGGCCTTCGAGGGGCAGGTCAAATTGGAAAGAACGGTCTTTGTGGTGGCCAGCAAGTCGGGCAGCACCACCGAGCCCAACGTCTTTCGCAACTACTTCTTCGACCGCATGCAGAAGTTGGTGGGCGAGAAGGCCGGGTCGCACTTCATCGCCATCACCGATCCGGGCTCCCGCATGGAGATCGACGCCCGGGAGCGGGGCTTCCGCAACATCTGCATGGGGGTGCCCTCCATCGGCGGGCGCTACTCGGCGCTGTCCAACTTTGGCATGGTGCCGGCGGCCCTGATGGGACTCGACGTGCAGGCCTTCCTAGAGCGCACCGAGCGCATGGTCCACAGCTGCGCCTCCTGCGTGCCGCCCGGCGAGAACCCGGGGGTGGTCCTGGGGATCATCCTGGGCGAGCTGGCCAAGGCCGGGCGCGACAAGGTGACCATCATCACCTCGCCGGGGATCAGCGGCCTGGGCGGCTGGCTGGAACAGCTGATGGCCGAGAGCACCGGCAAGGAAGGTCGGGGCCTGATCCCGGTGGACAACGAACGCTTAGGGCCGCCGGCTGCCTACGGCCAGGACCGTCTCTTTGCGTACCTGCGCCTGGACGAGGCCCCGGATGCGGCGCAGGATGCCGCAGTCGATGTGCTCGAAAAGGCCGGCCATCCGGTGGTGCGCATCAGCCTGGCCGACACCCTGGCACTGGGCGAGGAGTTCTTCCGCTGGGAGATTGCCACGGCGGTGGCTGGGTCGGTGCTGGGCATCAACGCCTTCAACCAGCCCAATGTGCAGGAGAGCAAGGACTACACTCGGGAGCTGACCGACCAGTACGAGCAGAGCGGCAGCATGCCCGCCGAGCCGCCCATCCTCAGCACCGAGGGCATCCAGCTTTTCGCCGACCCGGCCAATGCCGCGTACCTGGCCGGGGCCGCTCCCAAGACCGGCTTCCCGGCCGGCTCGCTGGAATCCTACCTGGCCGCCCATCTCGGCCGGCTGCAGGTGGGCGACTATTTCGCGCTCAATGCCTACGTGGAGATGAACGCCCTGCACCAGGAGAAGCTGCAGTCTATACGTCTGCAGGTGCGCGATGCCAGGCAGGTGGCCACCACCCTGGGCTATGGGCCGCGTTTTCTGCATTCCACCGGCCAGCTGCACAAGGGCGGACCCAACAGCGGGGTTTTTCTCCAGCTCACCGTCACCGACGCCCAGGACCTGCCCATCCCGGGGCGCAAGTTCTCTTTCGGGGTGCTCAAGGACGCCCAGGCCCTGGGCGATTTCCTGGCCCTCAGCAAACAGGGGCGCCGGCTGCTGCGCGTTCACCTTCCCGCCCAGGTGCCGGCGGCGCTGGACCGACTGAACCAAGCCGTCGAGCGGGTGCTCTCGGCCTGAAGTCTGCGGCATAAACGCAAAGCGCCGGCCCTTCGCAGTGGAGGGTCGGCGCTTTTTTTTCGGAAGAATCAGGCACACCTACCAGTACGGGGCGCGCGGAGGGGCTCCGCGTTGGAGAGCTCAGCCGGGGGCCGGGGCCACGGACCCCGGCTGCAGGGTTACATTTCTGGCCGGCTGGAGATTGTCCGGTCGATGCGCCGCAGATAGAGCTGCAGCGCATGCCCATCCATGGGCAGGTCGAGCACATCGGAGAAGGGCCACATGTCGCTCTGGAGGAATTCGCAGGCGTTCTTGCGATCGTTGAGCGTGGGGCCGGTGTCCCGGTCCTTGATCGCCTGGAGAATCACCGCCGCAGCCAGGCGGCGATGACCATCGAATTGGGCGCGATAGGCGCTTTTGCGTTCTCTTCTCATGATCATCTTCAGCGAAAGAGGAATACCATAGAGAATCTAGGTAAAAAAAACGCTTGAGCAAGGAAAATGATCCCGACTTTTTTGAAAATTGCTAGAGCGCAAGGCCCACCACCTAGCCAGTGAGCATGGCAGTGCTGGTCCGGCTCCACAGGGGGACCTGGTACCAAGGTGCTCTAAAGGCCGGTCAGGGGGTCTCTCGGCGGTCAGCAACTGAGGGTCAGGCCAGGGCGCGCAGGGCGGCCTGAGCCAGGGCGTACACCGGTTGGTCGGTGGCCAGACGCGTGGCCCCCGACCACACCGGCAGGCTGGTGAGGGCAGCGGCAAACTGCTCGAACCAGGGGGAGTCGCTGCGCGAGCCCCGGCCGGCCAGGCGGGCCCGCCACACCTCCAGGGGCGGGGCATCCAGGTGGAGCACCTGCAAGCGGGCAGGGGCCAGGCCTGCCCGCAGGCCCTCCCAAAGAGCCGGCACGCTCAGTTCGGGCCCCCAGCCCCCGGCCAGCAGCACCAGGCGCCGGCTCACCAGATTGGCGCAGGCCAGGGACAGGGGACCAGCGTATTCGAGCGGGCGCAGTACCTGCCAGTAGTGGGGAGTGCCGTAGGCAGTGTGCTCGGGCTGGCCCGCGTCCCTGGCCGCCTGCAGGATAAAACCGGCGGCAGTGGTGTCCTTGTCGAGCCAGAAAGTGTTGGGGACCAGTTCCACCAGGCGGGCGGCCAGGGTGGATTTCCCCACCCCAGGCGGGCCGGCGATGATGCCCAGGCAGGACCCCGTCTCGCCGGGCCGCACCGCCCGCAACAGGGCCGCGACCGTGGGGCCGGGGTCAGGACGGGATTCGGCGTACCCGCCCCCGAGCCGGGATACCTCGGTCATGGGGGTGGGGCCTGGAGCAGCCGGTCCCGGGCGGCGTATTCTAGCCCGGCTCCTGCCAGGGCTAGCAGCGGCAGGGGCAGCACCAGCCAGGCGTTGCCCAGGTGGAGGGCGCCCAGGATGGCCAGGCTGGCGGCCAGGGTCAGAGCATAGATGACCAGCACCGCGCCCCGGCGCGAGAGGCCCAGGCGCACCAGACGATGGCTGAGGTGGTTGTGGTCTCCCTGCCAGGGAGGCAGGCGGCGGCACAGGCGGATCAGCACCACCGAACTGAGGTCGTAGGCCGGCACCAGCAGTACCAGCAGGGGGGCCAGGAAGAAGAGATCTGCGGGGTGCTGGCGGCTCAGTTGCGCGCTCAGGCCGCCGGCCATAAAGCCGAGGAAGAGGCCGCCGGCGTCGCCCATGAAGATGCTGGCCGGGGGAAAGTTGTAACACAGGAAACCGGCTGCCGCTCCGCTCAGGGCCAGGGCGATGAAGGCGGCCGGCAGCTGGCCGACCCACAGGCCCATGACCCCCAGCGCCAAGAGGGCGATGACCGCCAGCCCCCCGCTCAGCCCGTCCATGTTGTCGAGGAAGTTGAAGGCGTTGGCCATGGCCACCAGCCACCCGGCGCTGAGGGCGGTGGCCAGGGGCGGGTGGTGGGATAACACGGGGAGGCAGTACTGCGGACAGACGGCTACCAGGACGCCGGCGACCAGGAACTGAAGGGCAAAGCGGGGCAGGGGGGACAGGCCGCGCCAGTCGTCCAGCAAGCCCAGCAACAACAAGATCGCCCCGCCGCCAACCAGCAGCAGGCTGTCGTCCGAAAGCAGCTCGGGAAACCAGCACTGGCCGGCGGCCAGGGCCACGGCTAGCCCCAGAAAGAGGGCCACACCGCCGCCGTAGGGCGTGGGGTGGCGGTGGGATTTGTGCGCTCCGGCGGCGGGGTGATCGACCAGGTCCACCCGCCAGGCCAGACGCTTGATGGGCGGGATGAGCAGGACGGTGGCCAGGAGCGCCGCGCCGCTGAGGGCGAGGAGGGGGATCACCGCAGCCTAACCCGCCGGGTAGGCGCGGGCCATTTCCTCCATCAACACCAGGTCGCGCCGGGCGTGTTCCCCCGGAACCAGGGGCTCGGCCTGGCCGGCGCAGACCTGGACAAAGTGCTCGGCCTGGCGTTTGAAGGCCCAGTTCCACCCGGCGAGGCCGGCGGTAAGGGTGCTGACCTGGCCGTCGGTGCCTTTGCGGTAGTCCTCGACCTTGGCGCTGAGATTGCGCGCCATGGGCGGGGGCGGAGCCACGTCCACATAGCCGTCGTCGAAAACCACCCGCACCTTCTCCTCCCACCAGTCGCAGGCCATGCGGGTGCGCATCAGCACCACCTGGGTCTCGCCGGCCGAGAAGAGCACCGTCTCATTGGGCCCTTGGGGCAGGATGGCCTCCAGCTTGAGTTCATGGCCCAGCAGGAAGCGGAAGACCCCGAGGTGGTGGCTGTAGATGTTGATGAAGAAGGAGAAGGCCTGCTCTTGGGCCGGGCTCAGCCCTGGGGGCATCCAGTGGGAGGTGCCCCAGCCCTGGGGGGCCTCTTCCTTGGTGGTGATGGGTTTGCCCAGATTGGCCCACCAGTCGCCGCCGGCGAAGAAGAGGTTGGCCTGGTTGATCTTCCCCCGCTCCTGGATGCGCTGCCTGGCCCACTGGATGCCGGCGTCGTGGCACTTCATGTAGCCACAGACCAGGTGTTTGCCCGCCTGGCGGGCCGCCTCGACCATACGTCCGCCGGCAGCGGCGTTGCCGGCCAGGGGTTTCTCGACGATCACGTGTTTGCCGGCGCGCAACAGTTGGATGGCCGGCTCCTCCTGCAGGCCCCAGAACATAATGCAGGCCACCCCGTCGATCTCCGGGTCAGCGGCCAACTCCTCGACACTGCCGTAGACCTGCTCGATGCCGTGGCGGGCGGCCACCTTGCGGGCCTGCTCCTGCTTGATATCCACGATGGCCTTGAGGCGGATACCGGGGATCTCGGCGTAGTTGGCGATGTGGGCCATCTGCCCCATATTGCCGCAGCCCACAAAACCCAGGGTGACGGGTTTGTCCATATTTAGCCTCTGGGATATTATTGAGGTGCAGGCGCGCTGTTGCGCCAAGGTACGAGGCCAAATATAGAAAGGAAACCCCATGCTAGCGATAGAGGGCGGACCCCAGGTGCGCCCCACCCCCTTTCCCAAGCGCCATCTGCTGGGGGCAGCAGAGAAGCAGGCGGCCGTGAACCTCTTCGACCGGGCCATGGAGAGCGGCGACCCTATCGGCTACGGCGGCCCAGAGGAACAGGCGTACGAGCGGGAATTCGCCCAGTTCATGGGCGGGGGGTACGCCGATCTGGTCAACTCGGGCAGCAGCGCCCTGTACGTGGCCCTGGGGGCGCTGGAGCTGGCGCCGGCCGGCGAGGTGGTGGTGCCGCCCATCACCGACCCGGGAGGCGTGATGCCGGTGGCCCTGCTCAACCTGGTGCCGGTGGTCGCCGACGCCCATCCGGGCTCCTTCAACAGCGGGGCGGCACAGATTGCGGCGGTGCTCACGCCGCATACCCGGGCCATCCTGGTGGCCCACATCGCCGGCGAACCGGCTGAGATGGACCCCATCCTCGAGCTGGGCCGTTCCCGCGGGTTGCCGGTGATCGAGGACTGCGCCCAGAGCCACGGGGCCCGCTATGGAGGCCGGCTGGTGGGCACCCTGGGGGCCATCGCCATATTTTCCACCATGAGCGGTAAACACCATGCCACGGGCCCGCAGGGCGGGGTGGTCTACACCACTGACGAGGCGCTCTACTGGCAGGCCAAGCGCTTCTCGGACCGCGGCAAACCTTTCAACACCGATGCCACCTCCAATGTGCGGGCCGGGCTCAACCTCAACGGCAATGACCTGGCCGCGGCCGTCGGCAGGGTGCAGTTGCGCAAGCTGGAGGAGATGGTGGCCCGGCGGCAGCAGGTGGCTGGTCGCATCATCGCCGCTTTGGGCCAGCTCAAGGCCGTGCGGGCCGGCTGGGAGGTCCCCGGCAGCGAGGGGGTGTACTGGTTCATGCGCTTGCACGTCGACACCGCTCGTCTCAAAGTGGACAAGGACACCTTTGCCCGGGCAGTGGCCGCCGAGGGTATTCCCGTCACCCCTTCGTACCGGCACCTGCCCTCCGAGGCGCTGTGGTTCCGCCAGCGCCTGGTTTTCCCGCCCAGCGACTACCCCTGGGGGCTGCCGGCGTACCAGGGCGACCGCCACGCCCAGTTCCCCTGCCCCAATGCGGTAGAAGCAGCCGAGAGCCATTTTGTGCTGGCCGTCCACGAGAACTACACCGAGCAGGAGGTGGCCGATATCCTGGCGGCGCTGCGCAAGGTGGAGGAGGCGTATTTGAAGTGACGCCGCTGTGCGCTGGGACACAGCAAGGGAGCGACAAAAGGCGCAAATTGACACTCGCAAAGCCGCCGGGTATCTTTATCTGCATCTATATCTAGAAAGGCAGGTTCT
>SICG01000159.1 GCA_009691525.1 Candidatus Latescibacterota bacterium | reverse complement strand
TTTCAAAGAGCAATACAACACCCGGTGGATCTTGCAGCGCCATGCCTACCCAACGCCATCTCAAGTGCGGCACGACCTGAGAGAATCTCGCATCGCTGAAGCGGCCGGGTGACCACCAATCCACTGCCCATTTACCCTAGGGCTTTACACCCAGTCGCGGAACTGGCAGAGTTGCTCCATGCCGGTTTGCACCGCCGCTAGCTCTTTCGGCGACCAGTCCTGCAGCGGCATTTTACCCGCGTCAGTCTTGCGGTATCTGTCGGGACCGATCTTCACGTACAGTTCCGCCTTGGTCAGCAGATAGACGAACTCAGACGGCACCCCTTCGGGGATTTCCCGGTGCTTTGCCATGGCGTATTTCCTCCAGGTTGTGCGGTTTATCTACACGAAAGAGGAGGAGATGCCCAACGAGGCGCCCCGGGAGTTATTGGCGAGCTTCGGCCAGAACAGGGCAGCAGTGTAAAGCGGTGATTCGGGCGAAGTGGCGGAGATTGCCCGTGACTAGCTCGAGGTTGTGGTAGACTGCCGTCGCGGCGATCTGGAGGTCGGCGTCTGCAAGCGGTTTGCCCCTCTCCTCTAGTTGGGCACATAGATCGCCGTAGACCATGGCGGTAGCCGTATCATAGGGAATCACGGTCACGGCGGGTAGTACTCGTTCCTGTATATTGGCTAGGTGACGGTCTCGTGCGGGGGAGCGAAAGGCTCCTTTGTACAACTCACCGATGACTACCGCACTGGTGAACTGATCCTCACGTGGGATACCTCGGAGCCATTTCAGGTAGAGGGGTAAGGGGCGGGGGCGGAGCAATTCGGAAATAGCATCGGTATCAAAAAGGTATGCCATCGACCAAGTCCTATTCCAGTACCGTGTTCTTCCGGGATTTGGTTCTCGGTGATTGGGCGATGAGTCGAACGAGGTCCTCAGAGTTCTCCCAGCCGCCAGCTAGGCTAGCCAGACCGCCCTGAGGACCGGCCTTTCGGAGTCGCTCGACATGTTCAAGGGCGTCGGCGGAGATGAGGGCAGCGACAGGCTTTCCATGTCGAGTGATGACGATGGAGTTCCCCTTTTCCACCTGACGAATATGATCGGAGAGGTGGGATTTTACTTCAGCGACAGAAAGGGTTTTGGTCATTGCCTGTTCCTCCCTGGTTAACAGTAGTCATATAGACCATAATGACCATTGGGTGTAATGTCAACCCAGCGTACCAGGGAAAGCGTAACTGTGCCTAGACCGTTTTGCCGGCTTCGTTCCTCGTACGCCCAATCCCTGGTCCGTCGTGCCAGCCCGGTTGTGGGTCCGAACCGTCGACGCCATCGAAGAACCGAGACAGGCGCTGTTGGCTTTCAAAGACCCAAATAACTCCCAGTGGATCTTGGAACGGCATGGCTACCGAACGCCGTCTCAAGTGCGGCATGGCCTGAAAGAATCCCGGATCGCCGAAGCGGCCGGGTGAGCACCAATCCACTGTCCATTTACCCTAGGGCGTTACACCGGCGCGCCTGGGCGATCACCTCTTCGTAACCCGAAAAGATCCGTCCCGCCTCCACCTGACTGATCCAGCCTTCCTTGATCCAGCCCTCGATCTTTTCCTTGGGTGCGTACCCATTGCGGGTGGATTTCTTCCAGCTGTTCGAGTTGGCCGGCCATCAGCCGGGCAAGGGCCTTGCTGGGAGTGTATTTCAATTTTCTTTTGCGGGTCTGGCGATCCAGATAGATGGAATAGGTGATACGCCAGCAATTGCGGGGCGGATATTTGAAAACAGAGGCTATGAACACCTCCTGCGAGGGGCAGTTATAGCGCACTTTGTAGCACAGAAAAATGCGCTACAACGCGTTTTCATCGGTTTCAATGAGTAGCAATGCGAATATAGCAAGCGAGGTGGAACAACTACAATAAGATTGTGGAGAAGGGGGGTGGGATATGGGGAGTAAGTCGATTTATTACAACAAAATAAGGATAAAAACAGAGAAGGGCCGCGAAGCGTGTTTGCTGTGCTTCGCGGCCCTCATTTTGATGGTGGGCGATACTGGAGTTGAACCAGTGACCTCTGGTATGTGAGACCAGCGCTCTAACCAGCTGAGCTAATCGCCCCAGAACGGTAGTTATAATAAGGGCTGGTCGCGACTAAATCAACACCCCCGGGCTTTAGCGGGCCAGCAGCCCCCCGTCCACCCCCAGGGCCTGGCCGGTGACAAAGGAGGAGGCCGGGGAACACAGCCAGACCGCGGCAGCGGCTACCTCCTCTGGAGTGCCCAGCCGGCCGATGGGCTGGCGGGCCATGATCTTGGCTTCCATCTCGGGCCGGTCGATCAGCAACTGCTCGATCAGCGGGGTGCGGGTGAAGCCGGGGCACACGGCGTTGACCCGGATGGTGGTGGTGGCATTCTCCAGGGCCGCCACCTTGGTCAGGCCCACCACCCCGTGTTTGCTGGCGGTGTAGGCGGCGGCGTTCTCTAGGCCGGCGATCCCCCACACCGAGGCGTTGTTGACGATGGCCCCCCGGCCCTGGCGCAGCATCTGCCGCAGCTCGTACTTCAGGCAGAGCCACACCCCCTTGAGATTGACGGCCATCAACCGATCCCAGTCCTCTTCAGTGTATTCCGCGGTGGAGGCGCCGGTGCCGCCGATGCCGGCGTTGTTGAAGGCGCAGTCCAGCCCGCCGTAGGCGCTCACTGCCTGCCCGACCAGGGCCTCCACCTGGGCAGCCTGGGTCACGTCGGCCTGCACGAAGAGGGCCTGGCCCCCGGCACCGGCAATCAGCGCCACGGTCTTTTCCCCTCCCTTGGGGTCCACGTCAGCCACCACCACCTGGGCGCCGGCCAGGGCAAAGGCCTGGGCCGTGGCCCGGCCGATCCCCGAGCCTGCGCCAGTGACCAGTGCTACCTTGCCCTGCAATTCAGCATTCATCTCTATTCCTCCCGATGGTCATGATGCGTCCTTTGACCCTCCCCTGCCCATCCCCCGCAAAGCCCCATGCGTTGGGGCGTTGCGCCTTGTCAAAGCTCAGTTTCTCATGCCGGTGAAGGTGATGCCCTCGATGAAGTAGCGCTGGGCAAAGAAAAAGAGCAGGATCACTGGCAGGGTCATCAACAAACTCGCGGCCATCAGCAGGCCCACCTCGCCCACCGCCGAAACATAGTGGCTGCCCTGGAAGCGGAAGAGCCCAAGCGAGAGGGGGGCCAGGTCCTCGGAGCTGAGATAGATCAGGGGCCCCAGGAAATCGTTCCAGGTGGCCATGAACTGGAAGATGCCCACCGCTGCCATGGGTGGCCTGAGCAGGGGCAGGACCACGTGCCAGTAGGTGGCCAGATGTCCGCAACCGTCGATGCGGGCGGCCTCCTCCAGATCCTTGGGCAGGGTGAGCATGAACTGTCTCATCAAGAAGATGAAGAAACCCGAGCCGAAGAGAGAGGGTAGCCAAAGGGGCTGGAAGGTGTCGTACTGGCCCAGGCCCCGCCAGACGAGGAACTGGGGGATCATGCTGACCTGGGGTGGCAGCATCATGGTGGCCAGCATCAGGCCAAAGACCCAGTCGCGGCCGGGCCAGCGCAGACGGGCAAAGCCATAGGCAATCAGGGAGCAGGAGAGGAGTTGGGCCAGGATATTGAGCACCACCAGGATCAGGGTGTTGCGCAGGTAGTGGAGAAAGGGCATGGCCAGCAGGGCGCCGGTGTAGTTCTTGGTGAAGCGACGCAGCAGCACCGAGGCATAGGAGGTCTGGCGGAGTTCCAGGGTGAGGGAGCGCGCGCGCGAAGGGCCGATGCGGTCCAGGGAGCTGAGCGCTGCCGAATAATACACGGTGCGCTGCTCGCGCAGGGTGGGCTCGCCAAAGGTCCAAAGCGCATCCATCCAGCGGCTGTTTTCCAGCACAAAGGGCGCCCTGGACCCGTAACGGTCGTGCCCGGTGTCCAGCTCCAGGTACAGGTCATGGTAGGAGCGGTCCCCGCGCACGGGCAGCACCAGGCGCCGGATCTGCGTCGGGTCCAGGGAGTCGGGCAGGAGCAGGGTGAGGCGCAAGACCTGGTCCTGGTCGAAGTGATAGCAGAGCTGTCGGCCCGGGCGCTCCTGGGCGTTTAGCAGCGGGCCCCAGACCAGGGCGCCTTGCTGGTCGGTGGTGTCGGCTCGGCCCAAAATCTGTTGTCGGCCATCGGCCATCTCGGCCACCAGCTCGCCCAGCAGCACCTGGGGATAGACCTTGTTCCAGGCGTAGTCGAGCAACTCGAGATTGAGCTGGGGGCAGAGGTAGGCGAGCATCTCCTCGGGGGAACGCTGGGCGCGGTGTGGGCCGCGCGGGGCCAGAGTCCCTTCCCACAACAGGTCGCCCATGCCCAGCACAAAGATCTCCCATTCCTGGGGGGTGGAGAAGTGCTGCTGTAACTGCTCTTCCCAGCGGTAGCCGCCCATGACCTGGGCGCCCGCGTTCCAGGTGGCCCGCATCAGGTCGGCCGGCTGGGCAGGGGCGGGGGGAAATTCCAGGTCCGGGGCAGCCGCAAAAGTGCCAGCCGGCAGAGCGAGCAGGCGCGTGCTGCGCTCGCCCCAGATGAGGGTGATCTCAGCCTGTTTTAGCGGCTGGTCCTGGAACAGCCCGGCCACGATCTCGTCTGCCCGCTTGAGGGTGGTGCTGGGGCCGGCCCGCACGAGCAAGGTTCTGGTGGTCTCCAGGGCCAGGGCGCGCAGCAGCGCTGGAGTCTGGGTGGCCTGGAGGCCCGGATGTTTCAGGGCCAGCAGGCCGGCTTCGACCTGCTGGAGCAGCAGCGGCGCCACCTCCTTCCAGATGGCGGCCGGCAGGTTTTCGGGGCGTTCCAGGGGCGGGGGCGGGACCAGGTAGGGGGAGGACTCCACCCTGGCGGGCAAGGCGGGCAGCCAGCGGGGAGAGCTCAACTCCTCGTGCTCTTTGAAACTGCTGCTCAGTAGCCAGAAAAAGGGGAGAGCAAAAGCCAGGGCACCGGCGCTTAAGAGCAGGTGTCTGCCTCCTAGTCCCAGTCTTTTTTTTAGCAGGGCGTTCAAGGGCGGTTTTCCCCCTCGTAGTAGACCCATCTGGAGGCGAGTTTGAGCTGGAGCAGGGTGAGGGCCAGGATGAGGAAGAAGAGCACCCAGGACATAGCAGAGGCGTAGCCGAGTTGGAAATAGGCGAAGGCATTGTTGAAGAGATAGTAGACATAGAATAACGTGGCATCCAAGGGGCCGCCCTTGGTCATCACCACGGCCTGGGCAAAGATCTGCAGGGTGCCGATGGTGCCCATGATCAGATTGAAGAGGATGGTCGGGGTCAAGAGGGGCAGGGTCAGGTAGCGCAGCCGGTGCCAGCGGCCGGCTCCGTCGATGGCAGCTGCCTCGTACAGGTGCTCGGGGATGCTCTTGAGGCCAGCCAGCCAGATGATCATGCCGCTGCCAGCCCCCCACAGGCCGTGGAGCAGGATGGCGGGCTTGGCCCAGTCCTCGCTCTGCAGCCACAGCGGGCCGGCGATTCCAAACCAGCCCAGCAGGCGGTTGGCCAAACCGTCGGCCGGGTGGAAGATCCACACCCACAAGAGGGCCGAAGCCACTGCCGGCACCACTGAGGGCAGGAAGTAGAGGGTGCGGTAGAAGGCCAGGCCGCGCAGGGCCCGGTTGAGCAGCAGGGCCAGGATCAGGCCCATGGCCATGCCCAGGGGGATACCTATCAGCATGAAGAGGGTGTTGCCCAGAGATTTCCAGAAAAGCGGGTCGGCGGTGAAGAGGCGGGTGTAATTGTCCAGACCCACCCAGCGGGCCGGGCGCAATACATTGTACCGGGCAAAGCTCAATAGCAGAGAGAGGACCAGGGGGCCGGCCATCAGCAGGGCAAAACCTACACCCCAGGGGGAGACGAAGAGCAGGCCAGCCAGGGCTTCGCTGCGGCGCTGGTGGCCCAGGAAGCGCACGCGCCGCCAGAATTGGCACCCTGCCCCTAACAAGAGGGCCAGGGCCAGGATACCACCGGCCAGCGAGAGCGGCTGCCAGTCCACCAGAGGCAGGTGCTCCTCCTCAAAGTAGAGGTCGAGGGCCTGCTGCACCCGGTCCTGGCCGGCATTCAGGGCCTCTGCTGGGGGCTGGCGGTGCCAGGAAGCCAGCTCGTAGGCGCGGTTGAGTTCGTCGTTGAGCAGTTGGCCCACCGGGCTCAATACTGGATGGAGATGTGTTGCCCCCTCCAGGCTGGTGACAAATTTGCCGTACGCCCGCCGGGTTTTCTCGGGGAAGACGGGGTTGTGCAGGACATATTTTTCGGCGATGGTCTGGTTGATGCGGCGGTTGGCGGTGGTGAAGGGCGTGAAGGGATGGCCCCGGTTGCGCGTAAACGCGATGGTCTCGCGCGCTTTGAGTTCCTGGGCCTCGGGGCTGAGATACCATCGGAGGAATTCCCAGGCCAGCTCGGGATGTTTGGCGCCGGTGGGAATGCCCCAGGTGGTGGTGAGCTGGAAGTCCAGTTGTGGGTGACCCTCTAGGTGGGGGGTGGGGCCCACGTCGTAATCGATGTCTGGGCCGAAGCGGGCGAAATTAGTGATGTACCACTGCCCCTCCACCCGCATGGCCTCTTCGCCGGTGAAGAGCGGATCGCGGCCAGCGGCCTGGGCCGACTTGAAGGCGTCGAGGCGCTGCCGGCCCCCGAAGTAATCGGCGAAACGCACCAACCAGGAGAGGGCGGCCAGGCTCTGGGGAGTCTGGAATTGGCAGCTGCGGCCTCCCTCGCCGATGAAGGAACCTCCTTGTTGCAAGGTCAGGGTGTAGAGGGAGGGCAGGTAGGGGCCGGGGTAGGACCCTATCCGCACAATGTTGCCGCGCTCGTCGCGGCGGGTGAGGCGCTGGTTGTAGGCGAACCACTCCTCCCAGGTGGCGGGTGGCTTGGCCTGGCCGGTGCTGTCCACCAGGCCGGCCTCGCGCAGGAGGTCTTTGTTGTAGTAGAGACCGAAGCCGATGGACCAGTCGGGCAGAGCATAGATATGCTCGTCGAAGGTCACCAGTTCCAGGGAGGCGGGGTAGAAATCTTCGAGGCGGATGCCGTCGGCGCGGGCCTGGTCGTCGGCGATGAACGCGTCCAGGGGCCGCACCACGCCGCGGGCCATCCAGTCCCGGGCGTACGCGCCCAGGGGGAGCAGGTCGGGGGCCACGCCCCCGGCGATGGCGCTGAGCACCTTTTGCTCGTCAAAGCTGCCCGGACTAAAAGTTTGCACTTCGACCCCGTAGCGCTGCTCGAAGGTTTCGGTCAGCACCTGGGTACCCCGGTCCCATTCGCTCTGGGTGCTCAGGCCCCACACCACCAGCTGCTCCGTCGCCCCGGCCAGGGCGGGGACGAGCAGGAAGATCGCCAAGACGAAACGCAGTGCCGGGCGGGTCATTCAGGTTGCCAGCAGCGCCTCCCGGTCCAACACCTGCCGCAGGTGGCGCAGGCGCTGGGGGGTGGGGGTGCGGCGCAGTAACTCGCCGTAGATCTGACCCTTGGCGGGGGCTACATTGCGGTCCAGTTCGGCCAGCTGCTCGGGGGTGTGGCAGCGGGCGCAGCACACCATGTTGAACATGCGCCGGCGCGGGCCGCCCCCCAGGGAGTTGTGGAAGGTGTTGAGGTTAAAGATCACCACGTCGCCGGGCTGGTTGTCGGGCGCCACGCAGGGGACTTCTTCGGGGTCGAGGCCCCACAGGGCCTGGGTGTCCAGGTTGCCCTGCCGGCCCTGCAGGTGCGAGCCGGGGACCAGCCGCAGGGCGCCGGTCTCCTTGGTCAGCGGGTCCAGGTACATGGCCAGCTTCACAAAAGGCATGGGTTTGGCCCCGCAATCGGGATGCCACATGCCTCCGCCCACATAGAACTCTCCGCCGCTGCCCAGGTAGTTGAAGTCCTCCCCGAGCAGGCCGGTGAGGGCACCGTTGATACGCGGGTCGTCCAGCAGAGTGCATAGGCGTTCGCTGCGGTCCATACACTGGTGCAGGCTGGTGCGCTGGGTGCCTTCGTGTATCAGGCCGGCCTCGCGGAAGGTGCGCTCGAACTCCGCGATAATCCAGTCGACATCATCAGCCATCAGGCCGGGAAAGACGAGGTAGCCGAAATCGGCGAAGAAGCACTGCTGCTGTGGGGTCAGTCGCATCTCAGTTCACCATTTGCATGAGTCGCTGGGTCATGGAGCCCTCTTGGGTGAGGGCGTAGATGACGATGTTGACGGCCATCTGCATCTGGCGGGTGGTTTCGCCGTTGTGGCGGTAGTTGTCCCAGCCAAAACCCTGGGGGGCGTAGACGCTGATGATCCGGCCCTGGAGAAACTGGCCGATCAGGGCATAGGGGCCGTCCCATTTGGCGTTGCGGCCAGGGTAGTTCCCCGAAGGCACTCCCCCCAGGATGTCGAAAAAGGCGGTGTAGATGGGATGTTCATCGGGGATACGCGCCTCCCAGAAGTCCCGGCCCTTGACCAGACCGCCGTACTTCTCCAGGCCTTCGAGGAACTGCGGCGGCATAGCGCCCAGGGGAAAGCCCCCGGCCATCAGGTACTTGGCCATGTTCTGGACCTCGGCCTCGTTGGGCAGGATGTTGCGGTCGGAGAAGCTGTTCTGGGTGTCGAGAGGGCGGCAGATGACGGGCACCTCGAGGATGCGGGTGTCGTCATAGGTGAAATCCCCGGCGAACGCGGCCTGCAGACCCGTGTAGGAGTTGAGGGCGTCGCAGAGCAGTTGCAGCATCTTCTGGTCGCCGGCCCCGCCCATCCCGGAGGCCACCTGCGGGCTGTTCTTGATGTGCACCGGCACCACACTGGCCACCTTGACGAAGCCTTTGATCTTCTGCGGATCGCGGGAGTCCTGGACCACCATCGCCCGATAGCGGCCGGTGTCCATGCTGTTGATGTCCAGCATTTCCAGGTCCATGTCGATGCGTTGTTCGGGAGATCGCGCGACCTGCCCCACGCCCGGCATGCCCAGAGGGGGAGCCAACTCCGGTCCGGGCAGCGACTGGTTGGTACCCAGGGCAGAGGGGTTGACCAGGCTGCCGGCCGGGGACTGGCTGGCGATTAGGCCACGAGTGTCGAAGGCAGCGGTGGCCCGCACCTGATCCATACGTGCGGCAGTGGGCTGGAGCGGGCGGCGTACCAACTGTCTCTTGGGTTGGGGTACCTTGCGCATCTCCATGGGTTTGGCCAGGGTGGGGTCGCGCCGGGAGAAGAACTTGACTTTGGCCGGCTCGGGGATCCTTACCCCCTGGGGACTGAATACCGTGACCAGGGCCAGTAGCAGGGTTAGGTGGATCGCCATGGCCAGGCCCAGCGACCACCAGAACGCCCGCCGCAGCCGGCGGAACGCGACTTCTATCGGCATCAATGGAGACAAAACTGCGCCTCCTGAAACAAGTCAGGTTATCCAACATCCCGCGCACCTCCCAGCCCAAACGACATCTACACTCAACAATAAGGCTGGGGAATTGTCAAGGGATTAAGCAAGCAGGAGGGCAAGATAGTGCCGGCTGAACGAGCCCTGCGGTCGCGGGACTCGCGCTTTGGGGCGCAAAAAAACGGCTGTGAGCATGGGGGATCACTCGCAACCGCTTTTTCAAGAGATAATTAAATATGGTGGGCCCAGTAGGACTTGAACCTACGACCAACGGATTATGAGGGCGAGAAATCGGTTCTCCGCAACTTGTTGCCAGACAAGCACTCACGGCGTAAGTGTCTTTCCTCTTTGCAAGTTACCCGCATACTCCACCTTAACAGACGTAACCCTGTGTGCCTACATTGGATGAGACAACTCGCCTGGTCTAATTAGTGTCTAACCCAACGGGCGAAGGAGCCTCAAAAACATGTCGCAAGCAGCAGTCAATGGTCAATTTAGCCATCGCAAAGCCCCGCCCTCCTCTCCCGCCCTGGTG
>SICG01000009.1 GCA_009691525.1 Candidatus Latescibacterota bacterium | reverse complement strand
GGCCGGTTTCCCCACCTGGCGCGGCACCGGCATGGATCTGGGCATTCGCGACATGAGCAGTGTACACGCCGCCGCCGCTGCCGGCTGCACCCTGCCCAGCGATATCATCGGCCACCTGCTGCGCGAGGACGACCTGACCGCCGAACCCATGCCCTTCAGCGAGGGCGCCCTGCTCGTTCCCGATACCCCCGGGCTGGGAGTCACCCTGGACCGCGAGGCGCTGGAGAAATACCGGATCAGCTAATATGCCGCGCAGCTACCAGGTGGAGACGAACTCCTCCATGCCGAAGCCGGCGGGCATGGCATTGGGCTCGTACTCCGAGGGTGGTCCCTGGAAGCCGGGTGCCGCTTGCGCAGCCGGCAACCGGAGCCGGTGGTCCAGCGCGGCAAAACGGGCGCCCAGGTGCTCGGCATCGGCCAGCGAGAAACGCCCTGCCCACTCGTTGAACACCTCGGAGCCGAACCACAATGATTTTATTTTGGCGGCGGTTTCGGCTGCGGGCAGCCCCTGGGCTTCGATGGCTTTGGTTTCTGCTAGGCGCCGCGCCACCTTCGACAACATCACCAATGTCACCGCCCGCCCGGAGGCGCTGGGGTGCAGTTGCGCCATGGCCTGCGCAAACCCCGCGGCGTCCTTTTGGATCGCGGCGCGGAAGATCGCCTCGAACTGCCAGTGCTCCTCCTGCCACAACTGGTCAAACCGGGCAAAGGTCCGTTGCGCCGAGGCGGAAAGATGGGGCACAAAATCCCCGTCCCAGTGCCGCCAGTGTACATAGGAGAAGGCCTCGCCGCCAAAAGCCCGGTATCCCAGGTGCACGATGCGCCGCTGTTTGGCGCTGTAGTTGCTGCCCCAGTGGAGAATGGGGATAGTGTAGGCCACCCCGTCGCCTGGCCCCAGCTCCACCTGGAGGCCGCCGGGTAGCGGCACCTTGGGATCGGCGGCCAGCTGGCGCGCCTCCGCCTCGGTGTTGCGCCGCAGGTGGCTGCCGGGCACCACCCACAGGACGCTGTCCTCCCACAGGGCGATGTTCCACTGGATATAGGCCGGCCCGAAGTGGTGGATGTATTCGGTCAGGCCGTCGATGGGCGCCGGATGCCCCGGCCCCACGTCGCGGTGCCAGGTGGCTGGGCCGTGGTCGCGCACCGGGTTGCACATGAGGAACATGGCGGTGACCGCGGCCTCCGGGGTGCCCATCAGCCGGCGGCTGACTCCCAGAGTGTGGTCGTGCAGGCAGAAATCCCCGGCCGCCGCAGTCTGGGAGTCGATCACTTCATTAAAGACGAGGCGGGGTTGGGCCGAGGTCTCCCAGACGCCCCCCGGCGGATCAGTGGGCCCGCGCCGCTCTGCCCAGATCCTCTTCTGCTTCTCGACCAGCGTCTCAAAACAGTCCCGCAAGGCGGCCAATTGGTCCGGGGGCACCACGTTGCGCAGGATGACATAGCCGTTTTGGCGAAAGGCCTGCGGATCGGTATCCATTTTGACCTCCAAAAAGAGATGCTTCAGCGCAGCTTGCCGATCAGTTCGGCGATCTGTTCCGGGGTATCGTCGCGGCTAAAGAGATAACGCAGGGCGCCCTGCTGGTCGACCAGGAAGATCCGGTCGGTGTGGTCCATAAGATATCCGCCCTCGGCAATATCCGCCCCGCGTTTGTACGAGGCCCCGTATCGGGTGGCCACCTGGTGGACTTCGGTATCGCTGCCGCTCAGCCCGATTGCGGGTAGGGAGAAGTTGGCCAGGTACTCCCCCAGAGCCTTGGGCGTGTCGCGCACCGGGTCTACGGTCACAAAGACCACCAGCACGTCGCCGCGGTCGGCGTCTGGCAGCTTCAGTGCCTGGCCCAGCCGGATCAGCGTCGTCGGGCAGGCGTCCGGGCACGAGGTATAACCAAAGAAGAGCAGGACGATCTTGCCGCGTTGGTCCTGCAGGCGGAAAGGTGCGCCCCGGTGGTCGGTGAGGGCGAAATCCCCGCCAAAAGGGAAGCGTTGCAGGGCGGGCTTTTCGTTGGGCGGCGGGGACGGGGGCTGCCCGCCGCAGCCGGCCACCAAGAGCAGTCCGGCCAGGATGAGGGCGATCCGGGAAGTGGTCATAGTTTTTTTACCGGCACCGAGAGGGTGCGGTCGCCGGCCCCTTTGAAGTGGAGGGTTAGCTGGACGGTGTCGCCATCCTTGAGCGGCCGGCGCAGGCCCAGGAACATCAGATGTCCGCCGCCGGGGGCCAGCGCCAGACTGCCGTGGCCGGGAATGGCCCACTGTTCCATCTTGCGCATCTTCATCATGTCACCCTCGTGGAACATCTCGTGCATCTCTACGGCCGCCGCGTCGGGGCACTCGAGGCCCAGCAGCACCTCTTCGCCGCTGCCGCGGTTCTCGATCTTGAAGAACCCGGCGGCCACCGCCCGGCCGGGGATCGGTTCCTTGAGCCACGGTTCAGAAACCACGATGGCCGCCGGGTCCTGGCCGCAGCCGGCGATCACCGGCACGGCCATCCATAGTAGGATCAGACGTCTGATCGCTGCTCGCCCAGGGAAGTGTTTTGACATTTTCTGCGCTCCTGAGTATCCTAAGATCTACCCTATTATTGTCTATGCCTACGCTGATTCTACTCTCCCTGCTCACTACCCTGCTGTGCTCCTGCGGCCGCGAACTGCGCGCTGAACTGGACGAGGCCGCCCGCAAAGGCGACCTGGCCGGCGTGCGCGCCACCGTCGCCGCCGGTGCCGATCCGCTCATGCAGCTGGAGGACAACGGCCGCCAGGCCATTCATCTGGCCGCCTGGAAGGGCCACCTCGACCTGGTCAAGGTGCTGGTCGAGGAATATTCCGCCAACCTCAACGAACGGGCGGTGGCCAAGCCCAATCGCACCGGCAGGGTGGAGGTGCAGGTCGATTCCACTACCCGCAAACCCCTGCCCGGGCCGGAGGGCACGCTGATGACGCCGCTCATGGAGACGGTGAATGAGAGCCGGCTCGATGTGGCCCGCTATCTTTTGGGCGCCGGGGCCGACGTACACGCCCAGGACCGCTACGGCAACTCCGCCCTGATGTTCACCACCTACTCCCAGGACGCGGCCATGGCCGATCTGCTGCTCTCCTACGGGGCCAGCGTCTCGGGCATCTGCGGCTTCTAACGCCCCTCAGTACGGCCCCTCTGCCTCGAAGCTGATCTTCCCTTTCGAAGCCTGGTTGAAGTACTCCTCGATCTTGTCCCGCGAGCGGGGGAAGTAACGGCCCAGTTCGTCCACCACTGCCTTGACCTTCTCCGGAGATTCTCCCTGGTCCAGCAGCAGCCGGGCGTAGAGGAAGAGCAATTGCTGGTTGCGCCGATCCACCTCCAGGGCCTTTTCCAGCAACAGCCGCGCTTCCTGGAGCTTGCCCTGTTCGAGCCGCGCCTGGCCGGCGGCCAGGTTGGCCTCGGCACCCTCGGGATAGAGGGTCTGCAGCACCCCGGCCAAATCCTGTAGCGCCGCTCCCTGCAATTGCGGGGCCCCGCGCGGGTTGTTGCGGGGCTGCAGGTAGTGGTAGGTGCTGTTCAGGTACCGCTCGAAGGCCGCCGCCGCCAGGACCAGGAGCAGAATGGCGAAGAGCGTCGTGTGGGAGCGCAGATAGGCACCGAGGTTCATGATCCCCCCCGCTTACAGGCCCTGCTGCACTTCGGGTCGGCGCACCTTCCAGATGAAGGCGTCGAACCAGTAGTGGATCAGCGCCACCGAACTGACCAGCGAATAACTGAAGAGATCGAAGTTCTCGCTGTAGCCGACCAGGCCAAAACCCAGGTCGCGGATCGCCCCCTCGGTGAGGGCCAGCCAGATCAATACCGAAAGGGCGCACAGCAACAGGAAGATCTTGAAGTGCCCGGGCTTGGCCAGGTAGGTCAGCAGCGAGGAGTCCCCGCCGGTGCGCTGAACCAGGTTGCGGTTGAAGCAGTAGATCATGGCGATGTACTGGATGCCGTGCATGAGGCGGTGGGCCACGGCGTAGACCATCAGGTATTCGCTGGTGAAGCTGGTGAAGTACCACAGAAAGTAGCTGGACAACAGAAACAGATACTTGAGGGGGTTGAGCGGATAACCCCGCCGCAGGCACCAGATCATATAGCCCACGTAGGCCAGGCCGTAGGTGATGGTCACTGCCCACGACACCTGGTGCACCAGTTCCACCCCGGCGGCGCTGACCGGCAGGTGCCATTCGTGTAACATGCGCACCCAGATGGTGGAGAAGAGCGGCGAGACCAACACCATGTTGACGAAGAAGACCCAGTTGAAGTAGAGGTCGAACTTGGCGGCCCGCGGCCCCCCGGTTTTGGCTTTGAAGTCATAGATGCGCGCAAAGCCGTACTGCTGCATGATGCTGTGCTGGTGGTCCCACAAGGTGACCAGCAACACCAGGGTCAGCGGCGCGTACACCGCCAGGGCAAAGGCAAAGAGGATGAGCAGGATGGGGCTGAGGATGAAGCGCTCGCGCCAGCGGGTGAACTCGGTCGGCGAGCCGTATACCCGCAGCCCGGTGATCAGAAAGTGGGGCACGGTGATCCACAGGGTGACCGCCACCAGCGCCCCGCCCGGCAGGTAGCGATGGGCCAAGAGCGCGAGGGCCACCGCGATGAAGGGCAGGGAGAGGAACCAGAGCGCGTCATGGCGGGCATCGATGATATAGCCCCGCTGGAAGCGAAGGGCGACGCCGCTCATGCGGGACTCTCCTTGGCAGGTTTGGCCAGCCGCTGGAGGTTTTCCTGGTTGATCTGGATCTGTTGGGCGTTGCGATTTCTCAGATCCTTGAGGAATTCCTGAAAAAATAAATTGCCCTGTTCCTGGGCCAGATCGGCGTTGACCTGCTCCTGCACCGTTTCGAATTGCGGCACCTGGGCGGGGTGCCGGCCCAAGATCTGGAGAACGAAGAAGCCGGTGTCCGAGTAGAAGGGACCCTGGAACGATCCTACCGCCCCCTCCTGCAGGGCCCGGGCCACCTTGCTGTCTCCCTGCAGGGCGCTGGGGCCGTAACTGAGGGAGACGAACTGCATGACCAGGGAGAGGCTGTCCGGTCCTGCCTGCAGGCGTTGGAGCACCTGTTGGCCCTCCTGGGCATCGGCCACACTCATCCGCCGCACTTCCACCTGGGCCGGCAAGGTGTAGTGGTCCTTGTGCTCCTCAAAATAGATGCGCACGGCGTTGGCATTGGGCTGGGAGACCTGGGCGGCGATCTGGCTCTGCAATTGGCGGATGAGTACCCGGCGCTTGGTCTTTTCCAGCCCTTCCTGGAGGGTCGGGGTCTTGAGCAGTTCGAGTCTGCCGATCTCCAGAGGGGCCAGCATCTGCCGGCACAGCTGGTTGAGCAGATAATTGCGCAGGGCCTCCGGGTTGCGGGGGGCATCGGCCTGCAACATGGGACGGCACTGCCCGATGGTCAGCCGGCCGTCCTGGTAGGTGACCAGGGTCTGTTGCGGGTCGAGCGGAGGGCTGGCTGCCGCCTTCGGTCGGGAAGGGGCCGGCTGCTTGGCGGGCAGTTGGTGGCCGGCATGGGACATCATGCCCAGGGTCTCCTCCGGGGGTGCCTGGGCGGCCCAGTCGGCGGCCAGGGCCTGGAAACCGGCTTCGTTTAGCTGCAGGGCGTACTGCTGCCCCAGACTGGCGTAATACTGGGTCAGGCGCTCACTCAGTTTTTCCTGCATCACCTGCTGGACGGCGACTTCGCGCTCCTGCTCCAGGCTGACCGGATGGGCATCGGTCAATTTGATCAGGAAGTACCCGTCGGCCACTTTCAGGGGGCCGACGATCTCGCCGGGTTTCATGAAGAAGGCCCGCTCGGTGAGGGCTGCGTGTGAGGGCATGGTCTCGCCCCAGCGGTGGTACCCCATGTCGGCTTTGCGCTCCAGAATGCGGGCGTCCTGCGAGTGGCGCATGGAGAGGGAGTCGAATTTGGCACCCCCCTTTAGCTTGGCCAGCAGGGGCGGGATTTGCTCGGGCGTTTTCACCATCAGCAGGCTGAAACGCACCCGCCGGTTGTACGGGCTCTTGGAAAAGAAGGCCTGCAGCTCTTCTTCGGCAGGTGCGGCGGGCACCTCGATGTTCTGGCGGCGGTACAGTTCGCGCAGGGCCAGCACCCGTTCCTCCTGCTGAAAGGCCCGCTCCACCTCGGGGGCCTGTTCCAGGCCCCGGCGTTTGGCCTCCTGCACCAACAGTTCCTCGTCGATAAGGGCCTGCACATAGCGCTGGGGATCCAGCTGCTCCCGAAGTTCAGCCGGCACCCTGGCCGCCTGCTGGCGGTACGCCCCCACGGTGATGGCCTTGCCCTGCACCCGGGCCAGTATCTCATCATCTCTCAGCTCCCCCTGGCCACAGCCGGCCAGCAGCAGGACCGCCCCGGCCGCAGCCTCACAAACCCTTCTGCGTATCATTTTTCTTGGCCTCGCGACAACTAAATGCGTCAACACGTCTTTCCTGATCGTCGTTGCTGATCTGAGTTGCGACATTTATTTTCTGGCGGGCACCTTGTCGGCATTCGCTTTCTGCAACTCCTCGATGGCCTGTACCTCTTTCTTGCTTTCCTCGTACCGCCCCAGCTTAAGGTAGGAAACCGCCAATTTCTGGCGGGCGTCGAGGAACTCGGGCCGGCTCCGCACCGCCTGCTCCAGCACCGCCGCCGCCCGCGCAAAATTCCCGCTCCGAGCGTAGATCAACCCCAGGTAATAACTGGCGTCGGCATTGTCCGGGCTCAGCTGCAGGGCTTTTTCCAGGCTCTGCTGGGCCTCGGCGAACTGCTCCTGGTGCAGCCGTGTCAGTCCCAGGTTGTAATGGGCCTCCGGGTAAGCGGGGGCCAGGCGCAGCGCTTCTTCATAGGCCGGTACGGCCTGGTCGTAGTCGCGCAGCCGCAGGTAGATATTGCCCAGATTGTTGTAGTAGCGCAGGCTGTCAGGGGCCAGGTGGACGGCCTGGCGGTACTCCTCGGCTGCTTCCACGAGTTTTCCCTGGCGGATGTAGAGCAACCCCAGCATCGCCCGGGCCTCGTGGTCGTCGGGGTCGTTGCCGATGATGCGCAGCTGCTTGCGGATCTCCACCTCCTCCTTGTCCAGCGCCTTGAAATGTTCCAGGGCCTGGCGGCTCTCGTCCTTCTTGCCCAGTCGGCGGTAGGCGTCGGCCAGGATGAAGAAGGCGTCCTTGCCCTGGGCATTGAGGGCGATGCTGCGCTTGCAGGTGTCCACCGCCTCCTGGGTGCGCTCCAGCTTGATCAGGGTCTTGGCCATTTCCACCAGGGTCTCAGCGTCGGTGCTGTCGAGGGCCACGGTGCGTTGGAAAGCCTTGAGCGCCTCCTCGTGTTTCAGTTCCTTGGCGCGCATGCGGCCCAGCATCCAGTAGAACTCCGGATCTTCTGGTGCCAGCTTCAGGCCCCGGGCCAGCAGGGTCTCCACCTGGGGGTATTCGCCGCGAGTGAAATAGATATGAGCCAGATCGCGGTAGGTGGAGAGGTGGTTCGGATCGAGTTTGAGCACCTTCCGGTGCTCAATGATGGCCTGGGCGTAGTTGAGTTGCCGCACGTACAGGCCGGCCAGGTTGTGCCTGGCCGACACCTGAGTGGAATCCAGCTTCAGCACCCGCAAATAGGCCTGGATGGCGCGGGGGTAGTCGAGCTGGCGGGCGTAGGCATTGCCCAGGTTGTAGTGGATGAGAAAATCGCCGGGGGCCAGCTGGGCGGCCTGCTGATACGCCGCGACCGCTTCGGTGTAGCGTCCCTTAGCTGCCAGCTCCAGGCCGGCCTGGAGTTTCACCTGGGCTGGGCTGGGCGCTGCCGCCTGCGGGATAGGTGGGGCCGGGGCTTCGGCCGCCGGGGCGATAAGCGCTGGCGGGCTGGCCGGGGCGGCAGGCTGCGCCGGGGGGGCCGGCTGTTGCGAGTCGCAGGCACCCAACAAGAGCGCCGGGATGAGCCACAGACCCCTCAATTGCTGCCCTCGACCAAAGTGAGATCCCGGTTGATGGGCACGTTTTTCACTTCCTCGACCAGACCGCTGGGCCAAGTGACCTTGAGGCGGTCGATGGCGGTGCGCTGCCCCAGGCCAAAGGAGAGGCGCAGGTCGCTCTGCGACAGAAAGCTGGCTCCGCTGCGCACCAGGTCCAACTGGTGGAGGGTGCCGCTGAATACCTCGACGATGCCGCCGATGCCGTCGCGGTTGCTGCGCGTGCCCTGCAGCTTCACCCTCAACCAATTATTCCCATTGCCCCCGTCGTTGCGCAACAGGTCGGGCGAGTCGGCGCAGTTGGCCACCAGGATGTCCACGTCTCCGTCGTCGTCGTAGTCGCCAAAGGCCGCGCCCCGACTCACCTTTTTGATGGCCAGGCCCGTACCCGCCACCTGGTGCTCCAACTCAAAGCGGTGCTGCCCGTCGTTGACGAAGAGTTGGTTGAGCTGGCGAAAGGTGGTGTTTTCGTACTTTTCCACATCGCTTTCGAGATGGCCGCTGGCCACAAAGATATCGCGGTCGCCGTCGTTGTCAAAGTCGAAGATGCGGGTCCCCCAGCTCAGGTAGGGGATGCTGTCCTTGCCCAGGTTGGCGTCGTAGGTGTGGTCCACCAAGGTGCCGTCGCCGTTGTTGCGGTAGAGGGTATTGGTCTCCCACTGGAAATTGGTGACAAAGAGATCCAGCCAGCCGTCGTCGTCGTAATCCGCCATGTCTACGCCCATGCCGGCCGACACCTTGCCGTCGCCGTTGTATGCCACCCCGGCCAGCAGCGCGTTTTCCTCAAAGTGGCCCGTGCCGTCGTTGAGGTACAAGAGATTCGCGGTTTTGTCGTTGGCCAGGTACAGGTCCTGGTCCCCGTCGCGGTCCACGTCCCCGAAGACCACCCCCAGCTCCTTGCCAGTGGTGTTGAGCAGTCCCACCTGGGCAGTGACATCCCTGAAGATCCCCTCCCCTTCGTTGTGGTAGAGAAAATCCCGCACTCCGTCAAAGGATTCGGGGCCGCAGTAAAGCTGCAGGCCGCTGCCCCCTTCGGCGCAGACCTTGTGGTTGGTGTAGGAGAAGTTATGGTAGTTGGCCACATACAGATCTAGTAGTCCATCGTTGTCCACGTCGGCAAAGGCGCAGCTGCTGCTCCACAAGGTGTCGCTCACCCCGGCCCGGGCCGTCACCTCGGTGAAACGCCCCCCGTCGTTGCGGTAGAGGGCGTCGGGGCCAAAGTTGCTCACAAAGAGATCCTGATCCCCGTCGTTGTCGTAGTCGGCCGCAGCGCAGCCCATCCCATACCCGGTGTTGCCCACCCCGGTGGCGGCCGTCACCTCCGCAAAGTGACCGTTGCCCTGGTTGTGGTAGAGCCGGTGCATGGGCTGCTCAGGCAGTTTGGTGCCCGGAGTTTCGGCGCCGTCGACCAGGTAGATGTCCAGATGGCCATCCCCATCGTAGTCGAAGAAGGCGCAGCCGGGCCCCACGGTTTCGATCACGTACTTGCGGCCCCCGGCCCCGTTGTGGTGGACAAAGCCGATGCCCGCCTCCCGGGTGACCTCGGTGTAGCGGGGCGCGGCCTGCAAGGCCGAGAGCGGCCAGAGGGTCAGCACCAGAACCAGGCAAGGGAGGTTAGGGCGCAAAGAATCCGATCCTTTCTCCAGAGAGCTGAAAGCCGGGGTAGATTTTAAAATATACGGTTCACAGGCCGGGTGGCCAGATCTCGGGTGCCAGAGCCAGGCACAGCGACCTGGAAGGCAGTGCCTGGCTCATTGCTCCTTGTCGCTTTGGGCCAGACGGCGGTAGATGGCCAGTTCGGCCTCGGCCTCGGCGTGCCGGCCCTGTTGCTGGTAGAGTTTGGCCAGGGAGGAATGGGGCCGGGCGTAGCGGGGATCTAACTGGATGGCCTTGGCAAAGGCCTCGGCAGCCGGCCCTTGCTGGCCGCCGAACAGGTAGGCGTTGCCCAGGTTGTTGTAGGCCCGCGTGTACTGGGGATCGATGCCGATCACCTGCTGGTAGGCACCGATGGCCGCTGCCACCTGCCCGCGCCGCAGGTAGATATTCCCCAGATTGTTGCGGGCGTCCCGGTGGCGAGGATTGAGCTGCAGGGCCGCTGCATAGGACTGGCGGGCGGCTTCGTAGCGCTCGATGCGCGAGTACACGGCCCCCAGGTTGTAGTAGGCTTCGGCATCGCTGGGATTGAGGACGATGGCGGTCTTGTGGTCGAGCAGGCTCTGGTGGTTGTCCTGGAGCAGTTGGAAATAACGCAGCAGTTCGCGGCCCCTGGCCCCTTCGCCCCGGCGCAGACAGGCCTGACCCAGAGCGTAGTACGCCTCGGCGTCGTCGGGGTTAGCGCGGATGGCTGCCTCCAGATGGGTGGCCGCCTCACCCGCCTCGCCCCGCTCAAAGAGCAGCACCCCCAAGCGGGCGCGCAGGGTGGCATTGGTGGAATCGCCGGCCAGTCCCTCGCGCAAGACCCGCAGCGCAGCGCCGGTATCCTTTTGCTGGAGATAGACCTGGGCCTCCAGCTCCAGCGCCTCGCCGTTGCCTGGGTCCAGCTGGAGGGCCTGGCGCAGTTGTTCGAGGGCCTCGGAGTACTTGGCCTGGACCAGGTGGATGCGCCCCAGGCGCAGGTGCAACTCGACGCTGCGCGGCAGAGCCTGGATACCTCGCTCCAGGGTGGCCACCGCCGGGCCGTAGTCGGTCTGCCGGGCGTGCAGGCCGGCCAGGTTGACGTAAGCCCGCAGATATTGGGGATCTCGTTTCAGGGCCTGCTCGTAATAGGGCGCCCCCCGATCCAACTGTCCCTGGCGGATGCAGAGATTGCCCATGAGGTAGGGCGGCTCCGGATCGCGCTCGTCGAGGCGGCTGGCCTCCTGGAAGGCGGCAAAGGCGCTGTCGATTTTCCCCTGGATGGTGTAGAACTTGCCCAGGCCGGTGCGGGCAGCCGCCAGGCCGGGGTCTAGCTCCAGGGCGCGGTGGTACTGGGTCTGGGCTTCCCCATAGCGGCGGTGGGCCAGCAGGCCGTTGCCCCATAATTGGTGCCCGCGCGCCCCTCCCGCCTCCGCTCCTGCCTGCAGGGGTCCCAGGTCGGGCAGTGCCTCGCCGCCGCGCACCGCCGCCGGCAGTGCCAGGGGCGCTTCCTGCCAGATCTTTTCGGTGCCGGCATCCTGGGCAGTCTGTTCGACCTGGGCAGTCAGGGCCGGGGTCAGGGTCGCCGGGGCGGTCTCCTCCCGGGGTTCCACCACCTCCAATACGCGGTCCACTTCCACCTGCCGCAGTTCCTGGCGCACGCCCGAGGGCCAGCGGATCTCGATGAGTTCGGCTTTGGCCTGGGTGCCAAGGCCAAAAAAGAGGCGGGGATCGTCCTGGGACAGATAGCTGGCCGTGCTGCGCGACTCGGCCCGCTGCACCTGCCCCCCGGCGTGCAGGGCCACCCTGGCCCCGTATCCGGAGCGGTTGCTCCGGGTGCCCCGCAGGCGCAGGGCCAGCCAATGATTGGTATGCGGGGTGTCGTTGCGCAACAACACGCCGCGCTGGCCCGAATTGAGGATGAACAGATCCAGGTCCCCGTCGTCGTCATAGTCGGCTACCGCCGAGCCGCGGCCCACACCCGGCTGGGCCAGGCCCGGCCCAGCCCGGTCAGTGATCTCGGCAAAATGACCTTGCCCCTTGTTGAGGTAGAAGAGCGGGCGCTGGGCATAAGTGGCCTGGGGGTCAAAGCGCTCGATGTCCTCGTCGATATGCCCGTTGGCCACCCAAAGATCTTGATCCCCGTCGCTGTCAGCGTCGAAGAAGTTGATCCCGAAACCCAGCCGGGCCAGGCTGGGTGGGCCGATCCCCGCTTCGAGCGACTCGTCGCGGAAGAGGCCCTGGCCCAGGTTCCGGTACAGCGTACTGCCTTCCCACTGGAAATTGGTGATGGCGATATCCTGCCAGCCATCCCCGTCCACATCCGCCGCGTCCACCCCCATACTGCCTTGGGGTTTACCCGACCGGCTGTACGCCACTCCGGCAGCCAGGCCGATCTCAGTGAAATGGCCCTGGCCCTCGTTGCGGTAAAGCAGGTTGGGGGTGGCGTCGTCGGCCAAAAACAGGTCCGGATCGCCGTCGTCATCGAAATCCAGGAAGAGGACGCCCAGTTGCCGACCCTCCAGGGTGAACATGCCCGCCTCCTGGGTCACGTCCACAAAGCGCTCGTCCCCGTCGTTGCGAAAGAGGAAATCGCGCTTCCCCGGGTATTCGGTGGGCGCCAGGTGCCGGCGCGGCCGCTGCAGCCTTCCCCCCTGGTCGAGCAGGTCGCCTTCGAAGGAGTAGTCGAGGTAGGTGGCCACGTACAGATCCAGGTCCCCGTCCAGGTCGTAGTCGGCAAAGGCGCAACCCGTGTGCCAGCCGCGGTCTTGCCCCAGGATGGTGTGCCCAGTCACGTCGGCAAAACGCCAGCCATCTCCCTGCCGCCCCTCGTTGCGGTAGAGCACATTGGTGCCAAAGTTGGTCACCAAGAGATCGGGGTCCCCGTCGTTGTCGTAATCGCCGGTGGTGCAACCCATCCCATAGCTGGAATCCGCCAGGCCCACCTGGGCGGCCACCTCAGCAAAGGTACCCTGGCCCTGGTTATGGTACAGGGCATCGCTGGCTTTGGTAGGCGCGGTGTACCCAGGGAGGGCCCCGCTGTTGACGGCGAACAGATCCATCCTGCCGTCGTCGTCGTAGTCCCAGAACGCCGCCCCTGAGCCGATGGTTTCCACCCCGTATTTGCGCCCCGAGCGCCCGCTGGTGTGGGCAAAATGGATGCCGGCCTCCGCGGTGACGTCCACAAACTGCACGACATTGGGGAGAGGGGGGGGAATCCCGGCGTCCCGGGCACAGCCAGCCAGCAGGAGCGACAAAAGCGAGCAGAAAAAAGACATGGAGGACAGTTTATCTCTGCCTTCGGGCCAAGTCAAGGAGGCGCTTGCCTGCTGGCTGGCCAGCGCCTATCATTTCTGCTCGTCGCGCAGCACCCGTCACCGGAGGTTCTTCCTTGACTGCCTGCTATCCGCTCTTGCTCTCTCTGCTCCTGTTGGCCGGTTGTGCTGCCGGCTCCGAAAAACCCGCTGACCCCCAACTCCTGGCCCGGGTGGCCGACAAGGAATTTAGGGTCCAGAGGCTGGACAAGGCACTCAAGACCCTCTATCCGGAAGGGGCGTCGGCCGAAGCGGAACGCCAGGTCCTCCAGCGACTGATCGACACCGAGTTGATGGTGATGGCCGCCGTGGACCAAAATATGGATCACGACCCGCGGGTGGATGGGGTCGTCCGCCAGAAAGAGCAGGAACTGCTGCTGGCAGAGCTGTACCGCCGCGGCATCCTCAAGGTCACCAGCGGGGTAACCCAGGAAGAAGCCCGCACCTACTTCACCCAGCACCATCTGGACGAGGAGCGCCGGGTCAGCCGTATCCTGGTCAACAGCGGCGAAGCCGTCGAGCAGGTCATTACCCGGCTGAAGGCCGGGGAGTCCTTTGCCGCCCTGGCCAGCGAACTGTCCGACGATCCCAAAACCGCCCCCCAGGGCGGGGACCTGGGCTGGATGAGCCGACTCTCCTTCAAGAACCATCTGCTGCGCCGGCAGATCTTCGGCGCCCGCATCGGCCAGACGCTGGGTCCCATCAAGGAGCCCGACGGCTACTCGCTGATGCAGGTGGCCGAAGAGCGCCGGGTGTCCTTTGAGCAGGTGGCCACCGCCGTCGAGCAGGCAATGACTGAGCAAAAGGAAAGCCTGACCACCCTCAAGTATCTAGAAGGACTGGCCACCGACGCCCAGGTGCACGAGGACCTGGAGGCTTTGCAGGTGTTGCTGACCCGGCTCAGCGAGGCCGGCGCCGAAATGCCCAAGTTGCACAAGGGCGAGAGCAGCCGGGTGCTGCTCAGCGCCGGCCAGACCCAGTGGACCATGGAACAGTTCATGAACGCCATGCTCAGCGAGCGCGACCAGGCCGAGATCAACACCCTCGAGGACTTGCGCCTCTACGTGCGCCGGCTCTTCGCCCTCAAGGAACTGCTGCCCCAACGGGCCGAAGAACTTGGCTTCAGGCAGACCGAGGAGGTGCAGAAGGGTGTGGAGCAGACCCGCAGGGAAGCCCTGATGGACCGCTTGCGGCAGGCGGAGGTGGAAGAACAACTCAATCCATCTGACGAAGAGCTGCGCCGCTACTACGAAGCGCACCGCGATATCTATGTGCGGCCCGAAAAGATCAGCATCCTGGAGGTACTCACCGAAACCCGGGAGGAAGCCGAGGCCGCGCTGCAGGAGGCCAAGCAGGGCAAGGACATGGCCGAGGTGGCCCGCCGCTACTCGGTGCGCAGCGCCCGCATCCGCCGGGCCGGGGGGCGCATCCTATTGACCCGTCCGGATAAATATGGCGCGGTGGGCGCTGAGGCCCAGCATGCCCAGGTCGGTCAACTCGTCGGGCCGGTCAAGTCCACCCAGGGCTACTCGGTGTTCAAGGTGCTGGCCAAATCCCCCACTCAGCCCATGCGCTTCGAAGAGTGCAAGATCCGGGTCTCCTTCCATCTGAAACAGGATTTGGCCGAGCAGAAATTCGACGAACTCATCCAGCGCCTACGCCAAAAGTATGCCAGCCAGGTCCAGCTCTACGAAGACCACCTCCAGGCGTACCTTACCTCCCGAAAAAAGGGCTGATCTATTTTCTCTAATAATGAGATAGGGTTGTCAAAATAGTAAGTTCTGGTTGATCCGCTCTCGCATACGATCTTATATGTTATTGTTCCACTGTCCCGCTACCACCAGCCCTTTCCCTACGGAGCACCCGATGCCAGGTTTCCCGTCTTCCGCCAGGTCATTGGGCTATGCCCGCGCCCTGAGCTGCCTGTTGTGGGCAGCTGGCCTCAGCCTGCCCCTGGCCTTGGAGGCCGAAGAGCTGAGCTTCGACACGGCCCAGGACTGGAACCGCTGGAAACTGCCGCTGGGGGCCGTGCAGGTGACCCCCGAGGGCAGAGTCCAGCCCCTGGAAGTCCGAAGAAATGTTGACGCCGTCACCGATGCCGCCTTTTTCGGCGGGGGCATTCGCAAGGCCGGTTCCAACGCGCAGGATGCGGCCCTGGTGATGGATGGCGATCCGAGCACCGGCTGGAGCCCCGACCCCAAGGACTCGGTCGAGGACTGGTTCATCGAGGTGAATCTGGGCCGGGGGGTCTCGGCCAACAAGGTGACGCTGGTCTTCGCCGCCGATGCCCCGCCTTTCGAACTCTTCGACCTGCTGCTCTCCACTGGCGAACCGCAAACCGACAACATCGCCGCCCCGATCCCAGGCACCCTGGTCTACCGCATTAAAGAGCGCTACAAGGAAAACGACCTGCACGAGGTGACCTTTGTGCCAGCCCACCCCGACGACACCCCCATCCAGTATCTGCGCCTCGAAAACTTCAAACACATCCCTGGGGCCAAGCTGGTAGAAGTGCTGGTGGAGGCTATCGGCGACAACGTCGCCCTCAACCTGCTCCAGCGGGGTGGCAACATGGATGTGGTCGCGAATCTGGCCAATACGGCCGAATCCGTCCCCCTGAGCAATGTCCTGGCCCTGGTGGACGGCGACCTGTACCAGCGGTGGTCCTACGGCCGGGCCTCGCGCGGGCAGAACGACATCCACGCCCATATCATCGTCGACCTGGGCGCGGTGTACTGGCTGGACCTGGTGCGGATCGTCGGTGGGGTGGTGGTCCGTTCCGGCTGGGGCGGCGGTATCACCACCAACCACTATGTCTCGCGCCGCCGCTGGGGCTTTCGTTATTACGAGTTCATGACTTCCGACGGCGCCCTCTCCCCGGACGGTACCCGCATCTGGACCAAACACTTCGCCGGCATCGCCAACAGCGAGGAGTCTTCGCGCGGCCTGGTGGACCACCACTTCGACCTCCTCCCCGCCCGCTACGTGCGCATCTTCTGGAAATACTGGGACACCGGCTGCTTCTCGGTGGTCACCCTGGGCGAAGACGGCTCCAGTTCCGTGGTGCCCGGTTGCCACGCCGGCGGCGATACCGACGAAATCCAGATCTTTGGGGAAGGATACCCGCAGGCGGTCAGCTTCCGCTCGCCCCTCATCGACCTGAGAGATATAAAAAATCTCAATTCCCTGGAATGGCAGGCCGACACCCCTCCTGGCACCCGGGTGGAGATCCGCAGCCGCACCGGTAACGAGGTGGTGGAAAAGTTCACCTTCTACGACAAGGACCACAAGGAAGTCACCCAGAAGAAGTGGGATAAGCTCATCCCCAGCTTCCGCGGCCCCATCGACACCTCCCTGGTGGTGGGCAGCGACTGGAGCCCCTGGAGCAAGATCTACGGGTTTTCCGGGGAGGGCTTTCAATCCGCCTCGCCCCGGCGCTACATGGAAATGGACGTGCGCCTGGCCTCCGATTCGCCGGAAAAAGCAGCCTCCCTCGATTATTTGAAGCTCAACTACACCCCGCCCCTGGCCCGCAGCACCGTCGGCGAAATCACCCCGGTGGAAGTAGCACCCGGGGTGGCTGAGGATTTTTCCTACTTCCTGCGCTCCAGCCAGACCAATGGCTTTGACCGCCTGCGCCTGGAGACCTCGGCTCCCACCCTCTTCACGGCCGCTTACCTCGAAGGCCAGCCGGTGGCTGCCACTGTTGAGACCACCGCCACCGGCTTCCAGTTGACCTTTCCCCAAGCGGTCCGCAGCGACCAGTTGGTGGAATTGCGCTTTGCGTCCTCCATTTTTCTCCAATCCACCCTTTTCGACCTCTTCCTCGAAGACAGTCGCCAGGGGCCCGGCCTGCGCCAAAGGGTAGATCCGGGGGATGCCACCGACCAAGTGGAGAGCAGCACCAACGTAGTTCGCCTGCCGGTCACCCGCGATCTCTTCGCCGGCCTGGATCTCAGCTCGCGGGTGATCACCCCCAACAGCGACGGCGTCAATGAGCAGACCGTGGCAGTGGTAAGTCTGCTCAACGTGCTGGAACCCCGCCCCCTACATTTACATGTCTACGACCTGTCCAGTCGCCTGCTCAGGGTGGTGGAACTGGAGAGTAAGGCCGGCCGGCAGCGTCTGGCCTGGGATGGTCGGGATGACCGGGACCAGCTGGTCGCACCAGGGATGTATATAATGGTAATAGGCATCGAGGGAGATGCCGGCGACAAGGTGATCAGGCGTTTGGTCTCCGTAGCCTATTGAGATTACCATTAAAAAATTCTTGACAATAGGAACGCCATCCATTAGCGTAGAACACCTAAGGTTGTTCTAGGACTACAAGAATATACCTGAGAAAGGAGGTGAAAGACCTCTGTAACGCGGCTTTGTGGCAAGGTAACAAGTTTGATGGCCATTTGCCATCTGACCCCAACTCAGCACTGCTCTCTCAAGGAGAAAATCAATGCGCAAGCCCCTAGCTCTTACTCTGGGCGCGATGCTGGTAGCCGCCAGTGTCTGGGCCCAGGAACCGGCCGAGGTGCCCCTGTACTTCGCGGTCGGTATTCCCAATGCCAACGTCCCCAACATTGATGGCAGCAACTCGGATTGGAAGTGGGTGGACAAGAGCTTTGAAGTTACCATCGAAGACATGCATGCCCTCACCGGCAGCGCTGATAACGCCGATGACCTGTTCATCGACATTCTCGTTGGCTGGAACCAGAGCAAGAACAGCATGTATGCGATGATCCATTCCCACGACGATTTCCTGATTGTTGACAAGAACCCCAGCTGTACCTTCCGCGACGACAATTGCGAAGTGCACTTCGATCCGGATAACCAGGGCGGTGGTCCTTATTCCGCTCCGGGTGACCAGGATCTGCAGCCGGCCTTCCAGATGTGCCTGAGCTTCTCCGATCAGTTCCCCCGGGTACAGATGTACAACGGTGCCCTGGGCAACTTCAATCAGAGCGCTTTCGACTTCTGGTGGACCCACTCCGGCGACTTTGTCAAGGCCAACATGGTCAACCAGGGCCAGGAGTACTACTACGAGTTCTCCGCCATTCTCTTTGACCCGCTCTCCGTCAGTGGCGGCCCGGATGCCAGCACCAAGTGGGTGCTGGCTCCTGAGCAGACCATCGGCATGTCCATCTCAGTGGACGATGCCGACGAAGGTGTCAATGCCAATGGCGTCCTGGGCCAGGAAGACCTGTGCGACGGCGGTTGCCCGGACGGTTTCTTCTGGCAGGCGCAGTTCAGCATGTCTGAGCAGTTCATGAACAGCGGCGGTATGCCCGATATTTTCCTGACCGCCCCTGGTACGAGCACTGCAGTTGAGTCCACTTCTTGGGGCCAGCTCAAGACCCTCGTCAAAGAGGATATCTGAGCCTCTTTACCCCATAGAGGTTAGTGTCGCGAGGGGAGGGGAACGGTGTTCCCCTCCCCTCTCTTAATCAATCTCTCTGACTCTTGAAGCGGGCGAGATGGCATGAGGCGCTGGTCTGAAAAGATCTTGTGGGTTCTGCTGGGCATGTACACTGCGGCATGCCCGATCGGGGCGGTGGACCTTTGGCAGGTGGGCACCACCGGTCTTACCTGGGAAAGCGTGGGCACCCCGGAAGCCTTGGCCATCAACGCCAGGACCCTCCTGCCATCGGCGGTGAACTCGGCGCAGAACGCCCTGACCGACCTGCGCAAACGCGGCGGCCGCATCGAATCGCCCCAGAGTTCCGAAGACCTGACCACCCTGCTCACCGACGGCAACGAAGACACCTTCTGGAAGATCACCCGCGAACGCCGCCCCGATGGCACCTCCATGATCATTGACCTGGGCGCCATCCTGCCGATCAACCGCATCCGCATCCCGGGCGACAAGGATTCCTTCTTGCGGGCCTATGACCTCTACGTCCACGATGGTAATCCCGATCAACTCCGCGACGACCGCCCCATCGCCTATACCACGCTGATCCGCACTAACCTGGAACAGGATACGCCGGTCATCGAGGTCGAGTTCCCCCTGCAGTTCGTCCGTTTCATCCGCCTCATCAGTCGCTCGGGCCAGGAATTCATCATCTCTGAGGCCGAAGTGTTCGGGGACGGCTTCGCGCCCTCCAGCCGTTTCGCCTCCCAGGTCATCGACTTGGGGGCCGCCGCCAACTTCGGCCGGATCGACCTTGCTACCCAGACCGACTCTTCTACCCAGGTCGTCCTGCAAACCCGCACTGGCACCGTCCCCGATCCCAGCATCTATTACCGCAAGACGGTCATCTTTGAAGGCGAGGACCGGGCCGAGGAGCCCATCCTGCCTGTAGGCGACCCTGCTTCGGCCGAGGCTTACAAGAAGCTGGTTGGTGCCGACAAGGGGAAAATTGTGGATAATATCGTCGAGTGGAGTCCCTGGTCCGCCCCCTACGAGACCGTCAACGGCCTGCTACTCTCCCCAGGCAACCGCCGCTACCTCCAGTTCCGGCTCTTGTTCTCTTCCCAGAATGCCCGGCGTGGGGCGGTGGTTGAATCCTTCGCTTTCGAATACTCGACCCCGGCTCTGGGACGCGAACTGATCGCCGAAGTGACCCCTGGCACCGTGGTTCTGGGAGAAGAGGAAACCTTCGATTACTACATCAGATCCCAGTTCGGCCCCGAGACCCCTGGTTTTGACCGCCTCGAAATCAAGACCCCTTTCAAGGCCTTGCTCAAAGGTGTGGAGCTGGACGGTGAGGTGCTCCCGGCCTCTGCTTATACCGTAGTGGACGACGGGGACGATAGCCGGCTCACCATCCAACTCAACGGCCGGCGAATCTCCACCTCGGGGCAGGTGCTGCGCATCTCCTTCGAAACGCTGGTCACCGTCTACGGCACCACCTTTTTCGCCAAGGTCTTTGACAGCCAGAGCAGTGCTCTGGGCCAAGACGTGATTCCCGGTGACGCCTCCCCGGCTGCCGACTCCGACCGCCTCTCCGTGCACGGGGCGTTGCGCAGTGAGCTGGTGCTCGATTTCCGCGCGGTCCCCGCCGTGTTCACACCTAATGGCGACGGCGTCAATGACCAGGGAACGGTGACCTATATCCTTCTCAGGGCCCTCCACCCCGTGCCCCTGGAACTTACCATCTACGACCTGGCAGGCAAAGTGGTGCGTCGGTTGCAGCGGTCCTCTGGGCTCAATGGCCCCCAGGAAATCCATTGGGACGGGCTGGATGACCACAAAAACCGGGTGGCCCCGGGCCTTTATCTTGTGCGGTTGTCGGTGGACACCGATACCGGTTCAGAGACACAGACCCAGTTGGTGGGCGTGGTCTACTAAGACCCCAGGATAACCCCCATGAAACCCATGAGATCCCTGGGAGCGGCCGCCTTGGCGCTCCTGGCTGGATGGTGGACGGTAGCTCAGGCCGAGCGGATCTCTTTTGATACCCCCGAGTCGTGGAGCACCTGGTCCATCCCCCGCGGCGTAGTAGAATTGACCGACCAAGGCATTGTGCCGGTGCCGGTGCGCAAACACACCAACGCGGCGCTGGACGCGGCGAAATTCGCGGGCATCTTCAAGGCCGGCAGCACCCAGGCCCAGGCCGGGTTGGTGGTCGACGGAGACCCGCAGACCGGCTGGGCTCCCCAGGAGGGCGACCCGCTGGAGAATTGGTGGATCGAAGTGGACCTGGGTCGCCTGGTAACCGCCGAAAAGGTCCGGCTCTACTTTGCCGAGGACAGCCCCCCCCTCGAGTTTTTCAACGTGCTGCTCTCCACCGGCGAACAGTTTTTCACCAATGCGCTGGTGCCCATTCCCGGCACCATGGTTTTTAGCCATTCCGAAACCTTTGGCTTCAACAAGGCACACGTGATCGAGTTGAGTTTCAAACACAGCTCGGTCCGCGCCCTGCGCCTCCTGGCCACCCAACGCACCGCCGGCTTCCAGCTCACCGAGGTGGAGGTGGAGACCATCGGCGACAACGTAGCCCTGGGCCTGCTCGACCGCGGCGGCAGCATCGATCTGATCACCGATCTGCAAAATGTTTTGGAGGGCGGTGAGCGCATGGTCGACGGTGATATCGTCACCAATTGGGCACTGCAGACCTTCCACCAGACTCAGACCGGCAAGGATGTCTTCAACCGCATCATTTTCGATCTAGGTGCTCTCTATTGGCTCGACCAGCTGCGCGTGGTCGGCGAGCCGGCCAGCGCCCCCTCGGGACTGCGCTCGTTTTATGGCAACTTTTTCTGGTATCGGGTGCTGGCCTCGGATGGCTCGCGCGCCCCGGACGGCACTTTGCGCTGGCACGAAATCGCTTTTCTGCCCAACTTGCCAGAAAACCAGATCGAAACCCGCAACTTCGACCACGCTTTCCCGCTGCAAAAGGTTCGCTACATCCAGCACTATTACCCTTCCACGGCAGAAGGAGGGGAGCGGGAGGGAACCCACGGCCTGTACCGCAACTTCGGCCTGATCAGTGAATACCAGTTCTACGGCGAGGGGTATCCGGCCGAACTGCGCTTGCGTTCGCCCATCCTCGACCTGAAGGGCATCCGGAACACCGCCTCGGTCGAGTGGGAGGATTCCCAGCCAGCCGGCACTCATCTCGAGGTCTACACCCGCACCGGCAACGAGGTGGTCGAAGAGACCCGCTACTACGACAAAAAAGGCAAGGAGATCACCCAGAAAAAGTGGGAGAAGACCCCGGCCACCCAGCGCGGGCCGGTGGACACCCTCCAGTCCATCGGTAGCGATTGGAGCATCTGGAGCCCGGCCTATACCCGCTCCGATGAGCTGTTCAAGTCGCCCTCGCCGCGCCAGTATCTGCAAGTTGAGGTCCGGCTGCTCTCCGAAGATCCGCAGGCTACGGCCACCCTGCGCGCCCTACACCTGAACTACGAGAACCCCATCGCCATCCAGACGGCCGGTGAGGTCTATCCCCCACAAGTTAAGCCGGGACAGGCCCAAGAGTTCACCTACTTCACCCGCCCCACCTTCGGTGGCCGCTCCCAGGGATTCAACCGCCTGACTCTCAAGGCCTCAGTCCCGGTGGCCTTCACCCATCTGAAGATCGGCGATCAGGACGTCCAAGGGACCGTAGACCCCACTGCCGAGGGGTTTGTGCTCACGCTGCCCTCGGCGGTCAAATCCGAAGAACTGGTCCAACTCTCCTTCCGCTCCACCATCTTCCAGAACCGCACCCGTTTCGACCTTTTCCTGAGCAACACCCAGCTGGGAGAAGCGGTGTTGCAGCGGGTGGACGAGGGGGATGCCAGCACCGACGTGGCCAGCGAATCCATCTCCGTCAGCCTGCCTATCACCGGCGAGCTGTTGACCAACGTCTCGATGGTGCCGGCAGTGCTGACCCCCAATGGCGATGGCGTGGGAGATGAGATGCGCCTCGAATTCGACGCGCTCAAGCTGCTCTCGCCCCGCCCGGTGCAGGTGACCATCTACGACCTGGCGGGCAGGATGGTCAGCCAACTGGCCTGGCCGGGCCTGGCCCAGCACCATACCTTCAACTGGGATGGGCGGGACCAGGGGGGCCAGCTGGTCAGTCCGGGCACCTATGTGGTGCACGTGGAGATCACGGGCGATTCCCGCACCCAGGCCGTCGAACGTTTGCTGCCGGTGGCGTACTGAAGCGGGCTAATACCTAATACTCGCAGGCTACACCGCGGAGATCCCCATGGTTGCTCCTACCATCCTGTTGCTGGTTCTGGCGTGGCTGATTGCCCCGCCCAGCACCCTGGCTGTCAACTATCTCACCTTGGGGGGAAAGGGGCGGCCCTGGACCTCTGACTCCCTGGTGTTCAACGCCCTTGAGCAGGTGCAAGGGAGCCTTGGTCCGCTGGAGGCCGATTCCACCCAAAATCTCCTGCCCCGTGTTCAGGAGCTGGGGGGCAGCGCCGTGACTTCGGTGTCGGCGGCAGCGGCCCGTTCCAACCAGATCCTGCGCGAGCTGACCGACGATGACTATACCACCGGCTGGCGGGTTTATAACGATCCCAACGGCGCCGAGTTGAGCCTGGACCTGGGGGCAGTCTTCGTCCTCACCCGCATTCGTATGCTGCGCGGGGTGCTCACCTCAAACGACCGTTCCCTGCGCGGCTACGAGATCCTCGCCAACGACGGGGACAGCCTGAACTTTGTCGGCAGCGATCCCATCTATTCGCTGATTGTCCAAAATCGCTCCCACGGTGCCCCCGAGCTGGATGTACACTTCAGTCCCCAGTCGGTGCGTTTTCTCAAACTGCGCAGCACCGGCGAGCGCCCTTTCCAGATGGGAGACATGGAGATCTTCGGGGTGGGGGTCACGCCCTTTGCCCACTACATCTCCAAGGTGATCGACCTGGGACAGCCGGCCAATTTTGGGCCGGTGGAGATCAGCGCCAACATCGACCCCAAGGCGCGCCTGCTTTTCAGCACCAAGACCGGTGCGGTCGCCAACGATTCGCTCTACTACAAGCAGACCGGCATTCCGGGCGAATACGAGGAAGTGGCCAAGGATAAGTTCGACCGCTCCCTGGACCCTTCCTATGCCGGAGTGGTGCGGGTAAACGCCCGCGACTGGAGCCCCTGGAGCCCGCCTTATTCCTCCCTGGAGGGTTCGCTCAGCTCGCCCGATAACCGGCGCTATCTGCAGTACGAATTCCGCTTCATCTCCAACGGCCTGCACGACAAGGCCCAGATCGACTCCCTGCGTTTCGCCTATACCGTACCGGCCATCGCCGATTCGGTAGTGGGCGAAATCACCCCGGCCACCGCCACCCTGGGCCGGACCAACAGCTTCACCTACCACCTCAGAAGTGTGATCTCGACCAACCGGCGGGGCTTTGACAGGGTGCTGATCACCACCCCCTTCAAGGGTACGGCCACCGCCGTGAGTGTTGACGGGGTCGAGGTGAAGGATTTCACCCAGCAGCAGCAGGACAATCTGCTAGAGGTGACCTTTGCCGGCAACCGGGTGAGCAAGGCCGGCCAGCAGGTGAGCGTGACCTTCGATTGCCTGGTGGCCGTGTCGGGGACCGAGTTTCGCGGCGAGGTGGGCGACAGCCAGTCGGACGCCTTCCCCCAGCGGATCATCGGCGCCGATGCCGATCCCCAGGTGGACACCAACACTCTAGTGGTCGGCGGCCTCATCGAGAACCAGCTCTTCACCGGTATTCAGCTCTCCGGCGGCGGCGTCCTCACGCCCAACGGGGACCAGATCAACGACGCTTTGCAGCTCGAGTACATCTTATTAAAAGCCACCAGCCCGGTACTGGTGGAGGTGGTCATCCACGATCTGGCGGGCACCCCGGTGCGAAGCCTCCATGCCCAGCGCGACCTCAGCGGCCCCAAAAGTCTAGCCTGGGACGGCAAGAACAACGACGGCCAACGGGTGCCGCCCGGACTCTATCTGCTCAGACTTTCGGTGCAGGCCGACGCCGGGAAAACCGCCCAGGTCCACACCGTGGCTGTGGCTTATTGAGCCGGAATATGGGCCATTGCCCAGCTCATCTGGATAAGGACATATCTTAACATCTGTACTCTAGGGAGGGATGTCATGCGCAGATTCATATCTTGGGGGTGGGTGTTGGCCCTGCTGTTGGGCTGGGCCATGGCCGGCAGCGCGGCGACACCGGGTAGGGAGCGCGGCGCCACCGCGCAAGTGAGGATCGAAGGTTTCGATCCGCTCGTTCCCACCCTGCGCAAGTGGTACGTGCCGCAGGATCTCTATAACATCTATAACTGGGGGGGCTATAAGTACACCAACTACGCCCGCGCCCCCTACCAGCGCTATGTAGGCACCGAGCTTGAAGGCCGCGGCCAGTACGACATCTTCGGCAACTGGGTCACCCGCGGCTGGAGCATCTACCAGTGGCGCCAGGAACAGCCCCTGGCCTTCGGCAGCACGGTGTTCAAGGACGGCCGCTTCGGCAGCTGGTTCAACAACCTGGTGGTCGCCTCCGATGCCAAAGGCCAATATACCACTTCACTGACCATCGGCGACGATATCCGCACCACCCTCACTCCGCTCACCTTCAGTCGCTCCAGCTTCAACGGCATCCAGTGGGACTTCATGTCCGATAAATACGCCGGCACCATCCTCATGTCCCGGGTCAGCGAACCGGTGCGCCTGGCTGGAGGCCAGTCCGACCGCGATCAGCGCAGCGACTACACCAACTTCATCGGCCTGCGCAGCACCGCCCAGATCGGCGATTTCATCAACCTGGGCGCCACCTTCGTCAACAACAGCTTTGGCTCCAGCCGCTCCGATTTTGCCGAAACCTCGCTGGCCGGCCTGCTGACCAGCAGCCAGAACTCGGGCAATGTCACCGAGATCGTCCTCCGCATCGCCGACGACTCGCCGGGCGACGGTTCGGGGGCGCTGTACTTCTCTGCCCAGATGAGTGTAGCCAGCGATACCAGCGGCCTGATCAGCACCTCGGTCAAACCCTCCATCGAAGGGGGCCGCCAGCGCGAAGGTTTCCTGGAGGCGCTGGAGGAGGCGCCTATCTTGTTGCGTTTCGTCGTTCCCGATCCGCTGGTGAGCAAACAGGTACACTTCGATTTGGTGCTCTCCAATGACTACCGGGTCGATATCACCTCCAATCTGCAGACCAACATCAACGCCCAGCCCATCTTCCTGCCGGTGGCCCGCGCCAAGGGCAACGTGCGCGACAACACCAACCAGCGGGTGGTCAGCTTCGACTACGGGCTGCCCTCAGCCAATCAGATTGCCAGTGTCACCGTCGAGATGGACGATGTGCTGGGTTTTGAGGTGCGGGGTGAATTCGCCCGCAACACCCAGTACTATCGCTACCCCAACATCAACGTCGAAAAGCTTAGCAACCTCAGCAAGAGCAACCAGCAGGCGGATGCCTGGTACCTCAACGCTACCAAGCACCAGGGACGGCTCTTCGGCTACGGCGAACTCTTTAGCATGGACCCCTCCTACACCACCCGGGGTTATATCACCGACCAGAACGATTTTGTTGATTATGAAAATGCCCGCCAAAACTGGTTCGAGTACATCGACGACAACGACGACCAGGACCGCACCGTTGATTGGCCGCGCTTCGGCGGCGGCGGCGGCGACAACTCGGTCTTCCCCGGCCTAGACGAGAACAACGACCTGATCTCCGACTTCAACGAAAACTCCAACCGCCAGCCCGACTACGACGAGCCTTTCCTGCGCCACTACGTCGATCCCCCCGACTTCCTCTTTGGGGTGGACATGAACAACAACAACGTAGTGGACCGCTTCGAGAACGACGAAGAGGCAGACTTTCCCTACCGCCTCGGGCACCGAGGCTATAATATGTACGCCGGCGGCGAACTGTACCCCGGTTTCTCGCTCAGCATCGGCCGCACCCGGCAGTGGCTGATTGCCAGCGAGGAGCGGAGCAAGTTGTGGTACTTCCTGTTCAGCGCCCAATACGACATGCCGCGCATGGGCAAGCTGGAGTTCTTCCACAACCTCAAGTTTGTCAGAGATAATATTTCCGACAACCTGGTACAGTGGGTGCAGCGACCCGGGACCGTGGGTGGCCTGCAGCCCTTCGACGATCCGCTGCTGGCCCGCAACACCACGATCAACGAGAGTTTCGTGGGGTATACCTACACCCGCGATAACCTGACCTTCAGGAACAAATTCCGTTTCGACAACTACCACCAGCGCGGCGACGCCAAGGATTTGGTCGACAACACCACCTTTGTGGGGCTGATCAACAAAGCCGACTATCCCTTTAAGGTGGGTCCCACCCTCACCCTGATCCCCCGCTGGAAGAGCATGTGGCGCAAGCGCACCCAGGCCCGCGCCGCCCAGTTGCCGGTCAATGAATTGAGCGAGATCTTATCCCTCAGCGCGGTATTCCCGGTGCTCACTCGCAGCCGGGTAGAGGTAGGGGTGGAGACCATCTTCTTTCGCAACGGCGTCAAACAACCCGATCCGCTGCCGCCCGAATACGTCGACGACTTCACCGGCAAGGTCTTCACCATGCAATACACCAACCGGGTCCAGTATCAGGGCTACAGCATCATCGCCAACCTCGGGTTCCAGGTCAACAATCTTAGCTATGTCAATCTCAAGGATCTGAATGTCAGCAATACCACCGCTTTTGTGGAACTCTTCGCCGGTATCGAGGACGAGCGCCTGGGCGGCCGTCCCGCCGATCGTCGAGGCGCCGGTTACTGAAACCAGGGCGGGGGAGGAGGTGGGGCTGGATGAGGAATATCTTTACCGCTAAGGGGTTGGGTCTGGCCCTTAGCGCCCTATTGTGCTGGTCCTGTGGCCAGCGACAGACGGCCCACAATGCGCCGGTAGTGCTGGCCAGGGTGGACACGGTACAGATCACCGACGCCGACTTTAATACGGCCGCCGAAAAACTGGGCCTTGGCGCAACCCGGGCCCGCTCCCTCGAGGACTGGCGGCGGCAGCTCCAACTGCTCATCGACCGTCAGCTGCTGCTCTTCGAAGGGCAGCAGCAAGGCCTGGATAACACCCCCCAGGTCCTCCAGGCCCTGCAAACCTGGGAGCGGGGCAAGCAGATCGAGCTGTTGATGAAGAAAGAGCTGGGCAACCAGCTAACCTGGGACGATACTCAGCTGGCCGAGTTTTTCTCGGCACGGGGCGCGGACCGGGAGATCCGCCTCAGCCGCCTGGTGCTGCGCGACCGAAATCTGGCGTTGGCGGTGCTGCAGCGGGCCAGGAAGGGGGAGGCCTTCGACCGGCTCATTATCGAGCAAGACAAAAAAGGCCAGATCTACAGCGGAGACCTGGGTTGGCTCAATCCCCTGGCCCTCACTGACCCCCGGCTCACCTCCCTCTTCGGGCAGGAGATCGGTGCGGTGGAACTGATCGAATCAGCGGGGGCCTATTTCCTGCTGACCCTGACCGACAAGCGTCAGGTCTCGCTCCAAGATCGGCGGCAGCTGGTCGAGCAAGCCCTGGCCAAAAAGAAACAGGCCGACGCCGATCTGGCCTACCTGCAATTCCTGGTCGGCAAATACGAGGTGCGCCTCGACACCACCGCCCTGCAGCGGCTGCTGGCATCGGCACCACCGCCGCCGGCCATGCGGCTGGTGCGCAGCAAGCTGGGTGATTGGAGCATCGGTGAGTACCAGCAGACCCTCAAGGGGCTACCACAGATTGAGCAGGGAACGCCCAATGCCGTGGGTGTGCTGAGCCTGCAGGTCACCCGGGCCTACTTGGTCGACCAGCTCTTGGCCAAAGAGATCCAGGAGCAGGGCATTGAGGCGCAGTTGCAGGAAGCGCGCCAACGCCTGCGCGAGCAGAAAGTCATCGAGGTGTTGTGGGAGCACCAGGGACTCCGGCAGGTGCCGGTCTCCGAGGCCGAAATGGAAACCTTCTACCAGGCCCACAAGACCAGCTACCCTCCGCCTCCCCCCACCCCGGCGAGCTTGGCCGAGTGGCAGGCCAAGATCCGTCGGGACCTGCAGGAGGAAAAAGCAGCGCCGCTCTTCGAATCGTACCTGGCCAGCCTGCGCCAGCGCCATGCTGACCAGATCCATGTGGATGAGGAAGGTTTCCAGGCTTTTGTGGCCCGCCGGCGGCAGGCCGAATCACCGGAGAACTGAGAGGAGACGGTCGATGCGAGTGTTTAATAAACTTCCGCGCAGGTCCTGGCCCCTGGCCCTGGCCCTGCTGGCCGGCTGCGGCTACTACCAGGTTCCCGGACGTTTTCAGCCCCTCCAGGCGGAGGCGCAGCAATCCGCCACCAGCGGTGCCCAGATGGAGGTCCACGACGACGGGTCGGTCAATTTCATTCTCAACCGCCTCGAAGTCTCGGTGCGGCCCATGCTCGACGAGGAACTCAACCGCCAGTTTCCCACCCTTTCCACCGACAGCAAGGGGCCGGCTGACGAGGTGGCCACCAATGCCTTCACCTACGGCGACTGGGAAGACCCGCGCACCGGCCAGTCGCCCCAGCGCTTCTCCATCTTCAAGGTCAGCGTCAAGAACTACGAATATCCCAAGGTCAAGTTCGACCCGCTCAAGGCCGTCGTACACGCCAGCAACGGCCGCGTCTATTACCCGTGGGGACGGTACGACTTTGAGGAATATTTCCGCCGTTTCCCCCAGGCCTTCAATGGTCTGGGCTACCAGCGGCTGGCCGAGCGCCGCGCCATGCTCAAGCGTTCCCAGTACCCCGATGACGAGTTCTGTTTCTCCGGGCAGACCACCGAGGGTTATATCCTCTTCCCGGTGATCCACAGCGATGTCACCGAAGTCACCTTTGAGATCCCCGAGGTAGGTATCCGCTACAACTTCCGCGACGAGCCCGTCGAACAAGTGGATCTCAACTTCCGTTTCAAGCGGGACCTGCGCCAGGTGAAGACCTACGAGGAACTGGCGGCTCAGACCGCCAAGTGAAAGTGCTGCCTCGCGCAGCTGCAACCGAACCGGCCTCTGCCACCGAGGCCGGTTTTTTATTGCCCGGCAGCGGGTTCCACCAGCAGGCAGGCCGCCTGATGCCCAGGGGCGGCTAAGGTCAGGAGCGGATCGAATTCGGCGCAGCGGCTCAGGGCCAGGGGACAGCGGGGATGAAAGCGGCAGCCGGCCGGGATTTGGGCCGGATTGGGGGTCTCGCCGCCCAGCAGGGCGCGGGGCCGGCGCTGGCGCGGGTTGGCCACCGGAATGGCCTCCAGCAGGGCGCGGGTGTAGGGATGGCGCGGGGCGCTCATCACCGCCTGAACCGGACCTAGTTCGACGATACGTCCCAGGTACATCACCGCTACCCGGTCGGCCAGGAAGGCGGCCGAGGCCAGGTCGTGGGTGATGAAGAGCATGCCGATGCCGCGCTCCCGGCGCAGGTCGGCCAGCAAGCTGAGAATGCCGGCGCGGATGCTAGCATCGAGCATGGAGACCGGCTCGTCGGCCACCAGCAGCACCGGCTCCAGCACCAGGGCGCTAGCGATAGCCACTCGTTGGCGCTGGCCGCCGGAAAGCTGGTGCGGCCGGCGGTGCACAAAGTCGGCGGCCGGCGTCAAACCCACCGCTTCGAGGACCTGGGTTACCTGGGCATTGCGGCTGGCGCGATCCTCCGCCAGTCCATGCACCAGCAGCGGCTCGGCGACCAACTGGCCCACACTCATCGTGGGATTGAGACTCTCGTAGGGGTCCTGGAGGATCACCTGAATGCGCCGGCGCAGCGCCTTGAGGCGGGTGCGGTCGAAGCCGGCGATATCCTCCCCTGCAAAACAGACCTGCCCTTCGGTGGCTCGTTCCAGGCCGGCTAGCATCAGGGCTAAGGTGGACTTGCCGCAACCGCTCTCCCCCACCAGGGCCAGCACCTGGCCTGGCTCTAGCGCCAAGCTGACCCCGTCCACCGCGCAGAGCAGCCCTGACCGGCCCCCGGCCGGGAAGAGCTTGCGCACCTGGCGCGCCTCCAGCAAGGCGGTCATGTCTGCCCTTCTTCTTCCAGCAGATGGCAGGCGGCTGCATCTGCGCCCAGGACATGCAGGCGGGGCGCCTCGGCATGGCAGCGGGCGACTGCCTGGCTGCAGCGGGGCGCAAAGCGGCAGCCAGGCGGCAAGGCATCGGGCCGGGGCGGGTACCCGGGGATGGTGACCAGCGGGTTGCCGGGACGCGAGAGATCGGGCACTGCTTGCAAGAGGGCCCGGGTGTAGGGATGGCGCGGTTGATCGAAGAGGGCCTGCACCTCGGCCTGCTCGGCCAAGACACCGCCGTACATGACCAGCACCCGGTCGCAAAGCTCGGCCACCGCGCCCAGATCGTGGGTTACTAAGATTACCGCCAGTCCCAACTCGCGGCGGAGCTGGTCCAAAAGCTGGAGGATCTGCGCCTGCACCACCACGTCCAGGGCAGTGGTCGGCTCGTCGGCGCAGAGGACGCGGGGTTGGCAGGCCAGGGCCAGGGCGATCATGACGCGCTGGCGCATGCCGCCCGAATACTGATGCGGGTAATCGCCCCGGCGGCTCTTGGCCAGGCCGACCAGATCGAACAACTCGGCGATGCGCCGCTGGCGGGGGGCGCGGTCGAGGCCGGGCAAATGGCGCCGGAGCGCCTCACCTAACTGGTCGTCCACCGGGCGCACCGGGTTGAGGGCATTCATGGCGCCCTGGAAAACCAGGGCGATCTCCTTGCCGCGCACCTGGTTCATCTCCGCCTCGCCCAGCCGGGCCAGATCCCGCCCCTCAAACTCGACTTGCCCGGCGACGATACGCCCTCCTGCTGGCAAAAGACGCATCAGGCCTAGCAAGAGCGTGGATTTGCCGCAACCGCTCTCCCCCACCAGCCCCAGCACCTCCCCCTGCCGCAGCTCGAAGCTCACCCCATCCACGGCGCGGGCCGGCGGCGCGCCGGCAAACTCGATGCTCAGGTCGCTCACCCGCAGCAGCGGCGGATCGGGATGAGGTGGCAGGACCGGGCCGGGCGCTGGAGCAGTGAGGGTCAGATGATGGGCCTGGTTGCGGGGCACCACGAGTTGCTCCAGCCCCTGGCCCAGCAGGGTGCAACCCAGGACCACCCAGACAATGCCGCAGCCAGGAGGCACCAGGGCCCACCAGGCGCCCGCACTCATGGCGCCCCGGGTGAAGGCGAAGTTGAGCATCTGCCCCCAGCTGACCAGGGTGGGGTCGGCCAGGCCGAGGAAGCTGAGGGTGCTCTCGTTGAGGATGGCCAGGGAGACCACCAGCACCGCGTTGACCATCACCAGCGGCAGCACCAGGGGCAGGATGTGGCGGAAGATCAGCCGGGCCCTGCCAGCGCCGATGGCCCGTGCCCGCAGCACGAATTTGCGCTGCTTCACCGCCAGGGTCTGGGCCCGCACCAGGCGGGCGGTGCCGGCCCAGCCCACCAGGCCGATGACCAGAATAATATTCAACAGCCGGGGCCGGGTGAGGGCCACCAGGGCGATGATCAGGGGCAGGTCGGGGATGACCAGGGCCACATCGGTCAGGCGCATGAGCGCATTTTCGGTGCGGCCGCCGCAAAAGCCGGCCACCAGACCCACCAGGGCGCCGATGGCCACGGAGATGAAGGCGGCGAAGAAGCCGACCAGCAGCGAGACGCGGGCCCCATAGAGCAAGTTGCTCAGCACGTCGCCCCCCCCGTCATCGGTGCCCAGCCAGTGGCCGAGGCTAGGAGGGGCATACCCTCCGGTGCTGCCGGCCTGGTCGGGGGCATAGGGGGCCAGCCAGGGGGCCAGCAGCGCCGCGGCCAGGGCGCTGGCGAGCAGGACCAGGCCCACTAAGGCCAGGCGGTTGCGCCGAAGCAAATCCCAGGAGGACTCATCCATGGACTACTTGTCCCGCACCCTGGGGTCGAGCCAGGCGTAGAGCAATTCGGCGCCTACGTTGGCGCAGACTACGCTGAGGGCCAAGAGCAGGAACACCCCCTGCAGCAGGGGATAGTCGCGCCGGGTCACCGCCTCAAAGGTGGCCAGGCCCAGCCCGGGCCAGGAGAAGACGGTCTCGATCTGGATGGCTCCGGCCACCGTCAGGCCCAGGTTGAGGGCCACCAGGGTCACCAGGGGCAGGGCCGCGTTGCGCAGCGCATGATCCTTGAGGATCTGGAAGGTACTCAGACCCTTGGCCCTGGCGGTGAGGATATAGTCCTGGGCCAACACCTCCAGCAGGGTGCTGCGCATGATCAGCATGTACTCGGCCATGAAGACAATGGTCTGGGTCAGGGTGGGCAGGATTAGGTGGCGGGCCAGGTCCACCCACGAGGCCCAGCCACTTGCCGCATCCAGGCCAGGGGTGCTCTTGCCGCCAATGGGCAGGCCCAGATCGCTGCCCCAGAAGAGCAGGGTGATCCCCAGCCAGAAGGTGGGCAAGCTCCAGGCCAGCAGACTGGCCACCAGGGCAGCGTGATCGATGAAGGTACCCGCCTTCCACGCCGCCACCATCCCCAACACCACACCCAGGAGGATGGCCAGCACTTGCCCGGCCCCCAGCAGCAGCACCGTGTTCCACAGGCGTTCCTTGAGAAGGCCGGCCACCGGCTGGCTATTCTGGTAGCTGAAACCCAACTCGCCCTGTGACAGATTGGCGAGATAGCGGAAAAACTGGGTGTCCAGGGGGTTGGTGAAACAGGGGCCAGCCCGCAGGGGGTTGATGCTCTCGAGGCAGTTGATCACCGGCCGGTCCAGGCCAAAACGAATACCAATGGCTTCCTGGGCCTGCGGACTCAGGCGCGGATCGCGCACTCCGGCGCGGGCCGGGTCGCCGGGGAGCACGCGGAAGAGAAAGAAATTGAGCACCAGGACAAAGCCCACGGTGAACAAACCCCAGCCGGCTTTGCGCAGGATCGCGGGGTAGCGCTGCAAGAGATCCCTCTGTGGACGGGTTATGCGCTAAACTAGCCCCTTGGTGCTGGCAGCGCAACCGTTTGGCTGCGGCAACTGGCAAGTCACCGAGGCGGTGATTATTTTTGTATATACGTATTTACATATATATCATTTGACTGGAGCGCAGACTATGGCTGATCAGGCGCGCAAGGAACTCGCCTTTCTGGACCGCTACCTCACCCTGTGGATCTTTCTGGCGATGGCCGTGGGCGTGGGCGCCGGGTACTGGACTCCGGGCGTGGTTGAGGTCATCACCCACTTCCAGCTGGGCACCACCTCGATTCCCATTGCCGCTGGCCTCATTCTGATGATGTACCCGCCGCTGGCCAAGATCAAATACGAGGACCTGGGCGAGGTGTTCGGCAACTACCGGGTGCTGGCCCTCTCGCTGATCCAGAACTGGGTCATCGGCCCGATCCTGATGTTTGGGCTGGCCATCCTCTTCCTGCACGATTACCCCGAGTACATGGTGGGCCTGATCATGATCGGCCTGGCCCGCTGCATTGCCATGGTCATTGTCTGGAACGAGCTGGCCAGGGGCGACACCGAATACGCGGCCGGCCTGGTGGCCTTCAACTCCGTGTTCCAGGTGCTGTTTTACTCGGTCTACGCCTATGTCTTCGTCACCCTCCTGCCGGAATGGATCGGCCTAAAGGGGGTGGTGATCCAGGTGACCATCGGGCAGATTGCCCAGAGCGTGTTCGTCTATCTGGGCATCCCTTTTGCGGCCGGCATGCTCACCCGTTTCTCGCTGATCAAGCTCAGGGGTCGGGATTGGTATGAGCGGGAATTCATCCCCCGCATCAGCCCGCTGACCCTGGTGGCCCTGCTCTTCACCATCGTGGTGATGTTCTCCATCAAGGGAGAGTATATCGTCAAGATCCCCCTCGACGTGCTGCGCATCGCCGTGCCGCTGCTCATCTATTTTGTGGTGATGTTCCTGGTCTCTTTCTATATGGGCAAGAAGGTGGGCGCCAACTACGCGCAGACCGCCACCTTGTCCTTCACCGCAGCCAGCAATAATTTCGAGTTGGCCATCGCGGTGGCTGTGGCGGTGTTCGGGATCAACTCCGGGGTGGCCTTTGCGGCAGTGATCGGCCCCCTGGTAGAGGTGCCGGCCCTGATCGGCTTGGTTGAGGTGGCCCTGTGGCTCCAGCGGCGCTACTTTGCCGCCGGCCCGGAAGCCTCGGGAATCGCCCGCTGAACTGGCGGGGAAAGAGAGGGAGATGGAAAACGACCTGGAAGTATTCAAGGCGTGTGCGGATCAGACTCGCCTGCGCGTCCTCTTGCTGCTGTCCGAGCGCGAACTGTGCGTGTGCGAACTGGTCGAGGTGCTGACCATGCCGCAGGGCAAGATCTCGCGTCACCTGGCGGTGCTCAAACACGCCGACCTAGTCCAGAGCCGCCGCGAGGGCACCTGGATCTACTATGCCCTCCGCAAGCCGGACACCGGGCTGCAGAAGCGGCTCCACACCTATCTGCGCGCCGCCAGCCTGGAACACACCAAGGCCGTCGAGGACCTCCAGCGCCTGGATGAGTTGGCAGCGAGGGGCCAGATCTGCGTGCCCCGGACAAGACGCCGGACCAGTGCTGCCCTGCGCTGAAAGGATCGCGATGAAACGCGTGCTCTTTCTCTGCACTGGCAACTCCTGCCGCAGCCAGATGGCCGAAGGCTTTGCCCGCCAGCTCCAGGGCGACCTCTTCGAAGTTTACTCAGCCGGTCTCGAAGCCCATGGCCTCAACCCCAACGCGGTGAAGGTCATGGCCGAAGCCGGGGTCGACATCTCCGGGCAGCGCTCCCAACAGGTGGGCGAAGTGCAGGGCATCTCCTTTGACTACGTGGTAACGGTATGCGGCCATGCCGACGAACATTGCCCGGTATTTCCCGGCCCTACCCAAGTAATACACGTCGGTTTTGACGACCCGCCCAAATTGGCCCGCAACGCCGGCAGCGAGGAAGAAGCCCTGGGGCATTACCGCCGGGTGCGAGACGAAATCCGCCAGTTTATCCTCTCCCTTCCCGCCGCCCTGCACCAATAAATACCCCTGCTAGCGCCGGGGCCGGACCAGGGTGAGGATGGTGGGGTGTTCGAGGGCCACCACGGCAGGGTTGGCCGGCCAACCAGTGAAACGATCGGTGCGACAGGCCTGGGCCCGGTGGGCGTAGAAAGGGACGATGTAGACCAAATCTTGTAGAACCAGCCGCTGCAGCTCCCACACCAACTGGTGCCGTCGCTCCGGGTCGAGTTCGGCGGCCTGCTGCTGGTAGAGCGCGTCGTACTCTGGATTGGCGTAGCCGGTCTCGTTGGTGCCGGCGGGAATGCGCCCGCTGTGCATCGCCCCCAGCAACAAGCTGGGATCTGGATCAGAATCCCAGGCCCACAGGATGAGGTCATAGTCAAAGCCCGGACAGCAGGCGGCGGTGAGGGCGTTGGCATCCACCGACTGGAGCTGAGTGGTGACGCCGATCTCTTTCCACATGGCCGCCAGCAACTGGGCGGTGCGCGGGGCCACCGGGCTGTCGCTGGGCCAGTTGAACCGGAACTCCAGCGGCCGACTGTGGTCGGGCAGTTCGCGCACCCCGTCCCCATCGCTGTCCCGGTACCCGGCCTGATCTAAGAGATTCCTGCCCCGTGCCGGATCAAAAGGGTAATCCTGCAGGGTACTGTTGTACCAGCGGCCCAGGCCCTCGGGGATGAGGGTCAGGCCCGGCGTGCCCATGCCCAGCAGCACCACCTCAATAAGTTTTTTCTTGTCCACGGCCAGGGCCAGGGCCTGGCGCACCCGCCGGTCGCGCAGGGCCGGATGTCCCGAGCAGGTGCTGCCGGGTGGACAGTGCTCGGGTGCGAGTTGGTTGATCAGCAGATTGGTGGTCTCCGGCGGTTGCGGCGGCCCGATGGCCAACTGCACATCAACAGCCTGACGCAGGGCGGCCACCGCGGTATTGGGCATCTCGGTGATCAGGTCTACCTGGCCGGTGCGCAGGGCCTGCACCAGGGCGTCCTGGTTGGCGAAGGTCTGGAAGATGACCTCGTCGACCTGGGGCGGATTGAGGGGATGGAGACGGTTGGCTTTCAGGCGCACGAACTGATTGGGCTGGTACTCCACCAGCGAGAAAGGACCGCTGCCGATCATCGCCTCGTCGGTGAAGCGACTGTCCTGGGCATGCGCCCCCCAGACATGTTCTGGCAGCACGTAGAGAAACACCAGTTGATTCTGGATGTCGGGGACCGGTTCGCGCAGGCGGATCACCACCGTGCTGTCGTCCGGGGCGTTGACCTGCTCCAGGACGCGGGTATAGGTGCTGAGCAGGGGGAACTCTGGATGGTCCCGATAAAAATTATAGGAGAAGGCCACGTCCCTGGCGGTGAGCGGTTGGCCGTCGCGAAAGACAAAGCCGGGGCGCAGGGCAAAGGTCCAGGTGCGGCCCTCTTCGGAGGCCTGCCACCGGCGGGCCAGGACCGGGGTGAAGCTGCCGTCCAGCTCCAGGCGGAACATGGAGTCGTAGACCAGGTTGAAAAGGGTGTACGCCTGGCTGAGGACCGCAGTGCCCGGGTGGAGGGCATCCGGGCTGCCGGCCCAGCCGATGCGCAGCACCGCCGCACCGGTGGCGGGAGGTGCGCTGCCGCCGCAGGCCAGCAGAATGAGGAGAGACAAGAGCAAGAGCCAGCGTTTCATCGGGGATTCTCCGGAGGTTGATCTTGAGGAGTGCGGGGCAATTATACGTATATTAACGGCCCGCGCAACCCACGTCACTAAGAACGGAGAGAGACCCGATGGGCATGACCGATGAAGAGCGTTTCCGCTTCGACCTGAGCGGTTTTCTGGTGCGGCCGGCCATGCTCGACGCCGGCCAGATCGCCGCCATCCGCGACCAGATCCACACCATCAAACACGATCCCCAATCCCTGCCTCCCGAACACCGCGCCGTGCCCAGCGGCCCTTCGAGCATCCTCATCGACCACCCCGCAGTGATCGAGGTGTTACACGAAATCATCGGCCCCGACATCCGCCTGGAGGGCTCGTACTGCGTATGGCGCAAGCAGGGCGAAGCGCACGGGGCCTTACACGGGGGCGGGCCGCAGCAGGCCGACCCCATCTTTGGCTACCGGGTGCTCAACGGCCGCATCCACGCTGGCATGGTGCGGGTGGTTTTTGAACTGACCGAGGTGGGCGAAGAGGACGGCGGCACCCACTTTGTCGTCGGCAGTCACAAGGCCAACTTCCCCATGCACCCCGACCACCTCTCCCTCGAAGAGGGCAAGCGCAGTCCATTTTTGCTGAGTTACGCCTGCCCGGCGGGCAGCGCGGTCTTCTTTACCGAAAACGTCTGCCACGCCGGCCCGATCTGGAAAAAGACCGAGCCCCGGGTGGCGGTGCTCAACGCCTACGCGCACCTGGCCACCCACTGGCATCGGCTCAGCCTGCCCCCAGCCGTGCTGGCCGGCCTGCCGCGCGAAAAACAGGCCTACTTCCGCACCCCCTGGGTCGCCGACTTCCGCACCTCCCCGGCCACCACCAATACCATCGAGCGCTTCGTGGGCAACAACGAATCCCCCATCGACACCAACCACCAGCCCTGAGGAGCCGGCCCGTGAAAATCGCCCGTATCGACAGCTACGTGGTGGACGCCGCCTGGCGTCCCTGGATCTTTGTGGTGGTGGAGGCCGACAACGGCCTGAAGGGATACGGAGAGTGCAGCGACGGCCGCAATCCCTGGGGCGTGGTGGGAACCATCGAGGACTTCAAACCCCTGCTCATCGGCCAGGACCCCAGGGCATACGAGATGCGCTTCTGGGACCTGATCCGCGGCAGCCGCGCCAGCCTGGGCGGCATCGGGGCCAAGGCCATCGCCGGCATCGAATGCGCCCTGATCGACCTGAAGGCCCGGGCCCTGGGCATCTCGGTGGTCGAACTCTTCGGCGGCCCCACCCGCGACCAGACCCGGGTCTACTGGTCCCACTGCGGTACCAGTCGGGTGCGCTACGGGGAGATGCTGGGCACCCCGCCCCTACGCAGCCTGGAGGACTTCACCGCCCTGGGCTACGAGGTGCGCGAGCAGGGCTTCACTGCCCTCAAGACCAATATCATTTTCCCCGGAGAGCCGGCCTCGGCCTATTTCCCCGGCTTTGGCCAGGGGCCTGGCACCACCGACCAAGCCATCACCCCCGAGTTGTTGCGCCACATCGAGGCCCAGATGCGCGCCTTCCGCCAGGGGGCCGGCCCGGACGTGGACCTGTGCCTGGACCTCAACTTCAACTTCAAGCCCGAAGCCTGCAAACGTATCGCCAAGGCCCTCGAATCGCTCGACCTCCTGTGGCTGGAGATCGACATGTACGATCCAAGGGCGATCTTGCAGATCAAAGAGTCCACCTCCACGCGGATCTGCACCGGCGAGAACCTCTATTACATGCGCGACTTCATCCCCTATTTCGAGTTACACGCTGCCGACGTGTTTATGATCGACATCCCCTGGAACGGTTTTGCCCAGGCCAAGAAGGTGGGCGACCTGGCCGAGGTGTACCAACTCAACGTGGCCCCCCACAACTACTACAGCCACCTCTCTTCCTTCATCAGCGCCAGCCTCTGCGCGGTGCTGCCCAATGTTAGAATTATGGAGATCGACATCGACGACGTGCCCTGGAAGGACGCCCTGGTCACTCGCCAGCCAGAGATCAACGCCGGGCACATGAAAACCCCCACCGGCCCGGGCTGGGGCACCGAGCTGGTGGAGGCCGAGATCAAACAACATCTGTGGCAGGATAAAAAGTCGAACTGGTAGCCCTCACTTCTTCCAGGGTTGCTGACCCTCGATCTCGCCCCAGCTGGGGATGGGGGCCTGCAGTGGTGCCTCGATCCACAGAAAGCGCCCGTTGGTCTGCTCACCCATCAGTTGCAACACCCGGCGAGCGGCCTTGGCTGGGTCGTCGCCGCCGGTCTGCTCTACCCATTTCACCCATTGCCGGTACGCCTCGGCCTCTGGCCCCATGGCATTGGCCTGGTCGCGGATATCGGCCCACATCTCGGTCTTCACATCCCCCGGATGCATGACATTGGCCGTCACCCCGCTGCCCTCCAGCTCGGCGGCGAGGTGCCGCGTGAACTGGTTGAGGGCCACCTTGCTGGTGCCATAGGCGCTGTTGAGAGGCCCGGGCGGGTGCAGGGCGGCCGCCGAGGTAAAGTTGACGATGCGGCCCCAACCCTGGGCGATCATACCCCCCATAAAAGCGCGGCAGGTCAGATAGGGCGCCACGGTATTGATCTGGATAGTCTGGACCCAGGCTTCCGGGTCGCTGTTGGCGATGAGTTGGATGGGCCCGAAGATCCCGGCGGCGTTGATTAGGATGGCGGGAATGCCCAGCTGGTCCTGCACCTTCTCCTTCAGCGTCTCCACCTGATGCGCCTGGGTCACATCGGCGGGCAGGGCCAGGGCCTGATGCCCGGCCTGGCGCAGCTGGGCCTCCACCTGTTTTAGGGCCGCCTCACCGCGGGCCACCAGCGCCACGGCTGCCCCCTGGGCAGCCAGGGCCAGAGCCACCTGCCGGCCCAATCCCCGGCTGGCCCCGGTGACCACCGCCACCTTGCCCTTCAATGCCGAATTCGGCTCTATCCCGGCCATCACCCGCTCACTTCCGCCCGGCGGCCTTCTTGGCCGGCTTCTTGGCAGGGGCTTTCTTGGCCGCCACTTTCTTTTTGGCTGGCATCTTCTTGGCTGGCGCTTTCTTGGCAGCTGCTTTCTTGGCGGCCGCCTTCTTGGCCGGCGCCTTTTTGACCGGGGTATTCCTGGCTGCCTTCCTGGCCTTCTTGGCAGCTTTCTTGGCCTTCTTGCCCAGCCCGGTGTCGAGGCGGAAGATCTCGCGCAGCTCACCGAAGTCGACGATCCCGTCCTTGAAGTGCATCAAGGGTTCCATGACTAAACCCCAACGGCGGTGCACATCCGAGGTCCACAGCTTGTTCCAGGCCTCTAGATCCTTGATCTCCGAAAAGAGGAAGAGCACCGGGTCGGCCTCAAAGGTGGTGATGGTGGCGATGCCACTGCGCCGGACTTCGGCGACCAGCTCTGCCCAGATGTTGTCGTGATGCTTGCGGTATTCGGCCATGGCTCCGGGTTTGAGCCTCATGGTAAATGCGCGGCGGATCATGCGGACCTCCTCGGTTGGGATTGGGGTTGAGATCGGTAGGATACAAATTTGCCGGTCCGGGCACAACTACGCCGGAGGGCGTAGGTTACCGAGCCCTCAGCAGACGCGTCAGGGTCCGGTCGAGGACCTCGGCAAAAGCCTGCTTGGCGCGGGCGTCGTAGGGTGGAGGCCCGCCGCTCACCGCCCCGACCGTACGGAAGGGATCGAGGAAGTCGCGGATGGCCAGCCGTTCGCCGATGGTCTCGGCAGTGTGCTCCTTGCCCCTGGGATCGAGGACGGCAACCCCCTTGGGGACCAGCAGGGCCGCCAGGGGGATGTCCTGCGTCACCACCAGGTCGCCGGCCTGCGCCTCGCTGGCGATGTATTCATCCGCCACATCCGGACCGCCATCGACCCGAACGGAGGAAACCAGGGGGTTGCCGGGGGGCACCTGCAGCCACTGGTTGGCCACCAGCACCGTGGCCAGGTTGAGGCGTTTGCCTGCGCGGAAGACCATTTCCTTCACGTCTCGCGGGGTGGCATCGGCATCGATCCAGATTTTCAATGGGGCTCCATTCCAACCCAGGGGTCAGCTTGATGAGTACCAGTCAAAATCCGTAGAGCCTGGCCGGGTTCTCCACCAAGATCAACTGGCGTTGAGCAGCGTCGGGTTCCCAAGTGGCGAACTGGTTGAACACGCGACCGTCGTCAATCTTGAGTGGCGGCGCCCTGTCGGTCGTCTTTCGGCCCGACACTTTCGACGCGTCAGGATGTGGCCAGTTGCTCCCCCAGAGAATTCGTTGCGGGTTCGCAGCGATCAGGGCCTCGGCGAGTGATGCGACGTCTGGATAATCCGGTGCCTGCGTCGACACCAGATAGGGCGCCGATATCTTGACGTACGCCTTGCCAGCGCGAACGAGGTTCAACAGGGCCGGGAGGCCGGCCTGGTAGGTGCCGAGCGGCGCTCGTGCTCCACCGAAGTGGTCGAACACAACGGGAATCTCTGCCGCCATGACCTGATCGCTGATCGCCTCGACAAGGGCTAGCTGGGTGTAGAGCTGAATATGCCAGTTTCGATCTTTGAGCCGTTCAACCATCCGCTGAAAGCGCTGACGCGCCACTGCGGGATCCGTCAATCCTGCGGTTTGCAGATTGAGCCGAACCCCGCGAATGCCGGCGCGATTCATCTCATCAAGGGCCGTTTCAGGCGTTTTGTCATCGATGACTGCTATGCCGCGGGCGCTGGCGCCGAGTTGCCTGATTGCGTCGAGGGTGCAGGCGTTGTCGGTGCCATAGACACTGGGCTGCACGATGACGACCCGGCTGGTATGCAGCGCTCGGTGCAAGGTGCCCATCTCGGCTATCGAGGCCGGCTCGGGGGTGTAGGAACGCTCCGGCGCAAAGGGGAAGCGCTGCGCCTCTCCGAAGATATGCGTATGGCAATCACACGCGCCCCTAGGCACCTGGAAATTCACCATTTGCAGCACCCCTGAGAACCCGGACCCTTCGCTGCCTGCATCACCAACTCCTATTCTGTTTCCTGCTCGTACACCTGCCGCCACGCCTCGAAGCCACCGCTCATGCTGGCGACATCCTTGAAGCCCTGTTCGATAAAGTAGGCCGTTGCCCCCAGACTGCTGTTGCCGTGGTAGCAGTACACCACCACCGGGTGATCCTTCTTGCTGTTCTGGACAAAGGCCTCGACGTTGCCCTCGTGCAGATGAATCGCCCCGGGGATGTGCGCGGCCCGATAGGAATCGACATCGCGGATATCGACGAAGGCACATGTTTTTTGATCCAGCTTCGTCTTTACTTCGCCAATCTGGATCTGCGGTATATCCACTGGCGATCTCCTCAGGCGGTAGGGTGGGTGACCAGGTCGCCTTTCGGCTCGTCGCCGAACATCTGGGTGCGTTTCATGATCCGGCGCTGGGTGTTGTCGAAGGATTCCCGGCGATGCATGGTGCAGCGGTTGTCCCACATCAGCAAGTCGCCGACCCGCCAGCGGTGGGTCCAGACGAAGCGGGGTTGGGTCGCGTGGGTGATGAGCCGGTTGAGCAAAACCTGGCCCTCCTCTGCGCCGAGGCCCTCGATATGGCTGGTGAGATGGGGGCTCACGTAGAGCACCTTCCTTCCGGTCTCCGGGTGCACGCAGACCACTGGGTGAGAAGCCGGCACCGGAGGGTTCTGCTGGGGCCGGGGGTGTTTATGGATCGCCCGGAGTCTGGCGATCCGCGTCTTGGTCTGCTCGTCGAGGGTCTCGTAGGCCGTGTAGAGATTGGCCCACATGGTATCCCCTCCAGCTTCGGGGACTTCTACTGCGTAGAGCATGGAGATCGAGCCGGGCCTGGGCATATAGGAGAGGTCGGAGTGGAACTTGATTTCCTCGTTGCCCAGCGCGCCGATGGGCCTGCCCTTTTCCTCCACATTGGAGATGATGAAGATCTCCGGGATGGGCCGGTCGGGCTGCTCCCGGACGTGGGGCACAGGATCGCCAAAGTACCGACTGAAACGGACCTGATCCACCTCGCTGAGCTGCTGATCCCGCAGGAAAAGTACCCCGTGGTCGAGAAAGGCCGCCCGCAAATGGTGCACCGTCTCGGCGGAAAGCGCATTCCGGAGGTCCAACCCCCGGACTTCCACGCCTAGGGCACCGCCGGTGAGGATGAGCTGCATATCCTGGGTAGTCATCGAGAAAGTGGCGCCTCCTGCCGCACTTGTACTAGTATCTAGGATAGGGATTCCCCCACGGAGGTGCGCAGATGGAACTACTCTTGTAAGTACCTATGCTGATCATCGTCTTCGTCGGGGCCGTGATGATCTTCGTCGCCGCCACCGCCCTCTTCCCCGTGGCCCTGGCCACGATTCTCATCTTCTATTTCCGCAAAAACGAAAAGGGCGAGGGTCCGGGTCAGCGCTTCAAGGCCTGGTGGCAGGCCCATCACCATGCCCATGTGCACTGAGCACCGGGCCCGACAAGGCGGCCACAGCTAGCCTCCTGAGCGCTTGGCGGCGTAACCTCGCTTCTCCAATTCGGTCACCAGCAGGTCGCGGTGGTCCCCCTGAATCTCGATCACCCCGTCCTTGACCGTGCCCCCGGTGCCGCAGCGCTGCTTGAGATCGCGGGCCAGCGCCAGCAGCTCCCCCTCGGCCAGGGGCAGACCGGTGATCACCGTCACCCCCTTGCCCTTGCGCCCCTGGGTCTGGCGGCCCACCCGCACCTGGCCACTGCCCTTGAGAGGGGCCGCCGGCTTTTTGCCGCACTGGCACTGGGCCGGGGGCCGGCCACACTGGGAGCAGAGCCGGCCCTGGTCAGAGGAGTAGACCCGCTGCGCGTTGTTCACCGGGCACTCACCAACCGCTCGCCCCCCACCCGGGCGATCCACGCCCGCGTCCACTCCACCGTTTCCAGCCCCAGGTCGCCGATACAAGTGGCCAGAAAGATCATGCCCTCGATGCGCCCCTCGCGCAGCCAGCGCAGCCCCAGCTCGCACTGCGCTTCCATCCAGTCGATGGGCATGGGCTTGCCCTGGCCGTAATCCCACATATAGCAGCCCAGCACCTTGCCCGCCGCCGGGGCCAGGGCTTCCACCTTGGCGAAATTCTGTTCCAAATCCTTCAGGTCTACCGCCTTCCAGGTCCAGAAACTCACCTTGTCGCACTGGGCCAGGTGGTCACCCACCGGCAGGGCGAGTTGGTGGTCGTAGAGCACCACCCAAAGGTCGAGGGGCCGGCCACCGCCGGCCAGTTGCGCCCGCACCTGGCGCAGCTCCTCCACCGAGAGCACCGCCAGGCCATCAGGCGTGGTGGGCGCCGCATTCTTGAAAAAGTCATCCATCATCACCCCGCTCATCCTGGGCAGGGTGTTCCTCAGATCCAGGGTGGCCTGGCGCTCCTCGGACCCGGTGGTGCCGGCCGCCCCGACGATGGACCAGACCACCTCCTCCAGGGCGGTGAAGGGCAGGGCGTACTGTCCGTAGGGAGGTGCCGGCTTGTCGTCGTAGCGCACCATGATCACCCTGGGCACGCCCATATAGAAACCCGCCTCCACTGGGGTCATGCGCGAAAGTCCGGGCAAGGCCCAGCCATTGTTGTGGGCGCCCGCCTCGTGGCCCCAGAGCCAGAAACAATCGCGCACCCTTTTCCCTTTGGCCGCTGCGTCGCTATTTTCCATCGTCCTTCTCCGCGTCAATGGAATTCCGACCACCCAATATATATTGCCGGCCCAGAGGGCGACAGACGAAGCCATGTTCTCGAAACGCAGCACCTGGGACCTGCAGCCCAACCCCCTGAGCCAGGCCCTGGCCGCCCGCCGGGAGGCCGGCCTCCCGGTGCTGGACCTGACCCTCGCCAATCCCACCCGGGCCGGCCTCCAGTACCCCGTCCAGCTGCAAACCATCCTGGCCGGGGCAGACACCTCGGTCTACGCCCCTGAACCCCTGGGCCTGCTCAGCGCCCGCCAGGCCGTGGCCGGGTACTACGCCGAGCGCGGCCAGACCGTCGGCGCCGAGGACCTGCTCCTCACCTGCAGCACCAGCGAGGCATACGCCCTGCTCTTCAAACTGCTGGCCGATCCCGGAGACCAGGTGCTGGTGCCCGAGCCCAGCTATCCGCTCTTTGCGTTCCTGGCTGGCCTGGAGAGTGTGGAAACCCGGCCTTACCCTTTGCGTTACCGGGAGGGCTGGGAGATCGATCTGGACCAACTGGCTGCGGCCCTGACCCCCAGGACACGGGCCATCGTGCTGGTTCATCCCAACAACCCCACTGGCTCCCTGGTCAACGCCGGCGAACGCGCCCTGCTGGAGGAACTGGCCCTGGAGCGCAACCTGGCCCTGATCGCCGACGAGGTCTTTGGCGACTACCTCTGGGAAGATCAGCCGCAGGTGCCGTCTTTTGCCGGCCCGGCCCGGGCCCTCACTTTTGTGCTCAGTGGGCTCTCCAAGGTGCTGGGTCTGCCCCAACTCAAGTTGGGCTGGATGACGGTGCAGGGCGCCGGGGCTGCCGAGGCCCGCGCCCGCCTCGAAGTCATCGCCGACACCTACCTCTCGGTGGGCACCCCGGTGCAACAGGCCCTGCCCCGCCTGCTCGAACTGCGCCCCGCCATCCAGGCCCAGATCAGGCAGCGGGTGGGGACCAACCACCGCTGGCTGCAGCAGCACCTCGAAGGGCACACCCACGTCCAGTTGTTGCGCGGGGAAGGCGGCTGGTACGCGGTGCTGAAAACAAACTTGCAGGATGAGGAAGAGCTGGTCCTCGAACTGCTGCGCCAGGAAGGGGTGCTGGTGCATCCGGGTTATTTCTTCGATTTTCCAGGCGCGGGATTTCTGGTGCTCAGTCTGCTGACCCCGACCCGAGAACTGCAGGAGGGGATAGAGTTGCTGCTGAAACGAATCCATTGAAGGTCCCCACTGCAGCGGAGCGATGACGCCCGAGGATCGGGAAGGCCCGGGAGGTGTTTCCCGGGGAGTGGCG
>SICG01000158.1 GCA_009691525.1 Candidatus Latescibacterota bacterium | reverse complement strand
ATCAAGCGGTATATCCAGTATCATCGCCAAGAAGAGAAAAGTCCGCAGCAACTTGATTTGTTTGGGGCAGTGCCCTAAGAAATCGCGGTGGCGAAGCCATGAATCGGGCGTAAAGCCCTGGCCTTTGGCCGGGGATAGTCCGATTCAAGAGATTTCTTTACTCATAGCGAAGAGGTGCGAGATCTGGTGAAGGAGGGTAAGTTGCGGGTGTTGGGTGCCGTCTACGATCTCCAGACGGGCAAGGTGCGCTGGCTGGGGGTACATCCAGGCCAGGCAGCACTGCTGCACGGTGGCGCAGCGTCCCACGGGGAAGTCGCGCCGGCGGCAGCAAAGAATGCCGAGGCGGAACACACGCCGGAAAAAGCCGAGCCGGTGAAACATGCGGAACCGGCGGCGAAGCACGAGGAACCGGTCAAAAAAAAGGCGGAGCCCAGTCACGGCGGCGGGCACTGAAGCCGGCCTGGCCCAGGCCTTGGCACGGGCGAGGCGGGCATTGGGGCTGCCGGTGGACAGTCACCTGGCCGACGATCAACAGAGTGTCTTTCTCAAGTACCTGCTTCTGGGAGAGCTGGAGGATGTAGGGGGGTGGCGCCGGCGCTGGCAGCGCGATCCCCGACAGACCGGCCCGGCCCTTTATCGCTGCCTTGAGGCCAGCCTGCAGGTCGGTCTGGAAACCCTGCGGGGAGGGCCGCAGGTGGCGTGGTGCGGCGCTTCGCCGCAGTACCGCCAGCGGGTGATCGAACTGGCGGCGGCGGCGGTGTTCAGCGAGCAACTCGCCCCCGAGGTGTGTATCGCCCCCGTACCGGTGAAGGCGGCGACCCTGGATTTGGCAGGCCGGTGGTATCACGCCCTCTGCTTTGCGGCTGCCCCGCTCTTCCCCCACGAATTCTATCCCCTGGTTGTGGACGCTCTGGCGCGCGACGCGACACGTCACGGGAGACCGCGTTTTGCCTTGTTGGGTGTGCACCTCGACTGGTTGAGCCCGGCCGGACAGATCCGGCGCCTGCTCTGCCTCGATGTGGAGCGGGGATATTTTCGCGAAGCCGAGTTAGTCCAGCCCCTAATTCCGCACAGTGCCCACTTTCTCTGTTTGGGGCGTCGGGAGCAGGAGTTACACGCCCAGTGGTCGGCGCGCCTGCCCTGCCCTCAAATCAATCCTGCTGGCCTGGCTGCCCTGGCCGACGACAAGGCTCGCACCCTGGAAGGTTGGCGGGCTGCGGGGGTGAGGGTGCCCGGTTGGCAGCGCAGCGTGCCGGGGGATGTGGAGGGGGCCAGGTGTTTTTTGCGAGCGTGCGGCGAGCTGGTGGTCAAACCCAACCAGGGCACCGAGGGCGAGGGCGTGGCCTTTTTCTCTTCCGACGACGAAACCGGGCTGGAGCGTCAGCTCGAAGTGTTATGGGCGCAGGGCGGGGTGTTGCTCCAGGAACGGGCAGACGATCTGCTCTATTGCGATCCACAAACCGGAGAGCAGCACACTCTGGCCCTGCGGCTCAATGTCATCGCCGAAGGGGGGCGCTATTGGGCTGAATCCGGATATGCCCAGGTAGGCACCGGGGCGCATAGTCCGGCAGCCGGCAGCCACGGCAGCATGCTCTGGCCCATTGATGCGGTGCTGCCCCATCTGGTGCGACGTCGCGACGGCCGGCCGGTACCCATTCCGGAGCAAGCCTGGGCAGCGGTGCTGGGGGAGGCGGAACAGGCGGCCCGCCTCTTTGTCGGGTTGATGTTGGTGGGCCTGGATCTGGTGCTGGCCGTCGGGGAGTCGGGTGTGCCCGTGTCCGTCTTCCTCGAAGCCAACCCCCGGCCTGCGGGGTTGAGCCACTCGCGTTTTGTGCAGGGTCCCGAGTGCGGCCTGCCCGGGGTGAGCCTGAAGTTGTGGGATGCGCTGGAAAGGCTGGTGCCTGGCGCCAACGGAGGGGGAAGTTGTGAGCGAGCCAAAGAGTGACATGGTGGATCTGCCCGGATCGCTGATCCGCACCGTCGATGAAGTGCAGGACCGGGATCACCGGGAGGTGCTGGCCCCGCTGGCTGGCCAGCCAGCGGCCATCCTGGGGGCGCTGGGCCGCCTGGGCGGGTATGCCGACACCTTGCAGGGATCGGCGCGCCTGTTGCGCGGCATGCGCCTCTGCAGCATCCAGGCCGACCTCTACCGGCTGCTGGCCGCCTGCGGCGAGACGGGGGAACTACCCGCCTGTAGCCTGGACAGTGAGGAGATCCTCAGCCTCAAACAAAAGCGGGCCTTGGGCGACCTGCCGGCGGCGTATGAGGCGCGCATCAACCAGCTCCAACGCCTAGATCTGCGCCAAAACCTGGAGGCAGTGGGAGCTATCGCGCCGGCTGCCGCCATGGACAGGCAGGAGTACGGGCGGCAGTTTGTGGTCGAGGCGCCGCTGCGCCTGGGCATCTCCAGCGCCAATGCCTCGGACAACCACCTGCGCACCAAGGAGCAGGGCGGCAAGACCCTCAACGTCGGCATCGATTTGCAGGTGGAGGGGGAGATGGTCCCAGCCCCGCCTCTGCGGGTGGTGGTGCGGCGTCTGCCCGCCCCGGGCCTGGTGCTGCGCTCACGCTCTACTGGTTTCGAAGGGGACCTGGCGCTGGGCCCGGGCGAGGCACCGGTGGTGCAGCGCGGGTCTTTCTTTGCCTACCGCCACGGGGGCGACGAGGCCCTGCGGTTGATCAAGCAGGCCCTGGTCCATGTGGGCATCGTGCGCGAGGGCAATGAGGATATCGTGGAGCAGGTCGCCGCCTACACCGGCGGGGGCGGGCTGGAGATAGAGACCCACAGCAAGGTGCTGCAGGGTTCGGGATTGGGCACCAGCAGTATCCTGGCCGCGGGTATGCTCAAGGTCCTGTACCGCCTGGCCGGCCATGCAATCGCCACCCCGGCGGGCGAGTATCCCGCTCTCTACGATCAGAGCCTGCTTCTGGAGCAGAGCGTGGGGCTCAACAGCGGCTGGCAGGACGCGCGCGGGGCCTGCGGCGGTCCCAGTGCGGTCAAGGATTTCTACGCCCCGCCCACCCTGGGCCTGCCCGACCCCCGGGTGCAGTTCATCGCCATCGACGAGGCGCGGTTCGCCGGGCGGGTGGTGCTCTTCAACACCGGGATCGCGCGGCTGGCGACCAGGGGACTCAACGTGGTGCTCGGTGCGTACCTGAGCCGCGATGCCGGGCGTTACCCGGCCATCCGCGAATCGCTGGCCATCCACGATCAGATGGTGGCCGCCCTCAGCGGCGGCGACTATGCCTTGCTGGGCCAACTGGCCAGCCGTTACTGGCAGCTGCGCTGCACCCTCGACCCGGACGCCACCAGTCCGCTGATCCGCCAACTCTTCGAGGAGCCCCGGCTGCGGCTGCACTGCGAGGGGGGCATGCTCACCGGGGCCGGCGGTGGGGGCTTTGCCCTGCTGATCTGCCGCGAGGGGCAGGCCACGGCGCTCAAGGAGGAGTTGCGACAACTGCGCCGGGTGCCGGGATACGAGCGCAGCGGGGTGGTGGAGTACCGGCTGAATCGCACCGGCCTGCGCCTCAGCGAGCGATGAGTCCCAAGCCCGAGCACCTGCTGGTCGACGGGTACAACCTGATCAAGACCTCGCCTTTTTTCCGCCACTACGAAGCGATCAGTTTGCAGCGGGCCCGGCAGGCCCTGGTCCAGGCGTTGGGCAGTTATGCCAGGCAGCGCGGGGCGCGGGTCACCCTGTTCTTCGACGGCAACGCGGAGCAGGGGGAGCAATCCCCTTCCGGGGTGGTGCAAGTGGTTTTCTCGCAGGCACCGCTCAAGGCCGACGACCTAATCATGGAGGCGGTGCAGGAGCGGCACGGAGCCAGAGATCTTCGCGTAATTTCTTCAGACCGCGAGATCGCCCGTTTTGCCCGCCGCCACCGGATGCGCGTCACCGCTGCGGGGATCTTCGAGCAGGAGTTGGCGCAGCCACCTTCCCGGCCGCAGTCCGCCCCGCCCGCCGAGGAGCGGGAGCGCGAGGCGCCGCTGGGCGAGGCGGAAATCGCCGAATGGGAGAGGATTTTTCAACAGGAAAAGTGTATCTTTGATGACTCCGAAGATCGCGGGAAAAAGTAAAAAGGAGCCTTTCTTATGCTGATGCAGGACAAGTTTGGGTACGTGACCGGCGTCGCCAACCACCGCAGCATCGCCTGGTCCATCGCCCGGGCTCTAGACCGGGAGGGCTGTAGGCTGGCCCTGGGGTACCTGGGGGAGCGCGAGAAGCAGGAAATCGACAAGCTGGTGGTCGATCTAAAGCAGACGCCTCTGCTGGTCTCCTGCGACGTGACCAAGGACGAGTCGGTGCAGGAGGCCTTCGCGGTGTTGGGCCGCGAGTTCGGCCGGCTCGATTGCGTGGTACACGCCATCGCCTTTGCCCGCCGCGAGGATCTCGACGGCCGCTACACCGACACTTCGCGCGACGGTTACCACCTGGCCCTGGATGTCAGCGCCTTTTCGCTCAACTGCCTGGCCCGGGGGGCCGAGCCCTTGATGGGTGCAGGAGGGGGCATCGTGGCCTTGACCTATCTGGGCAGCGAGCGGGCGATGGCCAACTACAATGTGATGGGGGTGGCCAAGGCCGCGCTCGAGTCGGGAATTCGGTACCTGGCCAGCGAATTGGGGCCCAAGGCCATCCGGGTCAATGGGCTCTCGGCCGGCCCGCTGCGCACCCTGGCAGCGCGCGGTATCAAAGACTTTTCGGCCATGCACAAGATGCACGCCGCACGCTCGGCACTGAAGCGCAACACCGAGATGGAGGAAGTGGCCGACACCGCCCTCTTCCTGTGCAGCCATCTGAGCCGGGGGATCACGGGCGAGGTGATCTACGTGGACGGGGGATACCGCATCATGGGGATGTAAGACCGCTCTTCATAGCTCCGCAATAACCGACGCCCCGCAGCTGCTTGCGGGGTGTTGTTGTTGGCGTCGGGGAGTGACCCACTCAGGACCTTTCCCCAGGCGCGTCCTTCACCCTCTCTCGCTAACGCTCGGCTGCCCCACGTCCCTGCCCCCGCAACACCCCATACATTGGGGCGTTGCGCCCTCGCTCGCTCTGGCTCCGCTACCCGGCCCACCACCACGCGGACTTCCCTGCCCAACCGCTCCCCGGGAAAGGCCATCGGGGTCATCTCCCCGCCGCTGTTCTTCCGTTATTCCTCCGCCCCCAACTCTTTGAGCATCTGTATTACCTCTTCGTTGCCGGTGCGTTTGGCCCAGCCCAGTGGGGTCAGGTCGAGTATGGCGCTCCTGGTCTTGAGGCTGGCGCCGCGCTCGACCAGCAGGCGGATGAGATCGAGGTGGCTTCCCCATATCGAGACGTGTAGGGGCGCGTAGCCGTCCATGATGTGCGGGTATTTCGGCACCAGATTGGCCAGGGAGGGGTCTTGGTCGAGCAACTCTTTGGCCATGACCACATCACCGAGCTGGCAGACCATGTGAATGGTTTTTTGTGCGCCCTGAGCAATCAAGAACCGCGCCAGTTCGTGCCCCTGGAGTATGCACCATTCCACGGGCAACATATGGTGGCCGGGGTCGCGTTTGTTCAAGTCGGCGCCGGTCTCCACCAAAAGGGTAGCCACTTCGACATTTTTGGCCTTGTTCAAGAGGATGAGCCTAGGGGTGGTGGCCAGGGAGGGATCGTCGCGCAAAAAGGCCCGCACGCGCTCGGCATCGCCCATGCGCACGGCCAGCGAAATATCCACCGGGGCGCCTTTTTCGATGAGCAATCGAGCTACCTCGTCGTAGCCTTTTTCAACGACATAACCCAATACGCCTTCTATATCGGCCCCGGCATCGATGAGCAGGCGCGCCACTTCAACCGTCGAAGCCCAGCGCAGTGGGGCATGGTCTTCGGGGCCCTTGTATTTGGCTAGAGCAGGGTTTTGAGCCAGGAGGTGTTGCACGCGTTGGGTATCTCCCATGTGCGCGGCGACGAAAATGTCTACTTCTGCGCCCCGTTCGATGAGGAAGGCGGCCATTTTTTTGAAGCCCATGGCCAGCCGGAGTAGTGTCCAGCCCTTGCCGCCTATGGCCTCAATATTGGCACCGGCATCCAGGAGCCGGGCGGCCACTTCTACTTGCCCGCGCCCGGCAGCCGCATGGAGGGGCTGGAACTCCCCCTCCCAGAACTGTTCGACGCGGGTGGCAGTTTCGAGCAGGTTCTGGTCCTGGGTGACCAGTTCGTCGATCTGGCCGGCATCGCCGCTGTTGACTGCCTTTACCAACTGCATGACGAGGGTGGCGAAGCGGCTGTCTTTGGAGGGGCGTTGTTCTCGGATATCGTCCTTTACCATGATCAACATCCTCTTTTTGAGTAGCTTCCTGGCGTCGTGCAGGCGCTTCTGCACAGTGGTGAGGGGTACATCGAGGGGAAGGGCGATCTCCTTCTGCGAGTACGCAGAGATATAGAAAAGCGTGACTGCCTCGCGCTGGTGTGGGGGCAAACCCTGGATGGCCTGATGCACTATCTGCGCCCTTTCCGCTCGCTCCAGCGAGGCGAGTGGATCGGGAAGGGGTGAGACGGGCTCTGGCGCTTCTTCCAAGGGCAGGGTGGCGTGTCGGTTACGCCTCAGCCGGTCGCATTGTTTATAGACGATGCGGCGCAACCAGGAAGGAAAGGCGAGTCACTCGCGCAATTGCTTCAGGTCGCGCCTGGCCTCGACAAAAGCCTCCTGGGCCAGGTGGAAATCGCCGAGCAGGGAAAAGGCGTACCCCACTGCCATGTCCTGGAAGTGAAGTACCAGTTTCTCAAAGGCGCGCAAATCGCCCTTGGCCGGTTCCTGCAAGCTGGTTTTTAACTCTTCCATACATCTGTCTGGGCTGGTATCGAAGACCTTCTGAAGATAAAGGCCCAAGAGGGAGAGAAAATCATACCAAAAAGGTGCTAGTTCTTTCCAGGCTCCTCCTCAAACACCGCCAGCAACTGGGGCAGGAAGGCAGCCAGATTGGGATAGGCGGCGCGCTGGGTCTCGTACTCTGCGAGCCGGCGGCAGAGGGCGGGCACGTAGACGAAACCGCGGTTCACCTCCTCCTGCACGGCCTGCCGGCCTGCTTCTTCGCCGAGCACGCGGAGCATCAGGCGGGCGGTGATGGCGCGGATCAGGTGCTCGTTGACGCAGCTCTCCCAGGTAGGGTACCCGGTTTTCTCCATCCGTGCGGCGAGAGGGACAAAGCGGTGGAGGGTGGCCCGCAACTGGTCGCGGTGGCCGGCGGTGAGCGGGTTGACGAAAGAGTGGCCGAACTCGTGCCACACCAGTTCGCGCAGGTGATGGAGGCTGTAAGTGGGCTGGTTGCCGGCCATGCCGTCTGGCCCGACGATGCTGTACCCCAAGAATTCCCCCTCGCCGAGGGGCAGGCGGGGGCCGAAGCCGCCCTGGTGGAGCAGGGGGCTGAGCACAAGGTGGTACTCGCGCAGCTCCATGCCGTAGTACTCTTCCAGCGGCCCGAGCAGGTCTTCGCCCTTCAGCTTTTTGTCCACCTGTTCGACCAGGTGATAGTAGAAGGGCTTCTGTTGGGCGAAGAAGCGCTCGAACTGGCTCTGATCGGCAAAGTCGCGCAGGGCCACCACCCAATCCTCCATCACCTGCCCTCCCAGCAGGTTCTCCTCGGCGGTGCCGGCCGGTGGCAGTTGCCACGCCAATTCCGGAGGGTTGGAGAGGCAGAGGACGAGGTAGTGGTAGAGGTCGGGCCAGGGACGCTGGGACATCAGCGAGTGAAGCAACTGCACGGCCCGGTGCTGGCGGAAGGGGAAGAAGTAGCGGTAGAGTGCGTACAGGTACGGGCTTTGGTACGGGGTGAGGGCAACGTCGTTGCTGAGCAGTTGCACGGTGGTCAGCAGCTCGGTGCGGGGGTCCACGGCCACCTGCAGCGGTGGCGCGGCCTGTAGGGGCGCTGCCAGGGCGAGCAGCAGCAGGAACCCCAGCCTCTTCACGCTCAGGCGTAGGCTGTGTACGCGGCCCCGATATCGTCCACCCGCATTGGCCGGCCTTCCTGGGCCGAGCGGATGGCGGCCAGGGTGCAGCGCACGGCGTGGATCCCGTCCCGACCATTGTAGCGCGGCTGGGTGTCCTGGAGGATGCTGTCGAGCAGGTGCCTCACCTGATTGACGTGCCCCTGGCTGTAGTAGGAGATCTCCGAGTCCCAGACCTCGTCCCCGCCTTCCTCGAAGCGGAAACACCGGGTCGGCTGCCCGTCGCGGTGAAGGATCAGGTGCTGCTGTTTTCCCTCCCAGAAGAGATTCCCCCCGCCCTCGCCCAGCACCTCGATGAGCCCTTTTTCCCCGACCACGCTGGTGCTGAAGCCGCGCAGGTAATCGTATTTGCCGTTGAGGCGCTCGGCCCGCATCCACACCCCCTGACAGGCCGGGTCCTCGTAGGTCCAGGTGATAAGGGGGATGTCCACCTCGGCGGCGGTGTAGGGGTCGTGGGCGGCCCCCCGCTGCCCCGGTGCCTGGGCCTGGCGGGCGGGCACCGAATAGATCTGGGCGATGTGGCTGCCGGGGATCAGGTACTCGGCGGTGGCGAAGAAATGCACGGCGTGGTCGAAGATCCAGGGGTACGCCCCGCCGCCCGACTTGGCTGGATCGACGCGCCAGTTGCGCTGGGCCGGGCCGCCGTGGAGCAGTGCGCCCGGCCGCTCCAGCCAGGCCCCGTGGCGCTGGCGGAGCTGCAGGGGTTTGCCGATCTGGCCCGCTTCGATCAGCTCGCGGGCCTTGAGGTGCGAGGCGAGGAAGACGTAGGTCTCGCCCACCAGCAGTTTCACCCCGCGCTGCTCCACCTCGGCGCAGACCTCCAGGCCCTCGCCCACGCTGCGGCAGAAGGGTTTTTCGCAGTGGATGTGTTTGCCGGCCCGGGCCGCCTGCAGGGCCATGGGGGCGTGCAGAAAGGTGGGGGTGCCGATATCCACCACATCGATGTCGGCGTTGGCGAGCATCTGCTCATAGGAGGTGTAGACCTGGGGGATGTGGTGCTGGCGGGCAAAGGCATGGGCGTTCTGCTCGTCTAGGTCGCACACCGCCACCACTTCGGCCTGCGGGTGGGCGAGGTAGCCTTTGAGATGGGAGCGGGCCACCAGGCCCAGGCCCACGATGCCGACCTTGATCTGTCTGGCGTCGGCCATGTTCAGCCTTCAGCCAGCAGGTAGTCGATCACCTCGGCAGCCGTATAGGGTTTGCGGCCCTCTCCCAACAACTGGCGGACGGCTTCGACGCCCTCCCCCAGCGTGACCAGGGGTTTTTCTCGGTACCCGCCCGGCCGCTGCTGGGGAAGGCCGATATTGGCCAGCAGGCCGTTGCACAGACATTTGCGCCCTTCGGTCTCTTCGGGGGTGCCCCCTTTTTGCAGGAAGGCTGCCACCGGCTCCCCGGCGCAGCGGTACCCCAGCTCGCCGGTGGGGGTCAGGTAGGTGGTGCGCAGATAACCCAGGTTGCACACGCGGCGTGGTCGGAAAGGGTGTCCTCCAGTTGGGCTACCTTGAAGGGGAAACCGGTGGGTGAGGCCAGTGGGTCGGTGAAGATCTCAACCTCGCCGGTCTCCACCTGCTGGAGCAGGGTGCTTTTGAGCTGGTCCTCCAATCCCGATTCCCGACACAGCGGAATGCCGGTGCCCACCTGCACGCCGGCCCCGCCGGCTTCCAGAGCTTGACGCACCCGCAGCGGGTCGGCGTATCCTCCGGCCAGCCAGAAGGGCAGGCCGAGGGCTTTGATCTTGTCGAGGTCCACCTCGTCCCGGGGTCCGTACAAGGGCTCGCCGCGCTCGTTGAGCTGGAGTTGGCCGCGCGGCGGGGCATTGTGGCCCCCGGCAGTGGGCCCCTCGATGACAAAGCCGTCCACCTGTCCGGTGGCTTTTTTCGCCAGGGCCAGAGCCAGGGTGACCGAGGCGATGATAGCCAGGAAGTGGGGCCGCCGCAGGGGGGGCAGCTTGCCGGGGAAGAGTTCGCGGGGGGCGAAGCGGGTGCGGAAATCCGCGTCGACGGGGGCGCCCTCCACGTGTAGTTTGATGCTGACCTCCTGGTGCTCGGTCAGGCTGTCGATGACACCGGGGACTTCGCGCGGGATGCCGG
>SICG01000008.1 GCA_009691525.1 Candidatus Latescibacterota bacterium | reverse complement strand
ATGGCCTCCAGTTCGCCCAGGGCCTGGGGTTTCTCGATCTTGGCCACCACGCCGATGGAGACCCCCCGTCGGGCGAGGTGCTCCTTGAGGTCGATCACGTCGGCGGCCCGCCGCACAAAGGAGAGCGCCAGGTAGTCCACTTCCTGGGTGATGCCGAATTCGAGGTCTTCTTGGTCTTTCTCGGTCAGTGAGGGGGCGCTCACCTGGACGCCGGGCAAGTTGATGCCGGCCCGCGCCCGCAGCTGGCCGCCATCCACCACCAGGCACTCGATGTCCTCTCCGCGCACCACCTTCACCTCCAGGCGCAGCAGGCCGTCGCTGAGCAGGACCTGGTCGCCGGGTTTCACATCTGTGGGCAGGTGCTGGTAGGTGGTGGAGACGCAGACGGCGTCGCCGGGCACCGGGCGGGTGGTGATGGTGAAGAGACTGCCCGCCTGGAGTTCGACCGGGCCGGCGGCCAAGGGGCCGGTGCGGATCTTGGGTCCCTGCAGATCCTGGAGGATAGCCAGGGGCCGCCCGGCCTGGGCGGCGAGGCGGCGCAGGTGGGCGATGACCTGAGCGTGGTCCTGGTGGGTGCCGTGGGAAAAATTGAGGCGGGCCACGTCCATGCCGGCCTCGATCAGCGCTGCCAGCTTCTCGGGTGAGGAACTGGCCGGCCCGATGGTGCAGACAATCTTGGCACGCCGGGGTATCATGGTTAGAGCCGGGCGATGCGGACCATGGCCTCTTCGATGGCCTCGCGGTGGTTGAAGGCCGAGAGGCGCAGGTATCCTTCGCCGGTGGCGCCGAAGCCAGCCCCCGGGGTACCCACCACGTTGGCTTTGTTCAGCAGGGTGTCGAAAAACTCCCAGCTGCCCTGACCTTCTGGAGTCCGCAGCCACAGGTACGGAGCGTTGACCCCGCCGTACACCGTATAACCACAGCTAGCCAGCTGCTGGCGCATGTACGCGGCGTTGTCCAGGTAGTATTTGATCAGCACGCGCACCGCCTTCTTTCCCTGGGGGGAGTAGGAGGCCTCGGCCCCGCGCTGCACCACGTACGCCACGCCGTTGAACTTGGTGGTCTGGCGGCGGTACCAGATGGGGTGTACGGCCGCCGCATCCCCCGAGCGGGTGTAGGCGACCAGTTCCTTGGGCACCACGGTGAAGGCGCAGCGGGTGCCGGTGAAGCCAGCGGTCTTGGAGAAGCTCCGCAGCTCGATGGCCACCTCCTGCGCCCCGGGGATCTCGTAGATGGAATGGGGGATCTTGGGGTCGGTGATATAGGACTCGTACGCCGCGTCGAAGAGGATGATGGCCCGCTTGCGCTGGGCGTATTTCACCCACTCCTCCAGGTCTTGGCGGGTCATCACCGCTCCGGTGGGGTTGTTGGGCGAACAAAGGTAGATGATGTCCACGTGCTCCCGGGGCAGGGCAGGGACAAAGTTGTTCTCGGCGGTGCAGGGCAGGTAGACCATGCCCGCATAACGACCCTGGTCGTTGGGCAGGCCGGTGCGGCCGGCGATCACGTTGCTGTCGCAGTACACCGGGTACACCGGGTCGGTGAGGGCGATGACGTTGTCGAGGCCGAATATTTCCTGGATATTGGCCGAATCGCACTTAGAGCTGTCGGAGATGAACACCTCGTCTGGCTGGATCTCGACGCCGCGCGGCCTGTATTCGTTATCCACCACCGCCTGCAGCAGAAAGTCGTAGCCCTGTTCGGGCGGGTAACCGCGGAAGGTCTCGTCGTGGGCCAGTTCCTCGGCCGCGGCTTTCATGGCCCTGACTACTGGCTTGGGCAGGGCTTTGACCACGTCGCCGATGCCCAGGCGGATGATCTTGGCCTCGGGATGGGCCTGGGCAAAAGCCCGGGTGCGCCGGCCGATTTCGGGAAAAAGGTAGCCGGCCTTGAGCTTGAGATAATTTTCATTGATCAGCGCCATGTGATTCTCTTTCTTTTTGTGGTCCGCAGAAATTTAAGGACAAGCCCACCGCCAGACAATCCCAACAGGAGGGACAGATGGATATCAGCTTCTTCACCAACGCCGGCGGCCAGAGCGGCTGGAGCCTGGAGGAGTGCGCCCGCTGGGCCAAGGAACACGACTTCGACTGCGTGCGCCTGGGGGACAGTGGGGCCCTCGATTCAGACCTCATCCTCAAAGAGGGGCCGGCCCAGGTTGTGGAAACCTTGGCCGCCCAGGGCCTGTACCTGGCCTGCCTCACCTCGCACTGCAATTTACTCGACGACGATGCCCAGGTGCGCCAGGCCCAGCAGGCCCGCCTGATCAAGGCCATCCATTCGGCCAGTGCGCTGGGCACCCCGGTGGTGCTCACCGGCAGCGGCGCGCCGCTGCGCAACGGCCAGTTCTACGGCATGTTCTCCTCGCCCCCCGACAATGGCTCCGACCGCTGCACCGAACTGGTGGCCCGCTTCAAAGAGATGTTCACCCCGGTGGTCAAGGTGGCCGAGGAAAAGAACATCAAGATTGCCCTCGATGTGGCGGTGCGTATGGGCAATATCGGCTGCAACCCGGAGATGTGGGATCGCATCCTCGACGCGGTGCCTTCCGATCATCTGGGCCTGTCCTGCGATCCTTCCCACTGGGTGTGGATGATGATTTTGCCTGCCGAGGATGTGATCCGCGAGTACTCGGGCAAGTGGTACTACGCCGACGTCAAGGACTGTGAGATCAGCCCACGCATGCTCTACCGGCAGGGGATCATCGGCAACTGGTGGTGGCAGTACCGGGTGCCCGGACGGGGCCAGATCAACTGGGCCACCCTTACCGGGGCGATGGTGGAGGCGGGTTACGATTATGTGATGTGTGTGGAGAACGAGGACAGAGGCATGCCCGGGCTGGAGGGCTTTGCCTACGGCTGCCGGCATTTGCGCCAGTGTATGCCGGCCAAGGGCAAGTACCCCAAGGCATCGGGGCACTGGGTGATCAGGTAGGGAGAGGGGTGTCGGGCCGTCGGGGGCCGGCCCCCGACGGCGATTATTTTCCGGCCTGCGCCTGCTGGTATTCCCGCACCAGATCGGCGTAGAGGGCTTCGCGCTGGTCGTACAGGCGGGAGAGTGGCCGCGGGGCGTGGTTGGCCAGGGCGTAGGCGGTGAGGATGGGCAGGGCGATGGTCGAGTCGGTGTAGCAGATGACGGTGTCGGGCAGTTTGTCGGGGTCCACCTTGCCCCAGGTCACTGCTTCGGCAGGAGTAGCCCCCGAAAGCCCGCCGGTGTCGGGCCTGGCGTCGGTGATCTGCAAAAAGTAATCGTGTCCCACCTCGTCGATGCCCAGGACTTCTTGGATCTGCGGCTCAGTCTGGAGCACAAAATTCTTGGGCGAGCCCCCGCCCAAGATCCACACCGCGCTTTTGCCCTTGCGTTTGGCCCCCAGCACCAGGGCCGCCGTCTCGTTGACGTCGCGGGCCACGTCGAGGCGTAGCCGGCTGCCATCGAGGGCCAGGCGGGCGACGTTCATACCGATGGAGCTGTCCCCCGGCGAGGAGGTGTACACCGGCACGCCCGCCTCGTGCGCCGCCGAGAGCAGGCTCAGACGCTGGACCCCCAGGGCCTTCTCGCGTTCGCGCAGGTATTTGCCGATGTGATGATGGAACTCGGCGGTGGACATTTCGCGCTGGAACTCCTCGGCCCGCAGCACCTCGCGGAAGAAGGCGTCGGTGGAGAGCAGCACCTGGTAGTCGAAGAGGATGTCGTAGATGCGCACCACCCCCTGCTGGCGCAACTGGCGGTCGTCGAGGGTGGGCGAACCCACGTGCATCTCCAGGCCCAGGGCGAAGTGGGCGTCGTGGTAGAGATTGGCCCCGGTGCTGACGATCCAATCGACAAAACCGTTCTGGATTAGGGGGATGAAGGCCGACATGCCCAGTCCCGCCGGGGTCAGGGCCCCGGTGATGCTCAGGCCCACGGTCACATCGGGCTCCAGCATCTTGCGGGTGTAGAGCCAGCAGGCCTCCCGCAGGCGGGCGGCGTTGTAGGCCAGGAAGGTCTCGTCCACCAGCCCTGTGAGGGTGGTCTGCGGGGTGATGGGCTGGGGCCGGATGGAGCGCCCCTGGAGAAAACTGCTCATTGCAAGAGCACGGCGGCGGCCAGTACCGTGGTCCACAGGCCGTTCTGCCCTATCCCAGTCTGGGTGATGTTCTGCGTCTGGACGATCTTTTCGCTCAACTTCCACAGATCCAGGCGCTCGTCATAGCTCTGGTCGGCGTCGAATTTGATGCCCAGGATGGTGGCCAGCATCTGGGCGGCCAGATCCTCGGCGTAGTCGCCGGCCACCTTCTGATCCTGCCCATAGGCGTGGTGCTCGGACAAGTACCCAAACTGGTCGCGGTCGCGGGGGATGGCGACCCCGACTGAGGCGGCGATCAGGCGGTGGTTCTCGTCGCTGGAACACTCGGAGATGACCGAGTGTACGATCTGCCCGGGTTTCAGTTCTTTGACCCCGTCATCGATGGGAATGATCTCGCAATGGGGGGGAAAGATGCTGGAGACTCGCACCAGATTGTATGGGGCGAGGCTGGCATCGCGCAGGGCCAACTCGAAACTGACTAGCTTTTCGCGGTGCTGGCCGATGCCTTTGGTCAGAAACATTTTGCTAGCGACGTACATAGTCTGGCTCCTTCTTCTTGAGTTAGGCAGAGAACTGCATAATATATTCTATTTTCCCTCGTAAATCCAGCCTTCGTTGACAGCCTCAGACCCTCGCGTTATACTCATCCTTTATCGCTTGTTGAGCAAAGATCAGACGAGGAAAATCATGACTACTGAAAGCCCTGCGCCAGCCACTGACTTCATCCGTACCCTCATCGCCGCCGACGTGAAAGCTGGCAAAAACGGCGGTCAGGTGATCACCCGTTTCCCTCCCGAGCCCAACGGCTACCTGCAAATCGGCAATGCCAAGGCCTTCTGCCTCAACTTTGGCGTGGCCCAGGAATTTGGCGGCCGATGCCACCTGCGCTTCGACGATACTAATCCCACCAAGGAAGAGGAGGAATTTGTCGAAGCGATCAAAGCGGACATTCGCTGGCTGGGCTGGGACTGGGGCGAACACCTCTATTTTGCTTCTGACTACTTCGAGCAGCTGTACGTGTGGGCCGAGGAATTGATCAAAAAGGGGCTGGCCTACGTGTGCGACCTGAACGCCGACCAGATCAGGGAATACCGCGGCACCCTCACCGAGCCGGGAAGGGAGAGCCCGTACCGCAGTCGCTCCGCCGAGGAGAATCTGGACCTGCTCCGCCGCATGCGGTCCGGCGAGTTTCCCGAGGGGACGCGCACGCTGCGGGCCAAGATCGATATGGCCGCGCCCAATATCGGCCTGCGCGACCCGGTGATGTACCGCATCCTCTACGCCAATCACTACCGGCAGGGCACCAAGTGGTGCATCTATCCCACTTATGACTGGACCCACGGCCAGAGCGATTCGCTTGAGGGGGTCACCCATTCGCTGTGTTCGCTGGAGTTTGAGAATAACCGGCCCCTCTACAACTGGTTCATCGAGAAGCTCGGCATCTTTCCCTCGCGCCAGATCGAGTTTGCCCGCCTCAACGTGAGCTACACCATCCTCAGCAAGCGCTACCTGCGCCAGTTGGTAGAGGAGGGCCATGTCAGCGGCTGGAACGACCCGCGTATGCCCACCCTCTCCGGGCTGCGCCGGCGTGGGTACACGCCCCAGGCCATCCGCCGTTTCCTCGAAGAAGTGGGCATGGCCAAACGCGAGAACCTGGTGGACATGGCCCTCCTGGAACACTGCCTGCGCGAGGATCTCAACCAGCGGGCTGCCCGAGTCATGGCGGTGCTGAATCCGTTGAAGGTGGTTATCGAGAATTACCCGGAAGGTCAGGTCGAGGAGTTGGAGGCGGTCAACAATCCCGAGGACCCCGCCGCCGGCACCCGGCGGGTGCCTTTCTCGCGTGAGATCTATATCGAGAAGGATGATTTTCGCGAGGATCCGCCCAAGAAATATTTCCGCCTGGCGCCCGGCCGCGAGGTGCGGCTGCGCTACGGCTACTACCTCAAATGTACGGGGGTGGTCAAGGACGAGCGGACCGGCGAGGTGGTGGAGTTGCGCTGTACCCACGACCCGGCTACTCGGGGGGGCTGGTCCCCGGACGGGCGCAAGGTGCAAGGCACCATCCACTGGGTTTCGGCGGCTCATGCCCTGCCGGCCGAGGTGCGGCTCTACGACCGGCTCTTTTCCAAGGAAGACCCCAACGGCGAGGACTTCAAGGCCCACCTGAATCCCTACTCCCTGGAGCAGCAGGAAGGCTGTTTGGTGGAGCCCTCTCTGGCGGGGTCGCCGGCCGGCAGTATCTACCAGTTCGAGCGGCAGGGCTACTTCTGCACCGATCCCGATACCTCACCGGGCAAACTAGTCTTCAACCGTTCGGTTTCGCTGCGCGACACCTGGGCCAAGATCGAAAAGCAGGGTGGGTGAGGGGGTGGCTGCTTTCCAGCGCTCCTCCAGTTCGGCGGCTTTTTTCTTGGAGAGCCCGCCCAGCACGTTCATGGCGTCGAGAATACGGGCGCGGCTCAGGTCCAGGCCCAGCAGGACGATGGACTCGAAGAGGGGCGGGCCCACCTTTTGGCCCATGATGGCGGCGAAGAGTGGTCCGGTCACCTCGCGGATGGGCCAGGTCCAGAACTCGCTTACCTTGCGGATGGCCTCCTCCACCGCGTCCCGGTTAAAGGGCAACGCCCCCTCCATCGCCCATAACACCGTCTGCAGCACCTGGACCGCTTCCTGGGCCTCCCGCTTTTTGGGCACCAGGTCCTCGGGGCTGCACTCCACCTTACGGGCAAAGAAGAAGGCGCACTTGGGCATGAAGTCGCCCAGGGTCTCCATGCGCTGGTGCATCAGGGGGACTAACTGAGCTAGGTGCTCGTCGTTGAGCAGCCAGTTTTTCAACTCACCCAGCAGGGCCGCGTCGGTCAGGTCCTCACGCAGGTACCGGGCGTTGAGCCAGAGCAGTTTGTCCAGATCGAAGACCGACCCGCCCAGGCTGACTTTGGCCAGGTCGAAGCTGGCTACCCACTGCTCAAACGTAAACTTCTCGTCCTCGCCGGGGGGCGGATAGTTCATCAGCCCCAGGTAGTTGCGCAGGGCCGGCCCCAGGTACCCCGCCCGCCGGTAGTAGTCGATGGAGGTGGGGTTGCGGCGCTTGGACATCTTGGAGCCGTCCGGGTTGAGCAGCAGCGGCAGGTGGGTGTGGATGGGTGGGATCCAGCCGAAGCGCTCGTAGAGCAGCAGGTGCTTGGGACTGGAGTTGATCCACTCCTCCCCGCGGATCACATGGGTGATGCCCATCAGGTGATCGTCCACCACCACCGCCAGGTGGTAGGTGGGGAAGCCGTCCGACTTGAGCAGCACCTGTTCGTCGAGCAGGCCGTATTCGAACTCGATGGCCCCCCGCAGGGTATCTTGTAGAACGCTCTTGCCCTCCAGCGGCATCTTGAGGCGCACCACGTGAGGCTCGTCCTGTCGGCGCTGGTCGGTCTCGGCCAGGGGCAGGTCGCGGCAATGGCGGTCGTAACCCAGGGACAGCTTGAGCCGGCGCTGCTCGGCGCGTAAGGCCTCCAGCCGCTGAGGGGTGCAGAAGCAGTAATAGGCGTGGCCGGCCTCTACCAATTGCCTGGCGTGCTCTTGGTACAGGGGCAATCGCTCGCTCTGCCGGTAGGGCCCGCAGGAGCCGCCCAGGTCGGGCCCTTCGTCCCACTGCAGGCCCAGCCAGGCGAGGGACTGGAGTAGGTGCTGCTCGTACTCCGGGCGGGAGCGGGCCTGGTCCGTGTCCTCGATACGGAGGATGAACTGGCCCCCGTGCCGCCGGGCAAAGGCCTGGTTGAAGAGGGCGATATAGGCAGTGCCCACATGGGGAGAGCCGGTGGGGGAAGGGGCGATACGCACGCGCACGGACATAGGGATCCTTTCCGGGAACAGGCCAAAAATTAAAAGATAGAGCGGCGGGCGAATCGCGCAACGCCGGCCGAGCCTGTCAAGGATTAGGGCTGGCACATTTCCAAGTTATTGCTACCTTATATAAAGATGGATCCTCCCTCCGCGTCTATTCTCCCCCCGGTTTGCATGGCGAGCCCTGAGGTGCCGGCAAAGAGCCAGCACCCTGACGCAGTATTGTATTTGTAAGTGTGTAAAGGAACAGGTATTAGCACGCGATGAAATTCACCGAATTAGCACTCAAGCCCGAAGTCCTCAATGCCCTTGAAGCGATGGGCTATGAGGAGATGACCCCCATCCAGGAGCAGGCCATTCCCCACATCCTCGAAGGCCGCGATGTGCTGGGCATGGCCGAGACTGGCTCGGGCAAAACCAGCGCCTGCGGCGTGCCCCTGGTACACCTGGCCGATCCCGACCTCAACATGGTCCAGGTTCTGGTCATCGTCCCTACCCGCGAATTGGCCCTCCAGTACGTGGAGGAGGTGGGCAAGGTGGCCGATCAGGCCGGGGTGGCGACCTTTGCGATCTTCGGCGGCTTCGATATGGCCATCCAGAGGACCAAGCTGCGCCACAAGGTCCACATCCTGGTGGCCACGCCCGGGCGGCTGATCGATTTTTTGTGGAATACCGACATCATCGACCTGCGCCAGGTGCGCACCGTGGTGTTAGACGAGGCCGACGAGATGCTGAAGATGGGCTTCATCGAGGACGTGGACTTCATCATGTCCTGCATGCTGCAAGAGCACCAGACCCTGCTCTTCTCGGCCACCATGCCGGCTGAGATCGAGAGATTGACCAAGGCCTACCTCAAGGACCCGGTGCGCATCCAGCTCAACCGCGACCAGCGGGCGCCCCAATCCATCCAGCACCACTTTCAGCACGCCGGCAGCGACCGTTTTGAGGCGCTACTGGGCTATTTACAACAGGAAACGATCGAGCAGGCCATCATTTTTTGCAACTCGCGCGACAAGGGCGGCACGCTCTACCGCGATTTACGCCGCAAGTTCCCCTCCATCGAGTTCATCCACGGGGGCCTGGAGCAGGACCGGCGCATCTCCATCTTCAACCGTTTCCGCGAAAAGCAGATCCGGCTGCTGGTGGCCACCGATGTGGCCGGCCGGGGGCTGGATTTCAGCCACGTCACCCATGTGATCAACTACGACTTCCCCTTTAATCTCGAAATCTACCTGCACCGCACTGGCCGCACTGGCCGCATGGGCCGCACCGGCATCGCCCTGACCCTGGTGACCGACCATGATCTCAAAAATTTCGACCGCCTGGTGCAGGGCAACCGCATCCAGCCGGTGTGGAGGGGCCAGGCCCCCGATCTGGGCCAGGCTTCCACCCGCCGGGCGCGAGGGGGGCGGCAGCGAGACGGAGGGCGGGGTGGCAAGCGCGGATCCGGACGGAAAACCCCCGCCTCTTGACCACTGAACAAATGTTTAGTATCTTGAAAAAAGCGCCGAAGTTTATTATCTAATACGATTCCTGGGCTGCGGGTCACTCCTCCCCCCTTCCCGCAGCGCTCAATCGCCCCGGTATTTGCAGTCCAAACCCTGTTTCCTATCTGAGACTATGGAGAAGAACGTCCTCCACGCCAATGGCGCCAGCCGCGGCAACGGAAAACCGCTGGCAGTGTACGACGAAAGCAAGATCAAGACCCTCAGTTCCCTCGAACACATCCGCCTGCGCACCGGCATGTACATCGGCCGATTGGGCACCGGCGCCGACCCAGATGACGGCATCTATGTGCTGATGAAGGAAGTCATCGACAACTCGGTGGACGAATTTGTCGTCGGTTTCGGCAGGAAGATCGAGATCTCGCTCGAGGAGGGGCGGGTGCAGGTGCGCGATTACGGGCGGGGCATCCCCCTGGGCAAGGTGGTGGAATGTGTCTCGGTGATCAACACCGGCGCCAAGTACAGCGATGACGTGTTCCAGTTCAGCGTCGGCCTCAACGGGGTGGGCACCAAGGCAGTCAACGCCCTCTCCGCCAACTTCCGGGTGGTTTCCCACCGCGAGGGCCAGTGCGCGGAGGCCAACTTTGAACGCGGGGTGCTCAAACACCAGAAGAAGAGCAAGACCGACCAGCCCGACGGCACCCTGGTCGAGTTTGTCCCCGACGAGCAGATCTTCAGCACCTACAAGTTCAGCCACGAATACGTGGAGCAGCGGCTGTGGAACTACGCCTGCCTCAACAGCGGCCTGAAGCTCTACTTCAACGGCCAGAAATTCGAATCCAAGGATGGATTGCTGGACTTGCTGCGGCGCGAGGTGGGCGAAAATGTGCTCTATCCGCCGGCCCACTGCCGGGGCAAGCAGCTCGAATTCGCCTTCACCCACGGTGAGAGCTATGGCGAGAACTACCGCTCCTTTGTCAACGGCCAGTACACCAGCAACGGGGGCACCCACCAGAGCGCCTTCCGCGAGGGGTTGCTCAAGGGGGTAAACGAGTTTTTCCGCGAGGACTTCGACGGGGTGGATGTGCGCGAGGGTATTGTCGGGGTGGTGGCGGTCAAGCTCAAGGACCCGGTCTTTGAGTCGCAGACCAAGAATAAACTGGGCAACACCGACATCCGCGGCTGGGTGGCGGGCGAGGTCAAGGCCGGGGTGGCCGACTTTCTCCACAAGAACCCCGAGGCCGCCCAGAAGCTCAAGGGCAAGATCACCCACAACGAGAAGTTGCGCAAGGAACTCAACGCCGTAAAAAAAGAAGCCAAAGAGGCAGCGCGGCGCATCGAGATCAAGATCCCCAACCTGCGCGACTGCAAGTACCACCTGCAGGACCCCAAGCGCGGCGAGGACTCCACCATCTTCCTCACCGAGGGCCAGTCGGCCGGCGGCTCCATTGTCTCGGCCCGCGACGTCAGCACCCAGGCCATCTTCACCCTGCGCGGCAAACCCCAGAACGTCTTTGGCCGCGGCAAGGCAGAGATCTACAAGAGCGAGGAACTCTACGACCTGATGATGGCCCTGGGCATCGAGGAGGGCATCGACACCCTGCGCTACAACCGGGTGGTGCTGGCCACCGACGCGGATGTGGACGGCTTCCACATCCGCAACCTATTAATGACCTACTTCCTCACCTACTTTGAGGACCTGGTGGTGGCCGGCCACCTCTATATCCTCGAGACTCCGCTCTTCCGGGTGCGCAACAAGAAGGAGACCCGCTACTGCTACAACGAGGCCGAGCGCGAGCGGGCGGTCAGGCAGCTGGCCGGCCCCGAGATCACCCGCTTCAAGGGCCTGGGGGAAATCTCTCCCAAGGAATTCGGCCAGTTTATCGGCCCGGCCATGCGTCTGGTCAAGGTCAATGTGCGTTCGATGTCCACGGTGCCCAAGACCCTCGAGTTCTACATGGGCAAGAATACCCCCGAGCGCCGCGAGTACATCATGGAGCATCTGGTCTGATGGCCTACCTCGACAGTCTCTACGAACACCACTTCATCGAATACGCCTCTTATGTGATCAAGGAGCGCGCCATCCCGCAGCTGCAGGACGGCCTCAAGCCGGTGCAACGCCGCATCCTGCACTCGCTCTTTGAGCTGGACGACGGCAAGTTCCACAAGGTGGCCAACGTGGTGGGCCACTGCATGAAGTACCACCCGCACGGGGACCAGTCCATCCCCGATTCGTTGGTAGTGCTGGCCAACAAGGATCTGCTCATAGAGAAGCAGGGCAACTTTGGCAATATCTACACCGGCGACCCGGCGGCAGCGGCCCGCTATATCGAATGCCGGCTCACCCCGCTGGCCAGAGGGGTGCTGCACAACCCGCGCCTGACCCAGTACGCCGATTCCTACGACGGCCGCAATCGGGAACCCGTGGTTTTCCCGGCCAAGATTCCGGTGTTGCTGGCCCAGGGGGCCGAAGGCATTGCCCCGGGCATGACCACCCGCATCCTGCCCAACAATCTGATTGAACTCCTGGAGGCGGAAATCGCCCACATGCAGGACCAGCCCTTCCAACTCCTGCCCGATTTCCCCACTGCCGGTCTGATGGACGCCTCGGAGTACAACGACGGCAATGGCAAGGTGCGGGTGCGGGCCCGGCTCGACACCTCCGATCCCAAGCGCATCGTTATCCGCGATATCCCCTTTGGCGTCACCACCGAGAGTTTGATCGCCTCGGTCGAGGACGCGGCCCGCAAGGACAAGGTGAAGATCTCCAGTATCCACGACTACACCGCCGAGAAGGTGGAGGTCGAGGTCAAGCTAGCGCGCGGGGTGTACACCCAGGAGGTGGTGGACGCGCTCTATGCCTTCACTGAGTGTGAGGTCTCCATTTCCACCAGCCTGCTGGTCATCGACGGGGACCGGCCCAAGGTGATGAGTGTCACCGAGGTGTTGCAGCGCAACGTCGATCACCTGGTGGACGTGCTCCGGGCCGAACTCAAATCGGAAGAGATCCAGCTGCGGGATCGGATGCACGCCAAGACCCTCGAGCAGATCTTCATCGAGGAGCACATCTACCAGGCCATCGAGCAGATGAAGACGGTCGAGCAGGTGGAGGGGGCGGTGCGCAAGGGATTAGCCGTACACCAGGAGCAGATCAAGCGCGAGGTGACCGGCGAGGACCTCGAGACCTTGCTCAAGATCCCCATCCGCCGCATCTCTCTCTATGACATCGAGCGGGCCCGCAAGGAAATGCAGGAGATCCGCCAGCGCCTGCGGGAGATCAAGGGGCACCTGGACGCTATCATTCCCTACGCCATCGATTTTCTCCAGGGCCTGATCGGGAAATATCGGGACGTTTTTCCCCGGCGCACCGAGGTAGTCTCTTTTGCCAGGGTGGACGTGCGCGAGGTGGCTCAGCGCAATCTCAGGTTGCGCTACGACAAAAACACCGGGTACCTGGGCTACGAGGTGGATGCACAGTTGTTGTGCGAGGTGTCCCACTACGACCGGGTGCTGGTCATTCGCAAGGACGGCACCTACTCGGTCATCGACGTGCCGGACAAACTCTTTGTCGACAAGGGCATGTTGCACTGCGGGCTGGTGGACAAGGACCTGATCTTCAACGTGATCTACCGCGATGAGGAGGACAACACCTACCTCAAGCGCTGCCAGATCGACCAGTTCATCCTCAACAAAGTCTATGCCCTGGCCCCCGAGGGCTGCAAGGTGCTGCGGCTGACCACCGACTCGGAGCGCACCATCGCCCTCGACTATAAACCCAAACCGCGGGTGCGGGTGCTGCAGGAGGAGTTTGCCATTGCCCAGTACCCGGTGCGCGGCCTCAAGGCCGGAGGCATCCGCCTGAGCAACAAGGAACTGGCGGGCTGCAAGCTCGTCTAGCAGGTAGGACACAAAAAAAGAGCCGGCCCTGCGGTAGTGGCGCCGGCTCTTTTTTTACCGGGACTCTTTAGCGCGACTGCCGCAATACCCCCAGCGCCGCCTCCACCATCGCCTCACCCACACCTGCCTCCACGTGTATGGTCAGCCCGGAGTTGGCCCCGTACCCGCCCTCGCGGCTGGCCTGTACGGTGGGAAAGTATCCGGCGTAGCCGTTGGTATATCCCAGCAGAAAAGTGTGGGGGAGCGGGGAGCGCTTTTTCAGGGATAGCTGGAGTTCGACGAAGGGTTCGCCGGGCAGGTTGAGGAAGGCCAGACTCCGGCCGATGCGCAGTACGCTGTATTCGATCTGGCAGCGGGCTGCAGGGTCGTAGTAACGCCGGCACTCGCGGCTCAATTCGATCAGTTCCAGATCAGGTTCGGATTCCAGGGCGTGCTCCGCCCCTTCCCGGTAAGGACCCATGGCCCGCACCACCCGCTTGGCCTCGCGGCCCAGCACCTCGCCCTGTTCCTGGGCCGGGGCAAAGTCGTTCTGCACGTCCACATAGGGGTCTAGATCCCCGCACCCGCCCTGGAGGAAGAGGGCCAGGGCGCCGGGAAACTGGTTTTCCAGGTAGGCGCAGGTGTAGCCGGGGAAGTCAGCGGTCAACAAGCGATTCTCGGACCCCAGCACCACCGGATGGCAGGCGTAGTTGCACAGCAGGACCACTGGTTTTCCCTCCAGGTCGTCCACCCGCACGATGCCCACCTCTGGATCGACTGGCCCATAGGGCTGGCGGCGCTCCCGGTTCTGACCCCAGATCATCTCCACGCTGCCATCGGGTTTCACCAGCCGGCGGTTAAAGCTGATATCTACCACACCACTGCCCACGGACAGGCGCACGGGCTGGAGCGTTTCTTTTACCTGGGCGATCCCTGCGGCGATCTGTTCCTCGACCCAGCTCAGGTAGGGGTTGCCAGCCGGCCAGCTCCGGTCTTCGCCGCAGGGTTCGTACAGGTCCAGCACCATCGGGCCGCCGTGAGTGTGGCTGGCGGCCAGCAAGAGCCCCTCCACCCCCAGTCCGCCGACCATTTCAGTCAGCCGTCCCGGATTGAGGCCGATCAGATCCAGGGCCACCAGAGCCACCCTGGTCTGACCGTCATCGAATAACAGAATTCGGGCATAGAGGGAATCGTGGGTTCCCATTGAAGGCTTGTTGTGGATGTTGGTATACCCGGTCATAAATACTCCGGCTGCGGGCTGCGGAGTGATATCAATTTTGACGGTGCCGGCTTTCATGGCTCTAACTCCACAGTGTGACACAGCAATTGCTCTCCCCGATCCTCGGTTCTCGCCGCCCAGTTGCCCTCTGGGTCGACGAATCCCGAGGGCGCGGAGCAGGGCAAATGGATGGGATGGCTGCTGTCGGCAGTGGTGATCCAGACCTTGCCCGCTTTGGCGCACATGCGCAGGTTAATCTCGTTGGAAGGGCAGACTACCTCTTCGGCGCTATGATACACCAGTGATCCGTCGAGGGCAAACGCCCCGCCCGGCTTGCGCCGATCCAGGCGCCGCGATATCTTGCCCTGCATGTCAGACCGCATCCAAGTACAATACGACCCCCCCACCCGTCCGCGTTTCGTCATCGAGATGATCACCGACACTGCCGGCTCTAAGCAGACCGGCGGCAGCGGTGCCAGTTGCTGGGGGTTCAACCAGTCCAACATCGTCCGCTGCGGGGAGGAAGTCTACGCCCTCAGCTGGCGCGACGACCTGAGCCTGGTGGTTTTCCGCCGAGCCGGCCCCGACCGCTGGGAACCCAGTCCGCCCACCCCGCCAGTGCCCCAGAACGGCAATCTCTTGGTGGACAGCCGCGCCCGTCTGCACCTGATCGGCGGGGCCAACGCCAGCTTCCAGGTGGTCTTTGATCCACCCGGCCAGGTGCAGCATTTTGTGCTGCACGAACAGGCCACCGCCGACAGCCGTTTCGGGGCGGCGATCAACGCCAACGACCAGCTCATCGCCGCTGGCGGCCTGGAGCGCCTGGGTTGGTACCTGCTCGACGCCGGCCAGGACTGCCAGCCTATCGCTGCTGGGGAGGTGGCCCACGAGGCGGCGCGGGGTTATCACTTCATCGCCCTGGCCGGCAGCGCGACCCACACCTTTTGCAGCGACGACTATTTCCTCGCCGGCGACCAGTACCCCAACCAGACAGTCACCTATCGCGATGCCGCCACTGGCGAGATGAAAACTGTCGAGACTCCACACGGCATCTATCCGGTGCTCAAAAGCTATTACTACTACTGCCCGGATCTCTCGCACACCCCGCAGGACTGGCACATGCAGGTGGTCAGCGACGTGAGCGATACCTTTGCGGAGGGGAAACGCGGCACCACTGAACAACAGGATTTGCTGGTCGACATGCAGGGCCGCGTCCACTTGATCTACTTTGAGAACCGCCAGCCCTCCAGCACCGTGTGGGCGGCCACTGGCCAGGACCAGAGCGCCAGCCGGCTCTACCACGCGGTGGGTGAGCCCGGCGGTCCCTTTGCCCATTTCTGCCTGGGCAACTACAACAGCGGCCGCCTGTACCAGACCCCCGATGGGCGGATGCACTACTTGTTGACCCGGGGCCGGCGCGGCGATGCGGAGAGTCTGTGGTACGCGGCGGGCAGTGAGGACTGGAGCCGTATCAGCGAGCCGGTGCAACTGGAGTTGCCCTCGCGCTTCTGGCATTTCTTCATCAACACCACTCGCGCCGGTGGCACCCGGGCGCCCTTCATCGACTGTTACTGGACCGGCCCGTACCAGCAATACAGCAACCAGGTCTGGTACGGCCGGCTCGATCCCGAATGAAAGCGATTCGATGACGACGCAGATGAACTGGGACCTGAGCAGTTACTTTCCCGAATTCGGCGGGCCCGAAATGCGGCAGTTCAAGGAGGTCTTGGTCGGCGACCTGGCGCGGCTGCTGGCGGAGGCGCAGGCATTGGCGCCCCTCGACGCCCAGAACAGCGGCCAGTGGGAGGAGCTGTTCATCCGCACCGAGGATGTGGACACCCGCCTGGCGCACTGGGCCTCGTACACGGGGTGCCTTTCGGCGGTGGACGCGGCCAACGAGGCGTACGCCCGCGAGGAGTCGGAGTTGGACCTGGTGCGGGCCAGTTACACCAAGCTGGAGGTCGAGTTGCGCCGGGCCCTGCGCGAGGCCGGGGACGGAGTCTTTGCCGCCTTCCTCTCCAGGCCCGGCCTGGAAGGGTGCGCTCACTTCCTCAAAACCATGCGCCGCGAAGCCCAGTGGTCCATGCCCCCGGCCGAGGAGCGCTTGGCCGCCGACCTGGGGGTGGACGGCATCCAGGCCTGGGGCCGGCTCTACGACACCCTCAGCGGCAAACTCGAATTCGAGATGGAATTCCCCGACGGCCAGCGCCAGCGCCTGCCCATCTCGCAGCGCCGCGCCTTGATGGCCGATCCGGACCGCCGGGTGCGCCAGGCGGCCTTTGCCGGGGGCACCGCAGCCTGGCAGCAGATGGAAGACGTGGCCGCTGCCGCGCTCAACGCCATTGCCGGCACCCGCCTCACCCTCAATCCGCGCCGAGGCGTGCCCCACTTCCTCGACGTGGCCCTCTTCCAATCGTCCATCTCGCGGGCTACCCTCGACGCCATGCTGGAAGCGGTGCGCCGCCGGGCCGAGTTGCCGCGCCGGGCTCTGCGTCTCAAGGCCCGAGCCATGGGCCTGGGGGGTATCTCCTGGTACGACCTGGAGGCACCCCTGCCTTTTCCCGATACCCGGGCCATTCCCTGGGAGGAGGCCAAGGCCTTGGTCGAACGCACCTTCTCCCGCGTATACCCGGATTTGGGGGCCTTCACCCGGCAGATGTACGAGGATCGCTGGATCGAATGGGAGCCGCGCGCCGGCAAGCGGCCGGGCGGTTTCTGCACCTCCTCGCCCCTCAGCGGCGAGTCGCGCATCTTCATGACCTACCGCGACACTCTGCACGATTTGCGCACCCTGGCCCACGAGGCCGGCCATGCCTTCCACCAGCACATCATGCGTCCGTTGCGGAGCTGGGCCAGGGCCTATCCCATGACCCTGGCCGAGACCGCCTCTACTTTTGGCGAACTGGTGATGGCCGAGGGCTTGATGGCCGAGGGCAAGACCAGCGAGTTGGAGCAAGCCCGCCTGTTGGACATGGAGGCAGGCAACGCCTGCGCCTATCTGTTAGACATCCCCATGCGCTTTGAATTTGAAAAGTCTTTCTACGAGGAGCGCAGCCAGGGGCCGGTGAGTGTGAGCCGGCTCAAGGAGTTGATGGTGGAGGCGCAGCAGCAGGTCTTCGGCGAGGTGCTGGAAAAAGGGGAGGAGGACCCGTATTTCTGGGCCTCCAAGCTGCATTTCTACATCACCGGGGCCACCTTCTACAATTTTCCCTACACCTTTGGCTTCCTGCTCAGCCGCGGGCTCTTCTCCCGCTTCGTAGCCGAAGGCGCTGCTTTTTTGCCCCGTTACGAGGAATTCCTGCGGCTGACCGGCAGCGGCACTGCCGAGGAGGTGGCCCGCCAGACCCTGGGCTGCGACCTGGAGAAGCCCGCCTTCTGGGAGGAAGCCCTCCAGAGTCTGGAGCAACCGCTGCAGCGCCTGGAGGCGTTGTTGCCCAAGGTACTCTAAACAAGGAGGCATCCATGCTCAGAAAAACCCTGCACTTCATCGCCCTCTGCGGAATGCTGGCCGCCGCGCCGTCCGGGGCTACACCGAATCCGCCGGCACCCGGCTTCGACCAGGCTGGCTCCGATCCCCAGGCCATTGCCCTGGCCGACCAGGTCATGGAACGCCTGGGGGCCGGCACAGCTGGGACCAGACCCGCTATCTGACCTGGCGCTTCTTCGGCAAGCACCTGCATGTGTGGGACAAGTGGACGGGCAATATCCGCTTTGAGGACGGCGGGCTGGTGGTGCTGATGAACATCAATTCTGGCAAGGGCCGCGCCTGGCAGGAGGGGCAGGAGGTGGCCGAGCCAGATACGCTCAAGGCCCGACTCAAACAGGCGCATAATGCCTAGATCAACGACTCCTACTGGCTGGTCATGCCGTACAAACTCAAGGACAGCGGGGTGACCCTCAAATACAAGGGTGAGGGCCAGACCGAGGAGGGTGAGCCGGCCCAGGTGCTGGTGCTGACCTTCAAGGATGTGGGGGTGACGCCGCAGAACAAATACGAGGTGTGAGTAGACCAACAGGAGCATCTGGTGACCCAATGGGCCTTTTACCAACGCGGCAGATACAGAACCGAAGTTCACCGGAATCTGGGCCCACTGGCAGCCCTACGGCCACATCTGGCTGGCCGACGATCATGGGCGGGCCAGACACACCGATATCGCCGTTTTTGACCAGCTGCCCGAAGCGGTGTTCACCGACCCAGGGCCGGTGGATTTGATGAAGCTGAAGAAGTGAGGTTGGGGTAGCAGGGGCGGTGGGGAGTGAGCCCCGGAGCGGGTTTCTGTCCTCCAAGGGGCGCAGGACTGCGCCCCTTGGAGGACAGACCTCGGAGCCGGCCAGGGATGGCCGGCGAGTGTCGCAGACCGCCAACTCGAAGAGTTGAGCGTATGAGCGAAGGGGTCGCTCCCCGCCGCCCACCAACAAGAAACCCCGCCTACCTTGAGGGAAGCGGGGTTTTCTCTGTGCGGTGAGGCGCGGCTCAGGCGGCGCGCAGGCGGGTCTCGGGCATATTCTCCAGGCGCGAGAGCCAGTAGTGCACGTCGTATTTTTCGTCGCCGATCAGGAAGCGCCAGAACTTGATACGATTGACGATCTCCAGGCGCACTTCGTTGCCGTACCAGCGGTGGTTGGCGCTGAGGATGCCGGGAATGGCCGGATCTTCCAGGTCGGCGGTGTCCCAGAGCCGGAGCTGGCGGATAGTGGGATTGAGGCGCAGCTTAAACATGTAGCGCATCTGCTCGGTGAGATTGGGTTGGGCGCAGTGCCACATGCCGTGGTGGAGCACCAGCAGGGTCCCGGCTTTGCATACGGCGGGCGTCTGGCCCAGGAAGTTCTGGTAGCGGCCGATGTCTGTTTCGCTGATGCGGCGGTACTGGCTGCCCGGCAGGATCATGGTGCCGCCCATTTCCCGCGGGGTGTCGTGACAGAAATACATAAACTGGATATCGAAGTGCAGGCGGGTGTCGATGATGGCGTCGGCGTGCCAGATCTGACCCTGGTCGTGATGGGGGCCCACGGTGTGTACGGCGTGGTGGTCGTAGAGCGGGTCGGGGCCCACCAGGCTGTGGGTGATACCCTGCACCTGGGGCAGCCGGAACACCTGGCCCACGGCCGAATCCGGCCAGGCCTGGCTGAGGCGGCTGCCGGCCTGGGGTCGGGGCACGGCGTTCTTTCCGATCTCATCGTACACCGCCTGGTTCAATTCGGCGGGGACCAGCTCGTCGAAGCGCAGGAACCCATCGGCGGTGAATTGCGCCATCTGTTTGCTGGTCAACAAGTGCTCAAGGGCCATCGGTCTCCTCCATCTTTTCGAGAATGTACTCGTATTTGAGATAGGCAGTGTGGTATTCCATTCCGGGGTAGGCCGGGAACTGCTGGGGGAACTGGATCACCCGCCAACCCTCCTTCATGGCAGCCACTACCGAGGTGTAGGGCGGAGTGTCGCTGTTGCCGGTGGTGGCCGACGCCTTGCCAGTGCCGTCGTACTGGGACCACGAAACTATCTGGCTATGGAGGTCGGGAGAGTGGGTGTAAAGGACCCAAAGCTTCTGGCGCAACTGCGGCATGTCTATCCTCGCGGTAAAAAAGTTTCCCCAATATATCATACCCCGCACCTTTTGGGCAACTGGCAGTGGCCTCGGTTCGAGATCTGGGTTATTTTGAACTTCCCTGCAGACTTCAATATCTAGGGAGGAGACCCCTTATGATCCGCGCCGATGCCCTGGTGCTTTTTGTCATCGACGGCCTGCGCCCCGATGCCCTGCGCCAGGCCCCCACCCCCCACCTCGACCGCCTTGCCGCCCATGGGTGCTACACCTACACCGCCCGCACGGTGATGCCCTCGGTCACCCTGCCCTGCCATACCTCGATGTTCCGCGGGGTGAGGCCGGAGCGGCACGGGATCACCACCAATGTGTGGATTCCGCCGGCCCGGCCAGTGCCCAGCCTGCTGGACCTGCTCCATCGGGCAAAAAAGCCCACCACCGCTATCTACAACTGGGAGCAGTTGCGCGACCTGGCAGATCCCGGTTCGCTGGACCAGTGTTATTTCCTCAACAACTGCTACGAGCCGGGCGGGGATCTGGAACTGGCCGAGCTGGCCGCCGGTGTGTTGGGCAGTATGGAGGCGGGCTTTGCTTTTGTGTACCTGGGCTATGTGGATACCGTGGGGCACAGCCAGGGCTGGATGTCGGACCCGTACCTCGAAGCCGTGACCCAGGCCGACCAGGCCATTGGTATGATCCTGGCCGAGCTACCCTCCCAGACGGTCTGCATCGCCACCAGCGACCACGGGGGCCACGCCCAGACCCACGGCACCGAAATGCCCGAGGATATGACCATCCCCTGGCTGATCTCTGGCCCGGGCATCCGCCGGGGGTACCAGTTACAAGATCAGGTGGAGATCATCGACAATCCGCCCACCATCGCCGCACTCCTGGGGGTGGAACCGGCCCCGGAGTGGGCCGGCAAGGTGATCGCCGAGGTGGTCGCCGGGGAAGAGATGGTTGAGCACACCTGAGCGCCGGCTGCTGGGGTTGCTGGCCGCCCACTTCGCCCTCTACGGGATGGCGGTCACCCTGGTGGGCGCCACGGTACCCGAGATCATCCGCACCTTTGGCTGGAGCTATCTGGATATCGGGGCGGTGATGGCCGCTGGTTCGGCGGGGTACCTGAGCGGCTGTTTCAGCGGGGGGGTGCTGGTGCGCAAAGCCGGGCCGCGGCGCATGTTGCTGGGAGGCCTGGTGCTAGAAGGGCTGGGATTGGGGGCCTTTGGCAGCGACCCTGGACTGGCCCTCAATCTGGGGGTCCTGCTGCTGGTGGGCCTGGGCCAGGGCTGGGCCGAGGTGGCGACCAACTACTGCCTGGTGCGCCTGGAAAAGCCGGGCGAGAGCCGGCTGATGAACCTCATTCACGCTGGTTTCACTGCGGGGGCCTGCCTGGGGCCGGCAGGGGTGGGAGCGCTGCTGGCCGGTGGGGCGCCCTGGCGGCTGGCCTACGAAGGGGTGGCCCTGTTGCTCCTGGGGGTGGCACTGGTGATCCTGCGCCTGTCTTTTCCCTTTGCCCCTGCAGCAGAGGCCGCCTCGTCACGGAGGGCCCTGGGCAGCCTGGTGCGCAATCCGCTGCTGGTGCTACTGGGGTCGGTGATTTTCCTCTATGTGGGTGCCGAGATCGGCATCTCTTCGTGGATTGCCGAGTATTACGTCGAGGCCTTCGCCGTTTCCACCGCCACCGGAGCGTATATGGTGTCGGTGGTCTGGTTGGGATTGCTGCTGGGCCGGCTGGCCCTCTCGGCAGGGTACCGGGGGCGGCGACAGGTACCGCTGCTGCTGGGCCTGACCTGCCTGGCCGCCCTGCCGCTGGCCTTGGCCCTTTGCAGCGACTCACCCTGGGTGGCGGGAGGGCTCTTCCTGGTGAGCGGCCTGGGGTTTTCTGCGGTTTATCCGGTGGTCATAGCGCTGGTGGGAGAGCAATTCACTGGCGAGCAGAGCCTGGCCATCGGCCTGGTCTCGGGGGCCGGCGGCGTGGGCGCCCTCTGCTTTCCCTTTGCCATGGCGGCCATCGCCGGGCACTTTGGCATCGCGCAGAGTTTCTGGTTCTGCGCGGCCACCGCTTGGGTTATGGCCCTGGCCGCCGGTGCCGTGCTCGCCCAGAGTCGGCGCCGGCGCAGCCAGGATCAGTTGTTGGAGAACTCTACCAGCCGTTCCCGGTAGTTGGTGCGCAGCTTATCTAGGGCCCGGTTGCGCAGCTGTCGCACTCGCTCGCGGGTGACGCCCATGGTCTCGCCGATCTGCTCCAAGGTCATGGGTTCGAGGTTTTCCAGCCCAAAATAGTCGCGGACAATCTGGTACTCGCGCGGGTCCAGGGTTTTGAGGCAACCGGAGAGGGTGGTTTTCATCTGCTCCCGCTCCAGCACCTCGTCCATACCTTCTGCCTCGCTGCAGAGGAACATCGAGAGCGGCGGGGCCCCTTCTCCCTGATAAACCGGGGCGTCGAAGGAGAGATCCTGCTGGGCTGCGGCCATGGCGTTGCGGGTGCGTTCCCGGCTCAGGTCCACGCTGTCGGCCAGTTCATCAAAGGTGGGCACGCGCCCCAGTTCCTGGGCCAGATGGCGCGCTTCTTTTTCTACCTTGTGCCGGTCGTTGAGCTGACTCATGGGGGGGCGGGCGATCTTGCCCTGCTCGGCCAGGGCCCGGAGAATGGCCTGGCGTATCCACCACACCGCATAGGTGATGAACTTGAAACCCCGCGATTCGTCGAAGCGCTTCACCGCTTCGAGCAGCCCCATATTGCCTTCGGAGATCAGTTCCGCCAAGGTGAGGCCGTAGTCCTTGTAGTCGCGGGCCACCCTCACCACAAAACGCAGGTTGGCGCGGATCAGTTGCTCGCGTGCTTCCTCGTCGCCGGTCCGAGCCTGTTCAAAGAGAGTGACTTCGTCGGCGCGGCTCAAGGGCTGGACATCCTTGATCTCGCGCCAGTAGACATCCACAGCGGTAGATTTGGACATGGCAGAGTCTTTCAGCTCAAAGAGGAAATATATTAACCTTAACGTCAACGTTAAATATAAAAACCGAATAGATCCGCGGCAAGTAGGGGATTTTTTTAGTCCAAGTGGGGGGGCCTGCGAAGTAACTTCTTGCTAGAGTGGGACTTCTTGTGGTTCAGACGGCGCGCCTTAGCGGCTCTGCCCGGTCGGGTGGGCCGGCGCGGTGGGGGCGGGGGTTGGAGATGGAAAGCCAGCAGGGAGACGAATTTTTCCAGGCAATCCTCGCGGTTGCGGAGCTGGCTGCGAAAGCGGCTCGAGCGCAGGATCAGCATGCCTTCCTGGCTCAGGCGCGAGGCGAGGGCCTCCATGAGGCGCTGGCGCTGTACCGGACTAAGGGAGGGGCTGTGCTCCAAGTCGAAGCGCAGTTCGGCCCGGGTATTGGTCTTGTTGACATGCTGCCCGCCCGGCCCCGGGCTGCGGTCGAAAGAGAAGACCAGCTCCGCCAGGGGCAGGTGTAATTCGGGCAGGATTTCTAGCGCGTTCATGGGTGGTTGCATCTAGAGGAGTGGTTTATATTATTGAACCCTTATCGTGGGGACAACCCTCTGTGGTTGCCCCATTCGGGGTAGGCACAGAGGCCTACCCCTACGTGAGGAGGGGGCATGCGTCAGTCATCTATAACGACCTGCTGCAAAAGGTCTACCCCTACGTGAGGAGACACTCTATGGCCCGCAAGTACACCGCTGCCATTGTCGGCTGCGGTTCCATCGGTCACGCACACATGGAAGGCTACCGGCTGGTCGACGAGATTGAGGTCGTTGCCGTTGCCGATCCGCTCGCAGCCGGCCGGCAGCAGTACATGAAAGAATACGGCATCCCCCAAGGGTACGCCACAGTTGAGGAGATGCTGGCCGCGGCCAAGCCCGACCTCGTCAGCGTCTGTACCTGGCACCTGCTGCACCCGGCCCCCACCATCGCCGCTGCCAAGGCCAAGGTCAAGGGCGTGATCTGCGAGAAACCCATGGCCATCGGTGTGGGTGCGGCCAACAGCATGGTCGCGGCCTGCGAAGCCAGCGGCACCAAGCTGGTCGTCAGCCACCAGCGCCGCTTCACCGCCGGCTGGGAAAAAGCCAGGGAGTTGATGAAGCAGGGGGCCATCGGCAAGCCGGTGTGGGTGAGCAACAAGGTGGCCGAGGGCCTGGCCAACTGGGGCACCCATTCCATCGACGGCTCGCGCTTTGCGCTGGGCGACCCGCGGGCCTTGTGGGTGATGGGCGCGGTGGAGCGGCGCACCGAGCGCTACGAGCGCGACACCGCAGTCGAGGACGCCTGCATGGGCCTGGTGCAGTTCGAGGGTGAACTCCAGCTCTTCATCCAGTCCGACCTGATGCGCGAGGGCGCGGCGGCCGGCTCCTTTCAGATCCAGGGCACCGACGGACTGATGGAGGCGAGCGAGACCCAGGTGCGGCTGCTCAACGCGGCGGCCAAGGGCTGGCAGGACGTGCCCCTCAGCGTGCCCGCCGACCAGATCCAGGGCATCGGCGGCAACACCAACGCCGCCCAGGTGCGCGAGCTGATCAGGTGGATCGAGGGCGGGCCCGAACACCGGGGATCGGGCCGCAAGGCGCGCGACACGGTGGAGATCATGATGGCCCTGTACGAGTCGGCGCGCCGACATCGGGTCATCAACCTGCCCCTGCAGGAGCAGGAGTACCCGCTGGAACTGATGATCCGGGAGGGCAAGTTGCCAGTGGAGGTGCCCGGGCGTTACGATATCCGCGGCTTTCTCAAACGAGACGGCATCGACGAAAAGGCGTACGGCGAGTTGCGCGCCCAAGGAATGGGCCACCACCAGATCATGATGAAACTCAACGAGGGGAAGAAATAACGTGTACCGCGCCTCGTACGACGGCAAAAACAAGAAGGTCCTCTGGCAGGAGCTGTGGCGGCACGAATTTCTCGCCGCCCTCGACCGCGACCCGGTGGTTATCGTGCCGGTGGGTTCGGTGGAGCAGCACGGGCCCCACTGCCCCATGGACGTGGACATCTCGGCGCCTTTCTACATGGCCGTCGAGGTGGCCCGGCGGGTGGACGATTTTCCGGTGATTGTGGCCCCGCCGGTGTGGTGCGGCTTCACCCACTACAACATGGGGTTCCCCGGCACCATCAACCTGCGCCTGGAGACCTTTCAGAACCTGCTGGCCGACATCCTGCGCAGTATCCACGCCAATGGCTTTACGCGGATCATTGTGGTCAACGGCCATGGCGGCAACTGGGGTCCCTGCCGTTCAGTAGCCTGGCAACTGGCCGAGGAAGATATCTTTGTCCTCAGCTTCAACTGGTGGGATATGGTCAACGGTGAACTGCGCGAATGGAGTGCCACCGACGAAGGGGTGGGGCACGGCGGCGAGTGGGAAACGGCCGTGCAGTTACACCTGCGAGCGCACCTGGTCGACCAGACCCGGCTGGACAAGGACGATACCGGGACCCAGCCTTTTGCCGGGGAGTTGGCTTTTGCCGAGTTTGCCGAACGCCGGCGCGACACCATGAAAGATACCGGGATCATGGGCGACGCCTTTGCCGCCAGTGCCGAAAAAGGCGAGCGCATCTTTGCCCTGGCCTGCCAGCGCCTCGAAAAGCTGGCCCGGCAGTACCATGGGTTGCCGGTGCGGCATTACCGGGAGTTCGGCAGCCACTGCTCCTGAGCGGATGCCCCAAAAGCAAACGCCCTGCACAGGCCTGTGCAGGGCGTCGCTATTTTTTGGCCGCTCTAGGCGGCTGCGCAACCAGGCCCGGAGTGGGGACTCCGAGGATCTGGGGACTCAGGGTTGGATGGGCCCTGAGTACTGAAGAACTATTCGATCGATCGGGGAGCTGGAGGTTCGATCCGACTTAGTATAAAATAGTCTATAGTAATATTATCGGATATCAGCTTGAAATCTTTAGCGAAATCGCAACCCAGTGATAATTAACATTAAATCAATTACTTATAACGAAGCTATCGGAATTTTATCTGACAAGATAAAGCATTTCGCCAGATAAAATACCTTTTCAGAGGTTTTCGGCAAAGATATTGACAGCCTCAGAGCCACTGCCTATTTTCCTGATCTCTTTTTTAGAGAAGGATAGGAGCTTCGTGCCCTCTTCTCTCCACCTTCTATACAGGAGCATGTCGCCATCGCCAGGGTCAACCGCAAGGAATTCACGGCCAAGCTGAAGCCGGAAGACATCGATTATAAGCGGCTGGATGTGCTGGTCCGCTTTCTCAATCCCCTCGGGAAAATCGACGCCGCACGCCGCACCGGCGCCACCCGCAAGCAGCAAGCCCAGATCGTCCAGTCCATTAAGCGCGCCCGCTATCTCGCCCTGCTGCCTTACACCATCAACGACACCAGATAAGCGCGGCCGCGCCCCAGGAGAGCAGACATGGCCCGCGCTGCCATCGGACTGATTGAAACCGAAGGCCTGGTAGGGCTGATCGAAGCGGCCGATGTGGCCGCCAAGACGGCCGATGTGCAGTTGCTGGGTTTTGAGTGTATTGGGGGTGGGTTGGTTTCTCTGCGCTTGAGTGGGGATGTGGCCTCGGTGCAGACCGCTATCCAGGCTGCGGTGGCTGCTGCCCAGCGCCTCGGGCAGGTGATCAGCTTTCACGTCATCCCCGGCCCTCACGAAGATCTGGTCGCCCTGTTGGAGGGGAACGGCCCTCCGCCGCCGCCCGCCGCAGCAATTCCTCCCGCTGCTGAAGCGACCCCTTCCCTCGCCGAACTGGAAGCCCTGCCAGTCACCCGGTTGCGTCAGTTGGCCCGCCAGTATCCCGAATTGGCCCTCAAAGGCCGGGCTATCTCCCGGGCCGGGAAGGCCGAATTACTCGCCGCCTTCCAGCAGCTCAACAACAAATAAAAATCCCCGAACCCTTGGTGGCCTGGTCCGTGGGGTGCCCGCTGCGGCGTTTCTGCAGTCCCGGACCCACGACACCATATAGATGGTGTCGCGTCGCGCTTTCGCGCGGCCACCCACAGCCCAGCCCTCGCAGCACCATCTATATGGTGCTGCGCCCCCTCGCTCCTTAAACTACGCTTCCCCTACCCAACCCTGCGGTCCTGCCTCCGACCTCTCCCCCAGAATCGCCTCCGGGGCACTCCCCCGGCCCAGGGGAGTTATTCAATTGAGGCTGACTAGAGCGGCGGGGAGATGACCCCAGCCGGGTGGGCCGCCAGGGTTAGCGCAGCGGCAGGTGGGGGGGCTTTCCCCGGGGAGTGGTTGGGAAGGGAAGTCCGCGTGGTGGGGCGCACCACCATATAGATGGTGCTGCGGGGTAGCGGAGCCAGAGCGAGCGAGGGTGAAGGACGCGCCTGGGGAAAAGCCGAAGCGGGTCACTTCCTGCCGCTACACGTGCCAGATGTAGAGGTCGCGGTTCTGGAGGGGTAGGTCGATCCAGGCTCCCCCTTCGAGATGGCTCTGCGCCACGGCCAGGCAGATTTCGGTGGCGTGGTGGGTCACTTCCACGTTGCCCAGCGCCGGCCGGCCTTCTTCGTGCGCCCGCACCAGATCCTCCAGGCAATAGAGGGTGGCGCTGTAGGGGGGGACATTCTCGAACGGCTTCTCTGGGTAGATGGTGTGCCGGCCGGCGGCGGTGGGTTGGCGCTCCACCCAGTCCATGCCGTTGTTGAGACCTTTGATCATGCCCTTGGCCCCCCACACCTCGAAGTCCCAGTGACCCACGGGCACGGTCCAGGCCTCGATCCCGCCCTCAAACTGGAGCTGGTACACGGCCTGAGGATCTTTGTCGAAGCGGTTGTCACGGACTGCGACCTCGCCGCGCAATTCTCCTTTGACCCGCAAGGCCCGCGGATCGCCCAGCAGGTACATGAGGGTATCCACTGAGTGGATGTGGCCGTGCATCAGCGAGGAGGCGGCATAGTGCAGGGCAGCGCGCACTTCGCCCACTTCGCCCTGGACCAAACGCGCGCGCATCTGGTGGTAGCGGGTGTCGAAACGCCGCAGCACCCCGGTGTTGAAGGCGATGTTGTGCTGCTGGTAGGCGTGCAGGATAGCGTCGGCCTCGCGCATGGAACAAGCCATAGCCTTTTCGAGGAAGACCATACGCACGTCGCCGGCCTCGGCCACGCCCAGGGCCAGTTCTGCATGGTTCTCGGCCCGGGTGCAGATGGCCACCAGGTCGGGGGCCTCCTGGCGGATCATCTCGCGGTAGTCGGCGTACACCGCGCCCACTCCCCAGCGCTGGGTGAAGGCGAGGCGCTTTTCCGGATCGAGGTCGGCGCCGGCCACCAGTTCGAGGCGCTCGCTGGCCTGACAGGCCCCGGCCACTGAGTAGGGCAGGGCGATAGCCGGGTACCCCACCACTTCTGCGTCGATGGTGCTGCCCATCCGGCCCAGGCCGATGAGGGCGGCGCGGTGTTTTTTCATGCCTTCTTTTTCTTGATGACTTTCTTTTTCTTAACCGGCACGGTCCCAGAGGGGTCAACGGGCAGATCGCTGGTCTCCTCCTCTTCACCTTCCGGGCCGCTCTCTTCTTGGAAGTAGGCGCGGGCGTCGGCCAGCAGTTGCTCCTTTTCGGCGCGGCGGATCTCCGCCAGTTCGGCGCTGGACATGGGCGGCCAACTGAGGAAGAAATCCTCCACGGCTACGCTCAGCATACGCCCCTTCAGGTAGCGCTCGAAGGTGGTGGCGATAATATGGGCCGGCAGGGGTTCTAGTTCGGGCTGGGTCTCGTCGAGAATCGCTTCCACCACTTCGTGCAAGAGCAGGGCCTCGAAGAGCGAGATCTGGGCGCAGCCAGCGCCGGCGGCGTCCTCGTCCCACATCTCCAGCACCGTGCGTACTCCGGAGACGAAATGGATCTCGCCGGCGCGTTCATAGGCCACCGAGCGGGCTTCGATGATCGGACGCAGCTTGTTGCTGCGCACCTCAGCATAGGGGTGGGCGATCAGGCGCAGGGGCTGGGTGTTGGTGGGGCTGAGCCGGTCGGCCAGGGTCTTGCCGGCCAGGGCGGGGCGGGCGACGATGTATTCGAGCAGGGTTTCGGCCTTGGGGGACCAGATCAGCGACAGGCGGTGAGCCTGGCGGCGCAGCATATCGCGCGCGTCCTCTTTTTCCTCGGCGGCGAAGACATCCTCGATCAGCCCCTTCTTGTCCTCGGGGGTGGCAGCGGCCCGGAATTTGAAAGAGCCGAAGAGCTGCAGAAACTGGACGCGGGTCCTCATGTTGGAGGGCGTCAGGTCGAGCAGGGTGCTGAGAAAGGCTTCGGTGCCGTCCTCCTCGGTCCAGGTCGGGAAAGAGATGGGGCTGCGCTTGAGGGTGTCCATCTTGGCGTAGAGCCCCTTGACGAGGTCTGGCTCCAAACCGGTCGGTTCCCCCCCCGTTGTTGTCGTAGAGCACCTCGGGCTGGTCGAGGGCTTCCATCTCCTGCAGGAAGTTATCGTCAGGTGGGTTGGGACTTCCGTACCACGCTCTGGCTGGCCGATATCGTCTTTTCAAGTGTTCCTCCTCTGAGCGAGCAAAGTCATTCGCCAAAAAATAACCACCGTACTCCCCCCAATCAAGGAGATTCCCACAGCCGCAGGCCCGTGCGGCTCAGATAGACCGGAATATGTTGAAAGAGAGGATTGGTCTGTTCGATCTGCTGGATGAGATGGCGCTTGGCGTGGGAAAGAGGGCCGGTGAGCAGGGTGAGGGAGCCGCCGTCGCCGCCGGCGCCGTTTACCTTCCAGCCCAGGACGTCGTGTTCCCGGGCAATGTTGATGATCTCCCAGGCCTCCCGGCTCACCAGCTCGGGGTGGAGGCGGGCCTGGGCCTCGGTGTTGGTAATCATGGCCCGACCCAGGGCGGCGAAGTCCCCGGCGTAGACTGCATCGCGCGAGGCCGGGGCGGTCTGGCGCAGGTCAGCCAGTTTCTTGCAATCGGGGCCGGCGCCCTCCAGTTCGGCGATGACCTTCTGGTGTACGTCGGAGGAGCTATGCGACTTGCCCAGGAAGATCAGCACCAGGCGGCGCTCCAGTTCCCACCAGATGGTATTGGCGACCTGGAGCTGGGAGACCGAGGCATGGGGGTATTTGAACATCTCGATATAATTGATGCCGCCGTAGGCCGAACAGAGCTGGTCCTGGATGCCGCATTGCTGCTTCAGCATCTCGGTTTCGATGCGCTGGGCGGTGAGCGCCACCTCGTTGGGGGTCAGCCGGCCGGGGGTGAGCGCGTCGAGGGCGCCGATCAAAGCCACGGTCACCGCCGCCGAGGTGCCGGTGGAGCAGCCGGCCGGCGCCTGGCAGTAGATGGTCACCTCGATGGCCAACTCCTCGGGGATTCGCATGTACTCGATGGCCGCCTCCAAAAGCGGGTGCTGGGTCCAGGCCCCGCCCAACTGGCGGACGGCATACTTCTGGCCGTAGTTCTCGGCCCGGATGACGATGCGGTCTTCCACCTGGTGGCGCGGGAACACCTCGAGCTGCACCTCGGCATAGGGGTAGACGCCGATGTTGAAGATCACGCCATGTTCGGCAAACCAGGTGTCGGTCCAGCCACCGTTATCGCAGATACGAATGGGCGCCACGCTGTTGATACGGCGCTGAGGAGCGGGAGAGGCCATGCCGGGCTCCGGGTGGCGGGTTCCTCTCAAGATACCCCCCGGCTAAAAGACGTGTCAAGCACCGCGGCTGGTCGCCGGTGCGGCGATGGTGTAGTTTTTCTTCAAGGACACCTGAGAAAGGAGCGCCCATGGCCAGTACCCACCGCCTCAGCCGTCAGCATATCGTCTACAGCCTCGACCAAACCCATGCCCCGGCCCTGGAGATAACCCCTGGAGACACGGTGGTGCTGGAGACCTACGACGCCCGCACCGGCAGCATCCAGCGCGACGAGGACCTGCTCGACCATCCCCATCCTGTAGGCTCCAATCCGGCCACCGGTCCCATCTTGGTGCGCGGGGCGGAAGCCGGCGACGCCTTGTGTGTGGAGATCCAAAAGATCACACTGGCCCCGCAGGGCTTCCTGGCGGTCAAAGCCGGCATGGGCCTGCTGGGCCACTTGGCCAAGGACTTCGTCACCCGCATGGTGCAGATCGAGGGGAATCACGTTCGTTTTGGCGAGCACCTCCGCTTTCCCATCCGCCCGATGGTGGGGGTGATCGGCACCGCCCCGGCCGGCGCGGGGGTGAGCACTGGGTTTCCCGGCCCCCACGGGGGCAATATGGACAACCGCTACATCGCCCCCGGCAGCAAGGTCTACCTGCCGGTGAACGTGCCCGGGGCTTGGCTGGGCATCGGCGATGTACATGGGGCCATGGGGGATGGGGAGATCACCTTCATCGGGCTGGAGATCTGCGCCGAGGTCACTGCCCGGGTGGAACTGCTCAAGGGTAGAAAACTGCGCCGGCCCCTAGTCGAGACGCCCGAGTACTGGATCACCACCGGCGATCACCCGGACACGGCCCAGGCCCTGCGCGTCGCCGCCGAGGAGATGGTGCTGTTGATGCAGGAGCGGATGGGCTTGAGTTTTGCCGATGCCTATATGCTGATGAGCGCGGTGGTGGACGTGCAGATCTGCCAGTGCTGCGGGCCGGGGGAATTCCCGGTGACTACCCGGGCGATGATCAGCAAGGAGCTTTTCCGATGAAAGTTGCCCTGATCGGCGCCGGCAGCCGCTCCTTTGGCCCGGCCACCATCCGCGACGTGCTCTTGAGCAAACCTTTGGCCGAGTGCGGGGTGGAGATGGTGTTGATGGACAAGGTGGCCGGGCATCTGGAGGAAGTGGAAGCGTACGCCCGCCATGTATGCCGGCAACTGGGCCACGCTGCCCAGATACAATCCACCACCCAGTTGGAGCGGGCCCTGGAGGGGGCGGATTTTGTCGTCACCGCCATTGAGGTACAACGATTTCTTTATTGGTCCCAGGACTACCACCTACCCCGCCACTATGGGTTCAAACAGATCTTTGGCGAGAACGGCGGGCCGGGCAGCCTCTTCCACGCCCTGCGCAATATGGGACCCACGGTGCATATTGCCCGCACCATGGAGCAGCTCTGCCCCCAGGCCCTGCTGCTCAACTACACCAACCCGGAGCACAAGCTCTGCGAGGCCGTCACCCGGTTGACCTCCATCCAGGCCGTGGGCCTGTGCCACGGGGTGTTCATGGGCCTGCGCCAGTTGGCCCAGATCCTGGAACTCCCTCAGGAGGAGCTGGACACCGCGGCCTGCGGCATCAACCATCTCACCTTCTTCCAGCGCATCCGCCACCGCCCCACCGGGGAGGACCTCTACCCCCGCCTGCGCCGGGCCGACCTGGAGGGCGACGAACTGGCTCACTGGCACGAATTCGGGTTGGGCCGGGTGCTCTTGCGGCGCTTTGGCCTTTGGCCTTCGCCGGCCACCAATCACTATGGCGAGTACATCCGCTGGGCCGAGGAGTTCATGGCCAGCGAATTGCAGTACTACTACGATCCGGCCCAGGGCCATCCCTGGGAGACGGGCAAGATCCCCGACTTTGTCTACACCATCGACAAGACAGACACCAACCGGCCCTGGCAAAGACCCCCTGCCCAGCCGCGCAAACTAGAAGAAGCGCCACTGCGGGCCTCGGGCGAACTGGCCGCCTCCATCATGGAGGCCCTGGCCTGCGGGGCGAAGCGCGAATTGGCAGCCATCAATGTGCCCAACCGGGGTTATATCCCCGAGTTGCCCGAGGGGCTGGTGGTGGAGGTGCCGGCCCTGGCCGACGCCGAGGGGCTGCACCCCTGCCAGATGGAGCCCTTGCCCGAGGCCATCGCTGCCTTAATCCGGGTACAGGCCAGCATCCACAAACTGCTGGTGGAGGCCTTTGCCGAGGGGTCGAAAGCCAAGCTCTTGCAGGCCCTGTTGCTGGACCCGACAGTGGATTCTTACCGGCGGGCCGTGGCGCTCCTAGAGGAGATGCTGCGGCTGCAGCGGGATATCCTGCCGCCCCTGGAATAATGGCAAGCGGTGGGGAGATGACCCCGCAGGGCTTTCCCGGGGAGTGGTGGGGAAGGGAAGTCCGCGTGGCCGGGGGTCGGGTAGCGGAGCCAGAGCGAGCGAGGGGGCGCAACACCATATAGATGGTGTTGCGGGGGCCGGGCTGTCGGGCTGTTCTGTGCATTCGGCCCAGCACCCCATACGTTGGGGTGCTGGGGGACACGCCTGGAGAAAGGCCGGAGTGGGTCGCTCTCCGATGTGAGCCACTAGTTCAGCGGGTGAAGATGGTCCCCCGCACGTAGGAACCCTCCTCGGAGGCGAGGAAGGCCAGCACCCGGGCCACGCCCATGGGGTCGCCCAACTGCTTCTTGGCCTCCTCAACCGCCTTGGCCGCGTCCTGGCCCGCAGCCTGGGCGCCCTCGGCGATGTTCTCCAGCTTGAGCGGCGTGGCGATGCCCCCTGGGCAGATGACGTGGACCCGGGCGCCGCGCACATGGGCTTCGATATTGTACTGCATGCCGTGGACCCCGGCCTTGCTGGCCGCATATGCCAGCGAGGAACTGGCCCCTCGCACGCCCGCCCCCGAGGAGATGAGCAGCACCACCGATTGGTCGGCCCGCTCCAGCAGGGGCGCCGCCTGCCTGACCACTAGGTAGGTGCCCTTGAGGTTGGTGTCGATGGTGGCGTCCCAGTCTTCCTCGGGCAGGCCGGCCACCCCCTTGTACGCCCCCTTGAGCACCCCGGCGCTGCACACCAGGATGTCGAGCTGTGCGCAGTTGAGTTGCCGGAAAACCGCCTCCACGCTCTGGGCCGAACGCACGTCGATCTGGTGAAAAGTGGCCTGGCCCCCGCCCTTGATGATGGTCTCGATGGCAGCGCGGCCCTCCTCTTCGTTGTAGTCTAGGATCACCACCTGGGCACCCTCGGCGGCAAAGCGTTCGGCGGTGGCCCGGCCAATGCCGGTGGCCCCGCCGGTGATCAGGGCGATCTTCCCTTGCAGTCTCATGGCTTGTCGAGTTTCTCCCAGAGGAAATCGTAGGCCCGCCGACCGCTGATCTGGTGGCGGCCGTCGAAGTAGTCGGTCTCCACCTGGCCCGGGGCATCCCAGACCTGGTAGTGCTGGCGCGCCTGCTGTACGCTTTTTTTAACGGCGCGGATGGGGAAGATGGGGTCGCGGGCCCCGGCCTCCACCAGCAGGGGGCGGGGGGCGATCAGGCCGGCCAGATCGTGCATCTCGCCGAACTGGTGCAGGCCGGGCACGAAATTGCAGGGGCAGTGGTGCATGGCCAGGATGCTGTCGCGGAAGGTACAGAAATAGCCGCTGATGACGCAGGCCCGGATGCGCTCGTCCATACAGGTGGAGAAGAGGGTGTGCATACCCCCGCCCGAGATACCCATGGCCCCCAGGCGCGAGGTGTCCAGGTCTTTGCGGGTCTGGAGGTAATCCACCAGGCGCAGGCCGTCGTGGACCCGCAGGCCCACCGTTGACAGACCCAGGTGGAAGGCCAGCATGGAGGTGTGGGTGCAGGTGCCCGGCGAACCCTGCCCTGCCTCCAGGTAGGAGAAGTCGGTCTGCCGCTCGCCGAAGCAGGAGATCTCAGGTGCGGCCACGGCAAAGCCCCGCCGGCACAGGGCCACGGCAAAGTCGCGGTGGTACCCGTCCGGGCTGAGGCGTTCCTCACCGTTTTCCCACAGGCCGACGATGTCCTTCACTCCATATCCGTGGCCGTTGAAGGCCAGGACCACCGGGAAGGGCTTGGGGCCCTTCTTGGGCAGGAGCAGGTAAACGGGCATCACCACCCCCGGAGCGGTGTGTAGGAGGACCTTCTCGCGGGTGTGATCGCCCCGGTCCAACACCTCTATCCTCTTGGGGGCCAGCGGGACAGGGCGCAGCAGGTCGAGGCCGAAGACCTGTCCCAGGGCCCGGCGGGTCCGGGGCTGCCACTTGTGCGCCTGGGCTGGGGTCTGGGCGGCAAAGCGGTAGGGGGCGCTGGCGGGTTGGTAGAGCTGCCACAACAGGTGGGCGGGCTGCAGTTCCTTGAGCCGGCGGGTGGTCATAGCTCATTCTCCTTGGCCATCAGCTCGCGCGACATGCCGTAGGAGCCGGCCATCAGGCCCCCGTCCACGGTCAGGGTGGTGCCAGTGATCCAGGCGGCCTCCTCCGAGGCCAGGAAAAGAGCGGCCCGGGCGATGTCCTCCGGTTCGCCCACCCGGCCCAGCGGGTACCACTTGGTCAGCTTGGCGAAGATCTGAGGATCTTTCTCGAGGATGGGACCCCAGATCGGGGTGCGCACGGTGCCCGGGCAGATGACATTGGCCCGCACCTGATGCTGGCCGTATTTGATGGCCATGTTCTGGGTGAGGTTGATGACCCCGGCCTTGGCGGCGCTGTAGGCCTCTTCGCTCAGGCCACTCAGCCCATTGACCGAGGCGATGTTGACGATGGACCCGCGCCGGCGTTCGATCATACCCGGCAGCAGGGCTTTGGAGCAGAGGTACACACTTTTGAGCACCACGCGCAGGTTCAGGTCCCACTCCTCCTCCTCGATGTGGAGGATGTCGTCTCCAGTGGCCAGGGCGGCATTGTTGACCAGCACGTCCACCCGGCCATAGGCGGCGTGGGCTTGGGCGGCCATCCGATCTACCTGATCCCTGAGGGAGACATCGGCGGCCAGGGCCAGGGCCTTGCCCCCGGCTGCCTGGATGCGCCCGGCGCTCTCCTGAGCCCGCTCCGGGCGCAGATCGGCCACGACCACGGCGGCGCCTTCGCGGGCGAAGAGTTCGGCGATGGCCCGGCCAATGCCCGAGCCGGCGCCGGTGACCAGCGCCACCGTGTCAACAAGCCTCATGCTCAATCCTCCTTGCGCTTGCGGCGGAACAGGGACAGGCCGCCGAAGCCGCTGATGATGGCCATATAATAACCCAGGTCGTACCACCACCCAGTGTTGGTGGGTTCGTAGATACGGATTTCGGCATTGAAGAAACCCCAGACCAGGCAGATCGGGGCCACCCAGCCGTGCCAGACGCCCCAGAAAAAGCCGGCCGGATCTTCGAGGGTGTGGTCGCCGGGCACGCAGCCTGTCAGGCAGAGCAGGAGGGCCGGCAGGAAGAGCAGGAAGGTCTTTTTCATCGCGCACCACCTTTCTCAATCCCCCCAATACTATCAATCCCCCTCCGACCGGGCAAGCGCCCTTTTCCATTTTGGATCTTTATAGGCATATTAGGGACCGGGCAGCGGCAGCCCAGAGGAAGGGGACGCTTTTATGAAAAAAATCCGCGTGGGCCTGCTCTTCGGCGGGCGGTCCTGCGAACACGAGGTTTCGGTGCGCTCGGCCCGCTCAGTGCTGGAGGCCATCGACCGCAACAAGTACGAACTGACCATGATCGGCATCTCCAAACGAGGCCACTGGCTGATGGCCGGCGATGCGCTGGCGGTGCTGCAGGCCGGGGTGGTCGAGGAGCAGGGGCTGCTGCCGGTGGTCCTGGAACAGGGTGGGGCTCTGATGGCCCGCCAGGGAGGAGCACTGGATCAGCAACTCGATGTGATCTTCCCCTTGTTGCACGGCCCTTTCGGCGAAGACGGCACGGTGCAGGGATTGCTGGAACTGGCCGGTATCCCCTATGTGGGCTCGGGGGTGGTGGGGTCTGCGGTGGGTATGGACAAGGAGATGACCAAGCGGGCCTTCCGCGCCGATGGTCTGCCCCAGGTGGAGTACGCGGTGGTGCGGCGCCATCAGTGGCGGCAGGACCCAGCCGCAGTGCAGCGACGGCTCGAACCCCAATTGGCTTACCCCATGTTCTTCAAGCCCGCCAACATGGGGTCGAGCGTAGGGGTGTGCAAGGCTCATGGCCCGGAGGAGTTTCGTGCCTGCCTGGAGGAAGCCGCCGCCTATGACTACAAGGTGGTGGTCGAGGCCGAGGCTAGCGACTGCCGCGAGGTGGAGTGTTCGGTGCTGGGCAACGAGGAACCGCAGGCCTCGGTGGTGGGGGAGGTGGTGCCGGGCAACGAGTTCTACGACTACAACGCCAAGTACATCGACGACAACTCCCAGCTGATCATCCCGGCGCGCCTCTCGCCGGCCACCTCCGCCCTGGTGCGCGAGTTGGCCCTGCGCGCCTTTCGCGCCGTGGAGGCCGCCGGCCTGGCCCGGGTGGACTTCTTCGTCAGCCGCCGGGACGAGCAAGTCTACGTCAACGAGATCAATACCCTGCCGGGATTTACCCCCATCAGCATGTACCCCAAGCTCTGGGAAGCCAGCGGCGTCGCCTACCCAGCGCTGATCGACCGCCTGATCCAGCTGGCCCTGGACCGCCATCGCGATCGGCAGGATATCCGCACGGTGCTGTGATGCGACTTTCAGTCAAAGATGTTGCCGGCTTGCTGAAGGTATCGGAAAAGACAATCTACCGTTGGATCAAGCAGGAAACCATTCCTTGTTATCGAGTCAACGAGCAGTTTCGCTTCAACCGGTCGGAGCTGCTGGAGTGGGCCACGGCCCAGCGCCTTCAGGTTTCTTCGGAAATTTTTCTCGAGGGTGAGACCAACAAAGAGCCCCTGCCCAGCCTCTGCGAAGCGCTGAAGGCCGGTGGGGTGGTGTATCGGGTCGGGGGGCATGACCAATCTTCGGTCCTGCGCGCCCTGGTCGAGGCGCTCAAGCTGCCCGAAGAGGTCGATCGCGAGTTTCTCTACCAGGTGCTGCAGGCGCGCGAAATGTTTGGCTCCACGGGCATCGGCGACGGCATCGCCATCCCTCACGTGCGCAATCCCGTTGTTTTACATCTCTCCAGGCCGACCATCACCCTGTGCTTTCTAGAACACCCCATAGATTTTCGCGCCATCGACGGCCAGCTGATCAACACCCTGTTCACCCTGATCAGCCCCACGGTGCGGGCCCATCTCCACATGTTGTCGCGACTGAGTTTTGTGCTGCAAAATCGGGAATTCAAGGCCGTACTCAAGCGGCAGGCCTCGCTAGAGGAACTAATGGAGGCGGTAGCGCGCGCCGAAACCGCATTGCCCGTCTCAAGCAGTAGCTGAAGGCCTCGACCATGTTGGGCATCTGGTTGATTCTCGCCGCGATCTCGATGTTTGGCCTCAGCGGCCTGCCTGGCTGCCTGTTCCCGGCCAGGTCGGCGGTGGGGCAGCGGCTGGCCGTACTGCTGATGGTGTTGGGCGGCCTGACCGGGTTGGTTGGGGTAGGGGCTGCGCTCAGCGCCGGGGAGACCCCCACCTGGGCCCTGCCCTGGGGCCAGTTTACCGTGGCGGTCGACGCCCTCAGTGCCCTGTTTCTGGTGCCGGTGTTCGTCGTCCCGGTCCTGGGGTCCATCTACGGACTGGGGTACTGGCCAGCGGCCGCACATCCCGAGAACGGCCGCCGGCTGAGCCTGTTCTACGGCACGCTGGCCGGCGCCATGGCCCTGGTCGTTATCGCCCGCGATGGTGTGCTGCTGCTGATCGCCTGGGAGGTGATGGCGCTGGCCGCCTTCTTTGCGGCGACCGTCGAGGAGGACAGCGAGGAAGTCCGCCGCGCCGGCTGGGTGTATCTGATCGCCACCCACGCCGGCACCCTCTGCCTGATCGCCCTCTTTGCCCTGTGGCACCGGGCGACCGGTTCGCTGGCGCTGGTGCCGGCAAGGGCCGTGCCGGTGGAACTGGCCGGAATCCTCTTTGGCCTGACGGTGGTCGGCTTTGGCTTCAAGGCCGGGCTCATGCCGCTGCACATTTGGCTGCCCGGCGCCCACGCCAGCGCCCCCAGCCACGTCTCGGCGGTGATGTCCGGGGTCATGCTCAAGATGGGGATCTACGGCATGGTGCGCATGACCGCGCTTCTGCCGGTGGCGGCCGACTGGTGGGGCGGGGTGCTGCTGACGGTGGGCGCGATCTCCGGCGTGGCCGCCATTGCCCTGGCCCTCGGCCAGCGCGACCTGAAGCGGCTCTTGGCCTACAGCAGCATCGAAAACATCGGCATCATCATTATGGGCCTGGGGCTGGCCCTGCTGGGCCGGGCGCTGGGCCGGCCGGACTGGGTGGTGCTGGGCCTGGGCGGGGCGCTGCTGCATGTGTGGAACCACAGCCTTTTCAAACCGCTGCTTTTCTTCAATGCCGGCGCCGTCATTCACGCCACCCACACCCGCCAACTGGACCGTCTAGGCGGGCTGGCCAAGGTCATGCCGCAGACGGCAGTACTTTTTGCTGTGGGTGCGATTGCCATCTGTGCGCTGCCGCCGCTCAACGGCTTTGCCAGTGAATGGCTGCTCTATGTCGGCTTGTTCCGCACCCTGGACCCGAGCGGCGCGGGATTCCCGGCGGCGGCAGTGGCGGCGGTGGTGCTGGCCCTGATCGGCACCCTGGCCCTTGCCTGTTTCGTGAAACTTTTGGGGGTGGTTTTTCTCGGCACGGCGCGAGGGGAGGCCGGCGCGCAGGGGAGTGATCCCGGCCTCAGTATGCGTTTTCCCATGATAATCACTGCGGCCGGCTGTATCGTCCTCGGCCTCTTTCCCTGGCTCGCCACGCCCTTGCTGGAGAGGGCGGTGCGGGATTGGGCGGGTCTGTCCGGCCCACAGCATCCCTCCATCGCGGCGCTGGCGCCCTTGAAGTGGATTTCCGTCCTCGGAGTGACCCTCCTGGGCTTGGTGGGGTTGCTGTGGGGGGCCCTGAGGATGTTGCCGCGAGTTACACTCCTCCGGGAGGCCGGCACCTGGGATTGCGGCTATGCCCAGCCGATCCGGCGCATGCAGTACACCGGCTCGTCCTTTGGGCAGATGCTGGTCCACCTCTTTGCGCTTTTTCTCCGGCCGCGGCAGCAGTGGCCGGCCATTCGGGGGATCTTCTCCCGGCCAGCCCGTTTTGAGAGTTTCGTTCCCGATGTGGTGCTCGATCATCTTGTCCTGCCCTTTTTCAGCCTGGCCAACCGCTGTCTCCCGCGGCTGCGTTTCCTGCAGCAGGGGCAGACCCACCGGTACGTGCTCTACATGCTCGTGATGGTGATCTTTCTCTTTGTCTGGGGGGCGATGGGGGTTGAACCATGATCGAGCGGGCTATGCAGATTGCGCTGATGCTGGTTATGCCGCCCCTGCTGCTGGGGGTAATCAACAAAACCAAGGCCTGGTTCGGCGGCCGCCAGGGCCCGCCCTTGTTGCAGCTCTACTACGACCTGTACAAATTGATGCGCAAAGGCCTGGTGCTGAGCTGGACGACGACCTGGGTTTTCTGCCTCGGTCCGGTGGTTGCGCTGGCGGCGGTGGGGCTGGCCGGCCTGCTGGTGCCTATCGGTAGTTCCCGAGCGCCGCTCTCCTTCACCGGCGACCTGATCCTCTTCGCCTACCTTTTCGGGCTGGCGCGTTTCTTGACCACGGCAGCGGCGCTGGATACGGGCTCTGCTTTCGAAGGCATGGGGGCGGCCCGCGAGGTGACCTTCTCTTGCCTCACTGAACCAGCGCTGATCTTCGCTTTTCTGGTGCTGGCCAAGATTTCAGGTTCGCTGACCCTGGTCCAGATGCTGAAGGGCCCGGCCGGCGGGTTCGCGGCAGCAGTGGCCGCGCCGCTGACGCTGGTGGCCATCGGTCTTTTTGTGATTTTGCTGGCCGAGACTTGCCGCATCCCTGTCGACGATCCGAACACCCACCTGGAGTTGACCATGATCCATGAGGTCATGGTGCTCGACCACAGCGGGCCGCTCTTCGGCGTGATCCTCTATGCTGCCGCCCTCAAACTCTTTATCCTCGGCGCGGTGCTCTTACATGTGGTGGTTCCCTTTCGGGTTGGCGAGGTCTGGATCGACTGGCTGCTCTTCGCCGCCCAGATGCTGGGGCTGGCCGCCGCGATCGGGGTGATAGAATCGGTGATGGCGCGGCTCCAGATGCGGTATGTGCCCTATCTATTAACTGCGGCGATACTCTGCTGCGGCTTTGGCTTCCTCCTGCTGGTGAGATAACCCGATGATCAGCCTGCTCAATGCCATTCTGGTGGTCGTCCTGGCGATGAACCTCTTTGCCCTGGGCACCAGCCGGATCGTGGCGGTGATCCGCACCGTGGCCGCGCAGGGCGTGTTGCTGAGTTTCATCCCGCTGCTGGTCCATCCGCAGCACGGCCCGTCGATGTTGCTGATCGCGGTGGCGACCATCCTCCTCAAGGGCTTCGCCATTCCGGGGATCATGATCCGGGCGCTGCGCGACGCCCAGATCAAACGCGAGGTGGAGCCCCTGATCGGTCTGCTGCCCTCCATCATGCTGGGTGCCCTGACCACCGGTGCCGCGCTGCTCTTTGCCGACCAACTGCCCCTGGCCCCTCAGCATACCGGCACCCTGTTGGTCCCCGCTTCCATCGCCACGGTGTTGGTCGGCTTCATCTTGCTCACCACCCGATATAAGGCGCTCAGTCAGGTGGTCGGGTACCTGGTCCTCGAAAACGGCATCTTCATTTTTGGCATGTTGCTGGTCGAGGTGATGCCCTTCGTCGTCGAGATGGGGGTGCTGCTGGACCTCTTCGTCGGCATCTTTGTCATCTGCATCATCGTCAACCACATCAACCAGGCTTTTTCCTCGATGGACACGCGCCAGCTGGCCGCGCTCCAGGAATAAGCCATGGCCTTCGTCCAGATCTTTCTGCCGCTGCTCATGGCCGCCCTTGCTGCGGTTTTGCCCTCGAACCGCTGGCGTCCCTGGTTGCTGCCGGTCGCGGCTCTGGCGCATACGGGCATCAGCTTTTTGGTGCTGGGACGGCCCGATCTGTGGGTCAGTTCCGCCTGGCTGGTCCTCGATCCGCCCGGCCGCATCATCCTGCTCCTGGTCACCACGCTCTTCCTGCTCTGCTCGATCTATGCGGTGGGTTATCTGCAACACCGGGCAGAACGGCCCAACCGCGTTTTCTGCGCCTGCCTGCTGGCCTTTCTCGGCGTCATGAGTCTGGTGATCTGGTCGCACCACCTGGGTCTGATGTGGGTGGCCATCGAGGCGGCCACCCTCGCCACTGCGCCCCTTATCTACTTCAACCAGACCCAGCGCAGCATCGAGGCCACCTGGAAATACCTGCTGGTCGGCTCCATCGGCATTGCTCTGGCCCTGCTGGGCACCTTCTTCCTCGCCTATGCGGCCCTACACGGCGGCTTGGAGACCTCGCTGACGCTGGAGGATCTGCTGCGCGAGGCGCCGAAACTGTCCAAACCCTGGTTACATGCCGCTTTTATTTTGTTGCTGGTCGGCTACGGCACCAAGATGGGGTTGGCCCCGATGCACACTTGGAAGCCCGACGCCTACGGGGAAGCGCCCGGCATCGCCGGGGCTATCTTCGCCGGCGGCCTTACCAGCTGTGCGTTTCTGGCGGTGCTGCGTATCTACCACATCTGCTGCGCCGCCGGGGAGAGCGCCTACATCTCGCGGCTCCTGCTCTTCATGGGGCTTTTCTCCATGGCCGTCGCCGGTATTTTTCTGGTCGGCCAGCGCGATATCAAACGCATGCTCGCCTATTCCAGCGTCGAACACATGGGCATCCTGGTCCTGGGGTTGGGCATCGGTGGCCCGGCCCTCTTTGGCACCCTGTTACACGTGTTGACCAATGGCCTGACCAAGGGCGTGCTTTTTCTCTCCGCCGGCAATATCCACCGCGCCTACGGCAGCAAGAGCATCGACCAGGTGCGCGGAGCCATGCGCCGGTTGCCCCTGTCGGGAACGCTCTTCCTGGCCGGCTTCATGGCGATCACCGGCTCGCCGCCCTTTGGCCCCTTCGTCAGTGAGTTCGCCATCCTCAGCGGGGCTTTTGCCGCCGGGCAATTTGTCGTCGGTGGACTCTTTCTTTTCTTCCTGCTGGTGATTTTCATCGGCATGGGGGCGACGGTATTGCAGGTGGTGCAGGGCTGCGCGCCCGCGGAGGTGCGCGACACACCCTATAGAGACAGCCTGCTCACCGGCGCACCGCTGGTGGTGCTTTTGGCCCTGGTCCTGATACTGGGCCTCTACATGCCCTCGTCGCTGCAGGCGTTGCTCACCGACGCGGTCCACTTTATGGAGGATAGGCCATGACTGAGAATCCTCCCGACCTGGCCATAATGGGCAACGGCCGAGCCATCGAATTGGAGGCAGTGCCGACCCTGACGCCCGATGGCTTCGGGCGCGCCATTCTCGAGGCGGTGGCCGCCGGGCAGCGGGTCGCGGCGCTTTTCGGCGCGGCGGGCGATCGCCCCGGCGCGACCCAGCTCTATGTGGTGCTCGCCGACGACGAGCAGAATCAGTTGCTCGCCGGCCGGACCGAGATCGCCGGCGCACGGTTTCCCTCGCTGACCCCAGCCTGTGCGCAGGTGCAGCTCTTCGAGCGGGAGATCGCCGAGCAGTTCGGGCTCAAGGCGGTCGGTCATCCGTGGTTCAAACCCGTGCGGTACCGCCGCTCGTGGACGAGCCGCGACGCCTGGGACCGGGCGCCGGACCAGCCTATCCTGCCCGCAGTGGGCGACTTCTATCAGGTCGAGGGAGACGAGGTACACGAGGTAGCGGTCGGTCCGGTACACGCCGGTGTCATCGAGCCGGGCCATTTTCGCTTTCAGTGCCACGGCGAGAAGGTTTTCCATCTGGAAATCGCCCTGGGCTACCAGCATCGGGGCGTCGAGGAAGCCCTGATCGGCGGCCCGGACAAGCGCTCGCTCCACTATGCCCAGACCCTGGCGGGGGACACCACCATCGCCCATACCACCGCTTACTGCCAGGTGCTCGAATCCCTGGCCCGCTGCCAGAAGACGGCCCGGGCCCAGTCCCTGCGCGGCATCGCCCTGGAGCTGGAGCGCCTGGCCAACCATGTCGGCGACTTGGGGGCGCTGGCCAACGATGTTGGCTTTCTGCCCACGGCCTCGTACTGCGGCCGCATCCGCGGCGACTTTCTCAACATGACCGCCCTGCTCTGCGGCAACCGCTTCGGGCGCGGTATGATCCGGCCCGGCGGGGTGGGCTTCGACGTCGATGAGGCCCTGGTTGCTGAACTGCTGCGCCGGCTCGACGCAGCCAAGAAGGATGCCACCGTCGCCGTTGAGTTGCTCTGGGACACCTCCTCGGTCATGGCCCGCTTCGAGGACACCGGGCCCTTGCCGCAGGAGGTGGCTGTCGAATTGGGCATGGTCGGCCCGGCGGCCCGGGCCTCGGGCCTGGCCCGCGATGTGCGCCAGGACCAGCCTTCGAGCATCTACCGCTTTGCCCACCTTCCCATCGCCACCTACGATACCGGCGATGTGCTGGCCCGCGCGTACGTGCGCTGGTTCGAGATCCAGCAATCCATCGAGTTTATCCGGGAGCAGTTACGCGCCATCCCGACCGGTGCGGTGCAGACCCCGCTGGGTCCGCTGGCCTCTGATCGCCTGGTCGTCACCCTCTGCGAAGGCTGGCGCGGCGAGGTCTGCCACGTGGCCCTCACCGATGGGCAGGGGCGTTTTGCCCGTTACAAGGTCGTCGATCCCTCGTTCCACAACTGGCCCGGCCTGGCCTACGCCCTGCGCAACCAACAGATTTCCGACTTCCCGCTGTGCAACAAGAGTTTCAATTTGTCCTACTGTGGGCACGATTTATGATGAGAGAGGTGCCATGTACAAGGTGATACTCGCCCGACTGCAACAGGGGCACCGCACCATGGCCTACCCGGATGGGCCGCCGCCGGAGATGCCGGAGCGCTTCTGCGGCCGCCCGCTGATCGACGCCGCCAAATGTCCGACAGGCTGCCGCGCCTGTGCCGAGGCCTGTCCGACCAATGCCATCACCATCGCGGAAAAGGTGAGTGTAGACCTGGGCCGGTGCCTGTTCTGCACCGATTGTCGCGACGCCTGTCCCGAGGGGGCCATCAGTTATGCGGGTGACTACCGCCTGGCGGTGCGTCAGCGCGGGGACCTGGTCCTCGCCCAGGACCAGCAACTGCAGCTGGCTGCCGCGCTGGATGGCGAATTGAGAAGCCTCTTCGGCCGCTCGCTGAAATTGCGCCAGGTGAGCGCCGGAGGCTGCAACGCCTGTGAGGCCGATGTGAACGTGCTGAGCACCGTGGGCTGGGACCTGAGCCGTTTCGGCATCCAGGTGGTGGCCTCGCCGCGCCACGCCGATGGGCTGTTGATCACCGGGCCAGTCACCCAGAATATGAAGTTGGCGCTGCAGAAGACGTACGACGCGGTGCCAGAGCCGAAGATTGTCATCGCCGTGGGGGCCTGCGCCATTTCAGGGGGTCCTTATATCGACCACGATCAGGTCAACAACGGGGCCGATGGCCTGGTGCCCGTGGACCTGTACATCCCTGGCTGTCCGCCCCATCCGCTCACCATGCTGGATGGATTATTGAGGTTGCTGGGCAGATTGAAGGAGGAGGGCAGGGTATGATCAGCGAGGAGCAGGCAACGCAGTTTGGCGAACTGGGCTACTTTGTCGCCGAGGGTGGTTTTGCCCCGGCGCTGTTGCAGGTGATGAGCGAGGAGATGGACCGGGTGTACCGGGAACACTTAGATCAGGCCAGGACCGGCGGCGACGCGGCGGCGGTAGAGGCGGTGCGGAACCGGCGTTCCTACAGCCAGTTCCATCTGCTAAGTCCGGTGGCCGCCCAATTCGTTCAAGAGCCCATCTACCAAGAGGCCTGCCGGCGCTTCGTAGGTCCAGACGCCGATTTGTACTACAACCAGGCCGCGACCAAACCCCCGGAGCGGGGCCGGATCTTCTCCTGGCATCAGGACTCGGGGTACGTACATACCGAGCCGCTGGAGTATATCACCTGCTGGACGGCCATCACCGACTCCAATCTGGACAATGGCTGCATCTGGATCATCCCCGGCTCGCCCAAGTGGGGACTGCTGGAGCATATCCCGGAACCTGAAACCGCTGAACGCTACGGAGGGAAGACGGCTCAGTTTGCCGACGAAAGCGGTGCCATCCCGGTGGAGATGCGCGCCGGCCAGGTGGCGATCTTCAGCTCGCTGATGTTACACAAGAGCGGGCCCAATATCTCGGCCGACAGCATCCGGCGCGGGTTCGTGCCCCAGTACCACGTGCCCCACCTGATCGCCAAACACACCGGCCAGGCCTGGGGCGACCAGGTGCCGGTATTGCGCGGGGGGAAGCGGGTGGGCTGATCAGCGGTAAAAAGGTTGACAAGGCTAACAGGGTTTAAGATAATAATCCCGCTGATTTCGGCGTTGTTGCACGAAAGGGATCATTGGTCGTATTGAGATGTTGAAATAGCACAGGCTCTCGGGTAGATTGGAAGGGTATTCGGCCAAGAACCCCCCTCCGTCCACCAACGAAAGCCTGTGTGATGAAGAAGATACCGTCGCCCGGTTCGCCTAACAAGAAGGCTCCTTCTGTCCAATCCAGCGACAAGGGCAAAAAGGGCAAGACCAAGACGGTCTAGCGGGTGAAGAACTGGCCGGCGTATAACCAGGCCTTGATCGACCGGGGCCAGATCCCCTTTTGGTTGAGTGCAGAAGCGCTGGCCGCCTGATCCTATGCAGGTCCGCCCCAGCGCGGGGCCCAGTTTCGCTATTCGGACCTGGCGATTGAGACGAGTTTGACACTGGGCAAACTGTTTCATCAACCTTTGCGTCAGACCCAGGGGTTGGTCCAGTCGCTGCTGGCGTTGATGCACACCGA
>SICG01000157.1 GCA_009691525.1 Candidatus Latescibacterota bacterium | reverse complement strand
AGTAGGTATCGGGCGGCAGGAAACGCTGGAGGGCAAAACTGGTCTTGGCCCCTGCGCTGCCCGGCCCCAACGCCACGGCACCGGAGAAGATATCGCCGCTGCTCGGCTCGGTCCCGAGGCGCAGGTCATAGGTGAGGGTGCCGCTCTCCACGTCGCTGCCGGGCGCCCAGCTGAAGAGGGCCTGGTCGCTGCTCACCTGCACCGGATTGAGGCGGGAAGGTGGCTTGGGCAGGGTATTGGGGGTGCCCAGGTTGCTGTACAGGAGGGTGCTCGGCGTCCCGGCGGCATCGGCACCGGTCACCAACAGGTCGGTCCGGCCATCGCTGTCGTGATCGGCCCAAGCCACGGTACCGCCCGCCAGGCCGGCAAATTCCTCGGCCGGCACACCGCTGAGGCTGAGGGCACCGCTGCGATTGGGGAACACCAGGATTTTGTAATCGGAAAGGATGGAGACGCCCGAGGCGGCCAGGTCCGGGTCGCCGTCGTTGTCGTAGTCAACCCAGGCCAGACGGCCGCTCAGCCGGCGACTGGTGTTGAGGGTGAAGCTCGCGTCGAGGGTGAGCACCCCGGTGGGACGGTTGTGGTACAGGCCCAGGGCCGCATTCCAGATGCCGTCGCGGCCGGAGATGGCCAGATCCAGATTGCCATCCCCGTCGTAGTCGGCCCAGGCCAAGCCGCCGCCCTTTAGCTTGCTCTCCACCACCAGCGAAGGATCGAGATTAAGGGTGCCGGCAGGATCGTTCTTGTAGAATTCGCTCACCGGTCCCAGACCGCCGGTGGTGGTCACATTCTCGCCGGCGATGCTCAGGTCGAGATCCCCGTCCCCGTCGTAATCGGCCCAGGCCAGGGCCCCGTTGTGCACATTGACCACGGCCTCGCTGTTGGCCTCGTCCACCGCCAGGACCCCATCCTGGTTGCGGTAGAGCTGGGTCAACGAGGTGCCATTGCGCACCATGCCGACCACTGCCAGGTCGAGATCCCCGTCCCCGTCGTAGTCGCCCCAGGCCTGGGAGGCATAACGCACGCCTTTCAGGGCGCTCTGCCCCAGATCCAGGCTCAGGCGGCGCTCCTCGGGGGTAGTCCCCGCCTCGTTGTGGTACAGGCGCAGGCTTTCCTCTCCCTCCTGATCCCAGCCGGCGATGCTCAGGTCCAGATCCCCATCCCCGTCGTAGTCGGCCCAGGCCACCTCGCCGAAATAGGCTCCGGTCAGGCGCTGCTGCTGGGCTTCGTCCTCGACCAGGCCCACCTGGTCGTAGCGGAAGATGCGGGCGATACGGGATACCTGGCCGTTCTCAGCGATCTGGCCGATCAGCGCCAGATCCGAATCGCTGTCCCCGTCGTAGTCACCCCAGGCCGCATGGCCGGCCCACACCCCAGGCAGGACCTGGCCGGATTCAGCCAGATTCTGTGCTTGGGCGGCTGCGGCGAGCAACAGAGCAAAAAAGAGCAACCTGGTCATGTCATGGACGCAGTTGAAATAAGGGACCAAACGAACACTTCTCAGGGAAAAGCACCAATAAGATAGTCACCCCCTAGGCATTCGCCAAGCAGAAGAAATTGCGCCAGTCTCTCAGGCTTCCACCGAGGCCATGTCCACTTCCACCGCCACAGCGCTGCCCAGGATAGAGACATTGAGGACCAGGCGAAAACCCTCGTCCTTGCGCGCCGAAATCCGCCCGCTAAGCCCGGCCAAGGGACCGGAAATTACCCGCACCCAACGTCCCCGTCTGAGCATAGGATACAGGGTCAGCGCCGCGCCCAGGTTGCTGGCCAGGTATACATTATAAAGTTCCCCGCGCAGCTGCTCCTGGTCTACCACCTCGATGGTGCGCACCAGGCAACCGCTCTGCAGCAGATCGTATCGCTGCTGGCGGTTACAGACGGCGAACATGTAACCCGGAAAGAGGGGCACCTCAAAGTGGTAGCGGCGCTGCCCCGAACGCCCCGAACCGGCCGGTTCGCTGCGCCGCAGCGGCAGGTAGTGCCGGATGCCCAGCTGCAGACAGTGTTTGTCCGCCTGCTTTTCGCAGCGAGGCCGGGTGTGCAGCGCCAACCAGGGCGTCCCCTCTTCTGGTTGGAGAAGCCGGGTCGCTTCCTCCTCCAGGGCATAGCGCAGCACGGCCGCCGCGCTGCCGGTACCCGCAGCAGATCCCTTGTTCATCAGACACTCAACAAGATGGCCTCCCAGGCGGTGAAGCCGCGGGAGGCCAAACAAGAATGGGGTGAGTGACGGGGCTCGAACCCGCGGCCTCCTGGGCCACAACCAGGTGCTCTAACCAGCTGAGCTACACCCACCATATAAGGAGATACAATATAACCCCCCCCAACCATCACCGCCAGTCGGGAATCTCCACCGGCTTTCCCCCCTGGCGAATACTCTCCTGAGCACACAGACCCGGCAGGCTCATCTCCAAGGCTTGGTAGATGTCGATGGGTGAAGACTTGCCCTGGCGCAGCGCGTCGAGGAAATCGCGGATCATACAGTACTCGGCGGTGCCGTGGCCCCCGGCGCGGGCCTGGGCCGGCACCCCGGGCACATCGTAGCCCAGGGGCAACTCCATCATCGCCGCCAGGTGGGGCACCTGCTCCATATACGCGTGGGTGCGCAGAGGGACCGGCGGCCGCGAGGTCTCCAGGCAGCCCTTGGTGCCGTACAGCGAGTAGTAATGGAAGGAGGGTTCGCGCATCAGTTTTTCGGCGCGCAGGATCTTGATCACCGCGCCGCTGGCGGTCTGAAAGATGCCCACGCCAAAATCGTACTGGCCGTACTCGGGATCGAGCTTGTTGGCCGTGGCCATGGCGCAGACCCGCACGCAGCGCTCCCCGGTGATTTTGAGGATAGGACCCAGGCTGTGGGTGCAGTAGGTGAGGGGCTGACGGAAGGAGCGCCAGGTAGGCGTGCCGTCGGCATTGCGGTGCAGGGCGCGCACATCGTGCACGTACTCGGCTTCGCCGTAGATCAGCTCGCCCACCATGCCCTGGTCCCACATCTCCTTCCAGGAAAGCATATGCCCCCAGTAGCAGCAGTTCTCGGCCAGCATAAAAAGCTGCTGGGGGTGGCGCCGCACCGCCGCCAAGAGTTGGGCACACTCCTCCAGGTCAGAGGCCAGGATCACCTCCTGGAGCACATGGCAGCCGGCCTCCAGCGCGGCGATGCTCTGGTCCTTGTGCTCGGGGATGGGAGAGGCCACCACTACCACGTCGAGACCGGTCTCCAGTAATTCGGCGTAGGTGCAGCACAGGCGGGCCTGGGGGAACGGGGGGCCAAAGCGCTCCAGGGCCTGGGGGTCGGGGTCAAAGGCCGCAGCGATCTGGCAGTCGGGAAAGAGAGGGAAGACCCGCGCTAGGCTGAGGCCGCGGCGCAGCCCGGCTAGACCGATGCGATAGATTTTGCTCATACACAGACTCCGCTCAGGTTGACGGGGCTCAGAAAATACAGCTTTCTAGTACAAAGCCAAAAAATGGTGCACCCGCACCGGAAAGGAACCAGCGATGAGCAGCGAAGAACAGATGGCCATCCTCAAACTCCTGGAGCAAGGCAAGATCACCGCTCAGGAGGCCGAGCGACTGCTGCGTGCCGTGAGCGGCCAGTCCCGGGGCGATGGCCCGCGCCTCGACGAACTGGGCAAGAATATCGGCCAGGCCATGCAGGAGGCGGGCCGCGCCATCAGCGACGCGGTGGGCACGGCGCGGCGCTCGCCGGCAGGCCGGGCCTTGGGCGGCATGGTAGACGATGTGGTCTCCGAGTTTTCTGGCTCGGGAGAGGAAATCGAGGAAACCCGCGAATGGACCCTGGAGGCGGCCGGGGTGGCGCTGTTGCAGGCCGACACCAGCAACGGGGCCATCGCGGTGGAAGGCACCGATCTGGAAGAGATCCGGGTGCGCGCCACCAAAAAGGTGAAGGCGCGCACCCGCCAGCAGGCCGAAGAGTGCGCTGCCCAGGTGGAGGTGCACGCGCAGCGGGAAGGAGACACGGTGCGCATCTGGGAGGAGCGCCCGCGCAACCTAACTGGCATCCGCGTCGAGGTGCGTTATTTGGTGCAATGTCCCCGGCAGCTGGCCCTGCGCCTCAACACCCTCAACGGCGCGGTCACCAGCCAGGGAACGCGGGCCGGCGTCGAAGCCTCCACCCTCAACGGCAAGGTGGAGGTGAAGGACAGCCAGGGGCCGATGAAGTTACACAGCAAGAATGGCAAGGTGGCCGCCCATCTCGAACTGCTCTCTGGCCGGGGCGAGTTCGAGACCGCCAACGGCAAAGTGGAGGTGGTGGTGCGCGCTGGCCAGGCCCCGATTGATGCCAAAACCCTCAACGGGGCGGTGGACCTGAGCCTGCCCGCCGATTTTTCCGGCCGCCTCGACGCCAGCACCGTACACGGCCATGTCCACTCCGAGTTCCCCATCCCGGTGGTAGGCAAGCCCGACAAAGCCCGTCTCGAGGGGGACATCGGGCCTGGCGGTGAACACCTGGTGCGCCTACGCACCCTCAACGGGGCCATCTCCCTGAAGAAATTGGCCGCCGCCCAGGAGTAAACGGAGATCGCATGGGCGCGAGTCGTTTCCAGGTGCTGAGCCAGGCCCAGGTGCAGCAGTTCCTCAGCCAGGGCTACACCGTCGTGGAAGGCTGTTTCACCGAAGATTTCGCCCGCCTCCTGCGCGAGCAGGCCTGCAGGCGGCTGGGGTGCGACCTCGAAGACCCGGCCACCTGGAAGCAGGAGATCGCCTACCTGGACCATCACACCCGGTTCCCGGTGAAGGATCTTTCTCCCAGAGCCTGGGCAGCCATCTGTGAGGTGGTGGGCGGAGAGGAGCGCATCGAGTTCAGTCCCACCCTCATCCAGCCTTCCCCCCACTTCACCAGCATCGAGTCGGGCAACTGGTCCGACGCCTTTATCATCAACTTTTCCTATGGCGCTGGCCGGCCCTGGGAACCGCCCTCTGCCAATACGAAGGGCTGGCACAAGGACGGGGCCTTCTTTCGCCATTTCCTCGACAGCCCGGAGCAGGGACTGCTCACCGTGGTCCTCTGGTCCGAGGTGCGGCCGCAGAGCGGGGGCACCTTCATCGCCTGCGATTCCGTAAAGCACGTGGCCCGCTACCTGCTGGAACACCCCGAAGGCGGATCCCCCGACCCCTTCCCGCTGATCGGGCAGTGCAGGGATTTTGTCGAACTCACCGGCCAACCAGGCGACCTGGTCCTGCTCCACCCTTTTATGCTCCACGCTTCCTCCCTCAATCCCTCGGGCCGGCCTCGCTTCATCACCAACCCGCCCATCGTCCTCAAGGAACCCCTCCGCTTCGACCGCCCCGACCCGACCGATTTCTCGCTGGTGGAACGGGCCATCCTGCGCGGGCTGGGCGTGGAGCGACTCTCCTTTGTCCCCACTGCTCCCCGCCAACGCATCCCCTTGTCTGGCCCCGCGGCAAAAAAATACTGAACACCTGCCCCTCCTTCCTCGTTGTATAGACAGAAGCCAAGAGGAAGCCGCCTTGCTGACCCTGGAAGAACTGTACCGCGAATACGCCGAGGGGCTCCAGACCTAAGCCGTCCGGCTTACCCGCGAAACGCAGGCCGCCGAGGACCTGGTACAGGAGGCCTTCATCCGCACCCTGGGCCACCTGCAACTGCTGGCGCAGCTCAATGTCCACCAGCGCCGCGCCTGGCTCTGCCAGACAGTGAAACGCCTCTTCCTCGACCGGTGGGCCTCGCGGGCTAGGGAAGCGGCGGCCCTTGCCCAACTGAGCCTGGAGACCGAGGGGTACGCCCCCCCGGTGGAACCGGCGCTGATGGCCGCACTGCTGGCTCGGGTTCCAGAGTCCTGCCGCCAGGTGCTGGAGATGCGCTACGCCCTGGGCATGAACAGCACCGAGATCGGCGAGGAGTTGGGCCTGCCCCCGGCCACGGTGCGTTCGCGGCTCCATCTGGCCATCACCCGCCTGCGCGCCGCGCAGGACAAACTTTTCTGATGGAGGAAACATCATGGAAACAAAACCGCAAGAGGGCAAATCCATCGGCAACGTGGGGGTCCTGGACCTGCGCACCGCCACCGAGGTCACCGTCGCCGGCATCCGGCGCATCGGCAACGTGGGCATGGTGCTCGTTTCCCCGGAAACCGCCCACCTGGTGGCCCGGATCACCATGGGGAATCTGGGCGGCACCATCGAAGCGCCGATCGAGGCTCGCCTGTTTTCCGGGCAGGTGATCATCAACCGCGACTTCTTCAGGGATCAACTGGAACCGCTGCACCTGATCGTTACTGGGCAGCTGATCATCGAGCCAGAGGTGCAGGCAGCGGACCTCGAAAAAGGCCTGGGCTCGCTGCACCTGAGCGGCCAGATCTACCGTCCCGAGCACCTTTCCGGGGCCCTCCAGGCCAAGGTGCGCACCCTTCAGGGCCAGCTACAGACCTACGACGGCACCCTGCGCCTGGTGCTGGGCGACCTGTTGCTCGACGAACACACCCTGCCGGCCCTCAGCGAGGGCAGCCAATTCGCCGTGGTGGGCAAACTGCTGGTCCCCAAGGTCGTGGACAACGAGTTGCTGGCCCGCAAGATCACCAAACTCCATCTGATCGGCAGCATCCTGTGCCACGAGGAGAACGCCCAGGTTCTCTTCTCCCGGCTCGACGAAAAAACGGGCATGGCCAAGAAGACCATCATCCCCGCCGGTTTCGAACTGATGGAGAGTCAGTTAGTGATCGATGCCGACAGTCTGGGAAACCTGCCCGGCAAAAAGCTCTACTGCACCAAGCGGGTGCAGATCGGCCGCGACGTGCAGGCGGAGACGCTAGATCAAACCCTGGAGCAGCTAATCGTCAAGAACATGGTCCTCTACCCCAAGCCGCTCGCGGAAGTCATGAACCGCAAGGCAGAACTGACGGGCGAAAATGGACTGGCCTACGAGGGGGAGTTGTGGCTGGTGGAGGGGGAGGAGGAGTTGGTCTCGTCCCGCTTTGAATACCTGGAGGGCAAGGCCACCCTGGTGGTATTGGGCGCGCTAGAAATCGACCCCACAATCGACGCCAAGATCCTGGCTGAAAGGCTGGCCAAGGTCCACCTCAAGGGCGAGATCTCCTGCACGCGAGCGCAGATGGGGGCGATCCAGGCCCGGTTGGGACTGAACAAGGGGGAACTGCGCGATTCCGCCGAGGGAAAAGAGGAAGAAGAAGCGGAAGAGGGCATCGGCAACGTGGGGCATCTCAAACTCTAGGACTAGGGTGGCGGGGCAGGCTGGGACCTCTGCCAACCCGATGCCCTCGGCCAGGCCTAATTTGTCAGGAAGAAGGAGGGCGGGGAATAACTTCCAGAGGCGACTCCTCGTCCTCCCCTTTGATCTCTAACAGGAATGCCAATGATGAGAAACTATACTGTGTTGTTCCTCCTCGGCGGCCTGGTGGCCTTTCGGTACCCCCTGCAGGCCCAGGAACCCCAGGCCACCCACCCTGCCAGGACCATGCAGGCGGTGCGCGTCAACCCCACACCACCCAAAATCGACGGCGTGCTCGACGACGAGATCTGGAAGACAGCCCCCATCGCCACGGGCTTCGTCCAGAAGGATCCCGAGGAGGGCAAGCCGGCCACCGAGCGCACCACCATCCAGATCGCCTACGACGAGGAAGCCCTCTACATCGGGGCCCGCTGCTACGACCGCGAGCCGGACAAGATCACCGCGCCCCTGGTCCGGCGCGACCAGTACTTTGAAACCGATCGGGTCTCGGTCAACCTCGACCCCCACCACGACCACCAGACCGGGTACTTCTTCTCCATCAACCCTTCGGGCTGCCTCATCGATGGCATCCTCTACAACGACACCTCCGAGGATGTCACCTGGGACGGGGTCTGGGAGGGCAAGGCCTCCAGGGACGATCAAGGCTGGAGCGCCGAATACAAGATCCCCGACCACGTCCTGCGCTTTAGCTACAAGGAAGAGTACACCTGGGGCATCAATGTGCTGCGCTGGATCAGCCGCAAGCAGGAGCGGGACGACTGGGTCATGACCCCCCAGGGGATCAATGGCTGGGTCTCGCGTTTCGGGCATCTCGAAGGCATCAGAGGTATCCACCCCTCCAAACCTCTGGAAGTCTTCCCCTTTCTCCTGGGACTCTCCACCTCCGAATCAGGCAACCATGACTTTCTCTCTTCGGCGGGCCTGGACCTGCGCTATGGCCTGGCCTCCAACCTCTCTCTCAACGCCACCGTCAACCCCGACTTCGGCCAGGTCGAGGCCGATCCGGCGGTGCTGAATCTGAGTGTCTTCGAGACCTTCTTTGAGGAGCGGCGCCCCTTCTTCGTCGAGAGCAATACCTTGTTCAGCGCCCCGCAGCCGGACATCGTCGGCGTTGACAGCCCGGCCCAGCTCTTCTACTCCCGGCGTATCGGCAGGCAACCGGGGCGCTTTGCCCTCCCCTATAACAGCGAGGTCGTCCACCAACCCGAGGCGACCACCATTCTGGGGGCGGGCAAGTTCTCGGGCAAGACCGCGGCCCGCACCTCCTTTGGGATTCTCGACGCGGTGACGGCTGTCGAATACGCCCTGATCGAGGACCAGGATACGGGCCAGCGCCGGCGGCACCGCCTCGAACCCTTGACCAACTCCCTTATCGGGCGCGTGCAACAGGACCTAGGGACCAACTCCTCGGTGGGGGCGACCCTGACCGCGGTGAAGGGCGAGGATTTCAAGCCCGCGTATGTGGGTGGGATGGACGGCAACTTCAAGTGGCGTCAGAACGCCTATGGCCTCTACACCCGCCTGGCCGGCAGCCGCGCCGGCACCGCTCTCGATCCGAAGCAGGGGTACGAAGGGACCGCCTACTTCTACAAGTTTTCCGGCCAGTTCGGCGGCCAGGCGTACCTCGACGCCCGCTCCCGCGGCTTTGAGGTCAACGACCTGGGATTCATGGACCGGGCCGACTGGATTCAGGCCGGCGGGCACATCTACGCCCAGATCCAACACCCCTGGGCCTTGGCCCGCAAATCGGGGTTCAACCTCAACACCTGGACCCACTGGAATTACGACCAGGTAAAGCTGCGACAGGGGGTCAATTTCAACACCTGGCACGAACTGAAGAACTACTGGTACGCCCAGGTAGGCATTAGCCGCGCGCGATGATCTAGAAACCCGGGGCGGCCCGTTGATGAAAACACCTGGACGCTTCTTGTACTGGGGCAAACTGAGCACCGACCGCCGCAAGAAGCTGAGCGTGGGCTTCAATCCTTACGGGGAAATGGTGGACGGCGGCCGGGGGGACACCTGGAGGCTGGGCCTCAGCCTCAGCGCCCGGCCCAGGCCCAATATCCAGTTCGAGCTGGCCCCTACCTACCGGTCGGAGTCCAACTTCGCCCAATGGATCGACAACATCGACGACAATGGAGACGATAACGACGACCACTTCGTCTTTGGCGAACTGGAGAGCCGCACCTTTGATCTGACTACCCGCCTGAATGTGGCCTTCTCACCCACCCTCACCCTGCAGACCTACGTCCAATCCTTTGCGGCCGCTGGGGATTACCGCAACATCAAGGAGTTGGCCCGTCCCGAACCCTACGACTTCGATCCGTACGCCGGCCTGAACGACAACCCGGATTTCTCCCGCCGTTCCCTGCGCGGCAACATGGTACTGCGCTGGGAGTACCGGCCAGGGAGCGCCCTCTTCCTGGTCTGGTCCCAGTCGCGCCGCGCCGACCTGGACCAGGCCGTGGACCCGGAACTCCGGCCCCTGGCTGGGGTACAGGATAGCTTCACCGACGAGGGCAACAACATCTTCCTGGTCCGGCTCAACTACTGGCTGGGGATCTAGCGGGGATAAAAGAAGGCCAGCACCGGCACCCGGCCGCGCCGGCTCGGGTGGCCGCTGAGCGGCAGGGCTTCGACGTAAAAATCCTGGGACTGGCCCCGCCCCAGTTCTAGGCGCTCCGGGCCGGCGACCAGCTTCCGGCTGCGGGCCGCCCGGTCGAGGCAGTTGCGCTGGCCCAGGGCCAGACAGGTGGGAAAGGAGAGTCCCTGCTTGCGGAAGCGCTCGCTGAGCACCGCGTAGGTGGCCCGCAGCCGCTGACCTTCCTGTTGAGACAGCTCCATCCAACGCTCCAGCTCGCGCCACTCCCCCCGTTTCAACTGGCGGCGCGGTTCGACCAGCACCAGGGCGCAGCTTTCGGCATCCACCTCCATCATACGCAGGCATACCGCCTCCACCGAAGCCCCGTAACGCGCGGCCAGGG
>SICG01000156.1 GCA_009691525.1 Candidatus Latescibacterota bacterium | reverse complement strand
GCTGCCCCGGCGGCAGAGATCGTCAGCTGGTTGCCCTGGACCAGGACCCTGGCCCGCACCTGATCGCCGAAGCAGCGGCTGCGGACTACGCCCAGGGCTTTGGCCTGGAGCAGGGCCGGCACCACTCCTTCCAGGGCTAGGGAGTCGGGCCGGGTCTGGTCCACCAGGACCTCGCGCCAGCGGCTGCCGGGTTGGTACATGTCGGGGAAAGTGATATCCTGGGCCAGGACCTCCCGCCGCGACTTTTCCCCCGGGACGCTGAAGCGCAGCCCGGGCGGGCGCTAGTAGCGGCGGGCCACCGGCGAGGGCTGGTCCTCCACCACATTGAGGCTGAACTGGAACTGGCGAGAGGACTGCTCCAGCCGGCAGAGCAGGTGATTGGTGCCCGGTTGCAGCGCTACCTCGGCCAGATCGTTGGGCCGCTCGATGCGCCCCCAGCCGTCGAAGTGATAGACCTGGACCCCATTGAGCCAGACGGTCATGCCCTTGTCTGAGGCCACCTGCAACTTGGCCGGGCCGCCGGCGGGAGCGGTGAATTCGCAGTAGGCGAAGGCGGTGCAGTCGGTGGGTTTGCTGAGGAGCTGGCCCAGGTCGCATTTGTCGTCCTGAAACCACACCGGTTCGCCAAAGCCCTGCAGCCCCGGGGTCATGGGCCCAGCGGGGTCCACGCTGGCCATGCCGGCTTCGGTGTGCGGATAGGGACCGCTGATCAGCCAGGTGCGGTTGGCCATGCCCATCTGCCCGCGGAAGGGGAAACCTCTGCGGAGGTGATCCAGGTCTTTTCCGCCCACCACCTCGATGGCCTCCAGCCTGCCCACTCCCAATGCACGCCGCTCGCCATTGACCACGGTCTCCACTTCTTCTGGATTGAAGCCCATCAGATAGGCGCTCACGGCATCGACGGCCACCAGATCGGTGCCGGCCACCACCCCGTTGATCCAGTCGGGCCGGCCATCGTTGCCCTCGTCGAAGGAGCGGCGAAAACTCTCGGCCACGGCAAAGTCGATCTGGGCGCACAGATTGAGGTCGGTGATCATCTCGCCCAGGATCTCGGGGGAGTGAGGGATGCCCGGGTTGCCAGAGCCCGAGGGGTAGCCCGTCTTCTTGGGCCAGCCGTACTTCATGCCCGGCGCCACGCCCATCTGGTTCTTCATCGCCACAGTGATGCCCCCGTGTTCGGGCATGTGGGTCTTGAGGCGGGGCAGGGTGATGGCCACGTCGGCGTCGAGCACCGGGGCGGCGATCCAGTACTCGTCGCGGGCCCAGCCGCCGCCCGGCACCTTTACCAGCCGGGCTTGGGCAAAGTTGAGATCGACAAATTCGATCCGGGCGTCCTGCAGCCGCGGATCGGCCAGGGCGGCGCGATAGCCTTCGGTCTCGAAGCCGTCGGCGATGTTGAGTTTCCAGTGTTTGACCTCGGGACGGGCTTCCGCCATCCAGGCCCCCGGCCCCTCGCCCACCGTGATCAGGGCCTGGGGAGCGAGGTCGTGTACCACCAGGGCCACGGCCCGCACGGCGCGTGGGTCGACGTTGCGCCAGGAGTCGCGCTCGGCCACCACGATGCAGGGTTTGAGCAGGACGTGTTTGGCATCGGGCTTGAGGATCTGGCGGATGCCGCCCAATTCCATGGCCCAGCGCACCATTTCGTCGATATCAGCATCGGCCAATACGCTGTCGCGGGAGACGGGTGTCTGCAGCATATCGCTGGTGACGACCGCCACAGTGGGACGCTCGGCGGCCCGGGCCAGGCCCAGGCTACAAAGCAGGAGGGGGAGGAGCAGGAGGGTGGGCATGGGGAGTCCTTTCCAGGAGAGAGATCTGGAAGGAAAATTTCCACCAGGGGCTGAACAGTGGCAAGGAAAATATGCCTCCCCCGAATCGGGCCGATCAGCTGGCGGTGCGCAGGGGGGGTGGGGGGGCGTTGAGCAGCGAGGCATAGGCCCGGCGGGCCACCATGCGCAGCAGGCCGATGTGCCGACCGTGGTCCTCGCTCAGGGCCTCCACATCGGAGGGGAAGTGATTGGCGCCCAGTTCCTCGAGCAGTTGCTCCCACTCCAGCCACAGCTTCCAGCCTTCGGACATGGCCTCGGCCAGTTCCACCTCCACCAGGCCGGTGCGCGCCCACAGATGCCGCCACCACCGGGGGGTGTGGAAGCACCAGCAGTCCGGGCCCCAGAACACCCCGCCGCTTTGCTGGGTGCGGGTGAGGTACTCGGGCACCTGGTTGGCAAAGTCGTGGGTCAGGCCGGGCACCACGATGCCGATCTGGCCCCCGGGTCTGACGAACTTGGAGAAGTAGTCCAAATACATGTCGTCGGTGCCGAAGTAGATGTAGGAGTCGACACAGAGGATGGCGTCGAAAAATTCTTCGGCATAGGGCAGGGCGCGGGCTTCGGCCTGGATGGGGCAGATGTGATCCTGCAGGCCGGCCTCGCAGATGCGTTTCCAGTTGTCGGCCGGTTTGATCCACAGATCATTGGCCCACACCTGCAGGCCTAACTCGCGGGCCATGAAGATGCTGGATAAGCCCTTGCTGCAGCCCATGTCCAACACCCGCATACCCGGCCGCAGTTCCATGGCCTGGCAGAGCTACTCGGTCAGCCACAGCACGTTGGGCCCCATCTGGTGGGCCAGGACCCAGTCTGGATCGTACTGCGAGGCGCGAGGGAATTCGGTCCGCCACAGCGGATGTTTTTCCTGGATTCCCCACCGGGGGCGCTCGGCGCTCATCGGATTTTCTCTCCTGTTCTGCAGGCCCTTGCCATTTGCGAGGGGGAATTATAGGCATTCCCCCAATGGTGCGGTAGTCCAAATTTCGACCTGCTTGCCGCCCCCCTGCCAGGAGAGTATACTTGTCTCAGTTTGTCGAGGAGGGGCACGGATGAGCTATCGCTACCGCATCGTCCTGTTGTTGGCCTTGTGGTGCGCCCCGCTGCGCGTCGGGGCCGAGGAGGTCCGCGTTTTCAGCCAAGGCGACTGGCAGCGGTGGAGTCTGCCTGAAGGGGCCCTGGTCGCCACTAGTCGGGGCATAGAGGTCGCCCTGGTGCGCCGCGACGTGGACGCCCTTGTCGACGTGTCCGACTTTGGCGGGGGGATTCGCGGGGCCGGCACCGACCTGTCGGGCGCCCCTCTGATCATCGATGGCGATCCGGCCACTGCCTGGGCGCCCGAGGCCGCTGACCCGCTAAAAGACTGGTGGGTCGAGCTGGACCTGGGGCGGGTGGTTTCGGCCTCCAGCATTCAGCTCACCTTCGATCCGCAGGGCCCGCCCCTGGCTTTTTTTAAGGTGCTCACCTCCGACGGGGAACCCTTCTTCACCAGCGCCAACTCCGTCATCCCCGGCACGGTGCGCTTCAACGGGCGCACCAGTTTCAGCTTCAATCAGGAACACTTCATCCAGATCGATTTTGGCCTCAAGCCGCTGCGCTATATCCGCATCCAGGCCGACGAGGCGACGCCCGGTGTGCGCATTGCCGGGGTGCAGGTGAAGAGTGTGGGCGACAATCTCTCCCTGGGCATCCGCCGGCGGGGGGGCGGGGTCAGCATTATCAGCGAGGTGGGCTCCAGGACCCGCGAGTTGGTCGAATCGGCGGGCATCAGCAACACCCTCATCGACGGGGACATCACCTCTTACTGGGGGGTGGCCCACCGGGGCGGATCTGGCCTGCAGGCCGAGGCGCAGTTGGCCCAGTTCGAGTTCGATCTGGGGGCCCTGTTCTGGGTGGACCGGGTGCGCATCCTGGGCGATCCCAGCGGCCTGCCGCCAGGAGGAGGGATCGACTTGGTCCGCAGCCGGGTGCTGGCGTTCAATTTCCTCTGGTATCATCTCTTCGGCTCAGACGGCTCCCGTGCTCCAGACGGCTCGCTGCGCTGGGTGCGGCTGGGCGAACTGCTCTCCGACCCCAAGAACCTCCAAGGGGTGATTCATTTTGAGGAGCAGTTCCCCTTGCAGAAGCTGCGTTACCTGCGTCTGCTTTTTCCCATGACCGACGAAAATCAGGTCGCTTTTAATGGTCGCATCGGCACTACCGCCGAGTTCCAGATCTTCGGCGAGGGGTACCCCGCCGAAGTCGTGGCCTTTTCCCCCATCTACGATCTGGGCTCTTCGGCGGTGGTCTCGGCGGTGGACTGGCAAGCCCAGGTGCCCCCAGGGACACGGGTGGAGCTGCGCAGCCGCACCGGCAATCTGCTGGATGAGCGTTTCGTCTTCTACAACAAGGATGGGGAGGAAGTGACCCAGAAGAAGTGGGAGAAGCTGATCCCCTCTTTCCGCGGCCCCGTCGACACCCTGCGCATCGCCGGCAGCGACTGGAGTCCCTGGAGCCGGCCCTACGAGCATCCGGGCCAGGAGTTTGCCTCGCCCGGACCGCGCCGCTACACCCAAGTGGAAGCCCGCCTGCTCTCCGACGATCCCCTGCAGACCGCCTCCCTCGAATCGCTGACCCTGCGCTACGGCCCGCCGCTGGCCCTGGAGACCCGGGCCGAGATTTCGCCGGCCCAGGCCCTGCCCGGGCGGCCCAGCGACTTCACCTACTACCTGCGGGCCACCCTGTCCTCCGAGAGCAAGGGTTTTGATCGGGTACTGCTCCAGTCCTCGGCGGGGCTGACCTTTGTGGGGTTGCGCCTGGATGGGGTGGCGGTAGCGGCCAAAGCGGTGATCCAGGTGGGCGGCGTGCAGCTCGACCTGGCCCAGCCGGTGCGCCGCTCGGCGCTGGTCGAGATCGATTTCCGCAGCACCCTCTTCCTCAACCAGACCCGCTTCGATGCCTTTTTGCTCAACAGCACCCTGGGAGAGGTGGTGCGCCAGCAGGTGGATGCCGGGGATGCCAGCCCGCAAGTGGCCAGCGAGGCAGTGGCGGTGACGCTGCCGGCAGGCAGTCGGCTCATCGATGGCTTGCGCCTCTCCACCCCTCTCTTCACGCCCAACGGCGATGGGATCGGCGATCGCCTGGGCCTGGAATTCAACTTGTTGATGTTCCTCGTGCCCCGGCCGCTGCGCGTCGATATCTTCGATCTGGGGGGCCGCCGGTTTCGCTCTCTGAGCCAGGCCCAGGCCGAGGCTGGCCGGGTCGGAATGGAATGGGATGGCCGCGATGAGCGTGGCCAATTGGTGCCCCCCGGGTTGTATCTATTGAGGGTACAGGCCGAAGGCGACGCGCAGACCGAGACGGTCAGCCGGCTGGTAGGCGTGGCCTACTAGATCGGCTCCGCGTCAGCAAGGGAGATCGGACCGTGGTTCCTGCCTTTCTGCGCCAGGTTTCCCTGTTCAGAAGACTGGACGAGACCCAGTTGCAGGTCCTGGCCTCCCTGGTCGTGGAGCGCTCGTTCGCCAAGGGAGAACTGATCATCCTGGCCGAGGCCGAGGGCGACGCCCTCTTTGTCATCGAGCAGGGCCAGGTGAAGGTGGGGCTGATCCACGAGGACGGTCGCGAGGTCATCCTCTCCTTCTTGGGGCCGGGGGAGGTCTTCGGCGAACTGGCGCTGCTGGACAACAAACCCCGCTCGGCCACCGTGACCGCCACCGCCCCCACTAGTCTGCTGGTGCTGTACCGCGCCGATTTTCTGCGCTTGTTGCTGGGGACGCCGCAGATCGCCGTCTCCCTGCTCGAAGAACTGGCGGAGCGCCTGCGGCGCACCGATCAGCAGCTCGAAGGCCTGGCCCTGTTCAATGTGGCCAGCCGCCTCGCCAAGACCCTGCTCCGCCTGGCCCTCGAACGGGGGGTAGAGGTTGCTGAAGGGTACGCACTGGAGGTCCCGCCCACCCATCAGCAGCTGGCCAACATGACCGGGTCCACCCGCGAGACGGTCAGTCGGGTGCTCAAGCAGCTGGAATCCCAGGGCTATATCGCCCGCCACGAGGGGCAGATCCTGATCCTGAGGGAGGAGGGGTGAAGGTCCCGGCGTCCGAAACCCTGGTGCTGGGGCAGGACGAAGGGCGGCCCATTCGTATGGTCTACCGGGACAGTCACACCCCGGCGCCGGCACCCGTCTTATTGTTGCTCCACGGTCTTTTTGACCAGGGCACCACCTGGGATCGGGTCTGGCCCCTGTTGGTGGATCGTTTCCGCCTGGTCGCCCCGGATCTGGTGGGTTTTGGTGCCAGCAGCAAACCCCGGCTGCCGCAGTGCCCCCCGGACCAGCGCTACTCCCTGGCCATGCACGCCGGGCACCTGGTTCAGCTGATCGGGCACCTGGGGCTGGAGCGGGTGGCGCTGGTGGGCAATTCTCTGGGCGGCGGCCTGGCGCTCTACCTGTGGTGTGTGTATCCGCAGCTGCGTCCGGCCATCAGCGGGCTGGCGCTGCTGGATCCGGCCTGTTATCCCCAGCCCCTGCCCGGGTACGTGCGCCAGGTGGCCGGCTGGCCCGGCGCGCTCTTGGACCAGCGCCCCCTGTTATGGCTGGCCTTTCGCCTGGGGCTCACCCGGCATCTGGTCAGCCGCACCCTGCGCCGCTGTTTTGCCAATCCCGCTTGTATTCCGCCCGACGCGGTGGATCAGGCCGTTGCCCGGCTGCGCGAACCCGGCGTATCTTATGCCTACCGGAGCGCGGCCCGGAACCTGCTTCCTCCCGGTTGGGCGGCGCTGCTCTGTCGCTACCGGGAGGTTTCCTGCCCGGTGCTGGTTCTCTGGGGCGAGCAGGACCAGGTGGTGCCGGCCCTTTTTGCCGGCCGCCTGCAGGCGGATATTCCCCACGCCTTAGTGCGGCTCATCCCCGGCTGCGGCCACGCCCCCCAGCTCGAGTGTCCCGCGCTGGTGGCCCAGGTGCTGGCAGCCTGGGGTCGCAAGGGAGATGAAACATGACCCAGACAGCGCCCCAAAATCTTTTGCCCGGTGGGCGTCAGTTGCGGCTGATGATCGGTGGTCTGCTGGCGGCCTTTAGTTTTTGCCTGCTGGTGCTGTTGATCGGCCTGCAGGTCAACCCGGTATGGCGGCTCTTTATGATGCTACCTCTGTGGGGGGCGGCGCTGAGTTTTTTCCAGGCCCGCGCCCGGACCTGTGTTTTCCTGGCCGCGCGCGGTCTGCGCGAGACGGCTGCGGGCACTGCGGCTGTCGGCGACGCGCAGGAAATCTTGCTCTTAGAGCGCCAGGCCCACCGGCTGCATCTGCAGGCCCTGGCGGTGGCCGCCGGGGGGACGGTGCTGGCCATGCTGGTTCCGGTATAGGAGGAAGGTGAAGGTGTTGCAGAAGTCCAACGAGGTTGCTCTGGTTGAGGCGATCAAGAAGATCCCCCTTCTAAATGGGATCTCACCCAGCCGTATCCGCGTGTTGATCAGTCTGTGCGAGGGGCGCACCCTGCAGCCGGGGGGGGTGTTGTGCACCGCCGGCGGCATCAGCGACGAGCTGTACATCCTGCTGGTCGGTGAGTTGGGGGTGTTCACGGCCGACGATCTGCAGGTGGCTTCCCTCAAGGCGGTCAGCGCCCTGGGCGTGGGGGCGATCACCGGCCAGCCGCGCCTGGCGGCGCTCAAGGCCCTGAAGCCCAGCCGCGTCCTGGTGCTGCGCAAGGCCCCAGCTAGATCGCTTCTTCCGCGCCGATCCGCCCTCCTGTAGCCGCATCTACCGCAACTTTATCCACATCCTGTCCGAGAAAGTCAACAACGACAACGTCCGTCTGCGCGATCTACAGGGCGAGCAGGAGCAGTACCACAGCCGGCTGGCCATTCTCCAGCGCCAGCTCAAGGTCCACCAGCAGCGCCTCCATTTCACCCTCGAGTTCATCTCCCGCCGGGGGTTCATGGACTACGCCCAGGCGCGGGCCCAGGTAGACGCACAGCACCCGGCGCCGCGGGTGTTGGCCGTGGCCGACGACCCAGAACTGCGCCAGCAACTGCGCGAGGCCCTGACCGGCTTCGAGGTGATCGAGGCCGAAGAGGGGGACCAGGCCCTGGCCGCAGTCAAGGAGGAACTGCCCGACCTGGTGCTCACCCCCCTTGTCCTGCCCGGGATGGACGGAGTGGCCCTGATGGAGCAGTTGCGCGCCTACCAGCCGAAACTGCCGGTGGTGGTCCTGGTCGGCGAAGGGGAGGCCGAGGCGGTGGCGGACAAGGGCTTCGGAGGGGTGGCCGACCAGCCGGTCGAAGCGGCAGCCCTGCGCGGCGCGGTTGGCGGACTGCTGGAGCGCGAAGGCCTCGCCTAGGCAAACCAGAAGGCGTACAGCTCCCCCCTCAGGATGGAGAAGCGGAAACGCAGGGTGCGGCCGGCCAGCCCCGACAGGTCGGCATTTTCCCGCCAGCGCACCGGCTCGTCGATGCTGTCGACACTCGCCGGCAGGCAGTCCTCCAGGCCGAATCCGGGAAGGACCCGCTCTTCCTCGGCGTCGAGGATCTCGACCTTCACCTGGCCGCGCCAGGCATCCACATTGAGGCGCAGCTCCCGGCCCTCCACCGCGAGCGGTTTAGTCAGCACCGAGCCCGACTCGATCCCCCCCTTGAGCGAGACAAAACCGTCTAGCCGCAGCCGGGCCATACACACGGCGCTGGAGTCCAGGTACTGGCGCTGCCGGGTGTCCTCCAGCGTGAGAGAACGGTACTTGAGGCCCACGTAGTAGAACCACAACTCCCGGTTGCGCACCAGGGGGCCGTTGGTGGTGACCAGTTGCCCGGTGTCGTAGGCGCCGTGCTGGCCGGGGGGTGCCTGTTCGATAAAGGGGGCCCGGTCGGCGACGCGCTCCCAATGGCGCAGGTCGCGGCTGCTGGCCAGTTCTACGGTCTTGCGGCTGTCGACGTTTTCGTACATGGGCGGGTGTTTGGCCGACCAGTGGTGCAAAACGGGCAGGGCCAGGTACAGGCCCTCGTAGGCGAAGACCGGAAAGTTGTACACGTCGGTGCGCCATTCCTCGGGCCGGCTGTACACCGGCTTCAGCAGGGCCGGGTCGTCGAAGAAACGCTGCAGCCGCTCGGTGCCGTTTTCCTGGTCGACCTGGTCGGCGTGGAAGACCAACTCCTGGTCGGTCCAATGGGAGAAGTCCTCGCTGGTGGTGAGGAAGAAGGAGCGGCCGTAGGGGCCGCCGTGTTTGACCGTGGCGATGAAGAGCCGGCGCTCTTCGTCGAGGGTGAGGTGGGATTCGTCGGCGCTGGACAGGGAGGCCAGACCGGGGTTCTCCCAGTGGATGGCGTCGGGCGAGACCAGGGGTTCCAGGGAGCCGCCCCGGTACGCCAGGCCCTTGAAGCGGCGGCTGGGGTCAGCCTCGTGGGGGTCGTGTATCGGCCCCAGCAGCAGGCCCTTGGCCGAGGGCAGGATGTTGTTCTTGCCGCCGATGGGCACTCCGTTCCAGAGGGGGACCGGGTAGTCGTGCAGGCCCAGGGCGGGTTTCTCCCAGTTCACCCCGTCGGTCGAGGTGGCGTAGCAGTAAAAGCCCTCACCGCCGGCCGGGGCACCAGTGGGATCGAGTTTCACCTCCGGGTCCGGGCCTTCGGCGCTAGCCAGGTAGATCATCTTGAAGATTTTCTCCTGCGGGTCCCAGGCCGGGATGGTGCGGATCTGGATGCCGCAGTTCTCCCAGCGGTGTTCGGGGCGCAGCACGGCGTGGCCAGTGAAGCGGGCTGGCTGGTGCAGCTTGCGGGCCAGATTGGTGAGGCGCTCCACTTCGTGGTCGTCGATGAAGAGATGTTTCTGGCTCACCGGAAACTCCTTGCTAAGAGTGGGGGCCGTCGGCTGAAATCGCGCTCTGCTATCTTAAAATGCGAAACTTGTTTGGCGGCGGCCATCTAGAAATTGTCCGGCAACATCACCCTCAACCCACACCGAGGCGACATGAGCGAAAACCAGGCGCACCAGCATCGGGCGGCCACCGGGGACCACCTGGTCGGGGTGGCGACCCTGCCGGCCTCGGCGGCCGCCGCGAGCGCCTGACCATCACCCAGGTCAACCTCTTCCGGGTCTGTCCACCCCTGCAGCCGGGCATTGCGCCAGCAGATGAATATCCCCATCGCCATGCACCTGTACCTCAACCGCGAGGGGGTGCGCGGCATGGTGCGCGCCATCAGCGCTGAGGCCTGCACGGTTTTCAATCTTGGGGCCGGAAACATGGCCGAGTTCGTAGCCCGCGCCTACCTGGCCGGCGAGGCCGGCATCGGCGTCTGGCACGGCTCGGCCCATGAGTTGGGCGTCCTCGACGCGGCCATGTTACACGCCTGCGCGGTGGCCCCCAACTGCATCTACCCCAGCGACATCCTCAGCCACCAGCGGGTGCACAATCTGCTGGCCGCTCCCTTCGAGATCCGCGACAACCACATCACCGTGCCAGACGGGCCTGGGTTAGGGGTTGAGCTGGATGAGGACGCCCTGCGGCGGTACCAGGTGGACCCCTGATCGCGTGCCGGACAGTGCATAAAAATGCCCCTGCCGAAACTGGGCAGGGGCATTCTTTGGTAGCGGTGGAGGGAATCGAACCCCCGACACGCGGATTATGATTCCGCTGCTCTAACCGACTGAGCTACACCGCCATTTTAGGTTCTCCAAACTAGGCCGATAGCTGGCTTTTGTCAATAGGAGAAGAGCTCGTTCAGCCCCACTTC
>SICG01000155.1 GCA_009691525.1 Candidatus Latescibacterota bacterium | reverse complement strand
TTCATCAGTTCTCCACATGCCTCCCACTATGCCCAGGTGCGGGCTGCCCTAGAGCACGACCTGCATGTGCTGGTGGAGAAACCGCTGACCATCACTTCGGGGAAAGCCAAAGCCCTGATCGAGCTGGCCCACCAACGGAAACGCTTCTTGCAGGTGAGCTACCAGCGAAATTATTTCGCGCCGCATGTCTATGCGCGAGAATTGATTGCCAAAGGTGTTTTAGGCGAGATCAGGGGAGTGGTAGCCTACGTGACCCAGAACTGGAGCGGGGTACGGGGCTGGCGTCTGGTCCCCGAACTCTCGGGGGGAGGCATGTTCTTCGACACCGGCAGCCATCTGGTGGCCTCGACCTTGTGGATTACTGGACTTCAGTCCGAGCGGGTGAGCGCCTTTGTCGACAACGAGGGCAAGCAGGTGGACATCAAGGCGGTGGTCAATGTGTGCTTCAAAAATGGGGCTCTCGGCACCCTCAATACCTTTGGCAGTGCCAGCCGGCACGACGAGCGCCTGGCCATCCACGGCAGCGAAGGCTGTCTGGTTTTCCATCTGCACCAGTGGCAAATCAAATCTGTCCTCCTCAACGACCAGCCCATCGAGATCCCCCCGCGCATCAAGGAAGACAACCCGGACGCGGCCCTTTTCCGGTGGATCCGCAACGGGGGCAAGGGGTACGAGCGGCCCTGGTACGCCCTGGAAGTGGCGCGTCTCTCCGAGGCGGCCTACAAGTCAGCCAAACTCGGGAAGCCGGTAAAAGTGGCGCGTTAGACGTGGCCTGGGGGTCTTTTCTTCGCCATCTGCGCCTGCACTTCCAGTTGGTCCTGGCCCCGGTGTTTCTCCTGGGCTTTGCGCAGGCCGGGGGGGTGCCGGACGGGTCTTTCCTGGTCCTCTTTCTCCTGGTCCACGTGGGGCTGTACGGCGGGATGACCGCATACAACAGCGCCTATGACCAGGACACCGGGCCGGTGGGTGGCATGAAAAACCCTCCGCCAGCGGGCCGGCTGGAGCAGTGGGGTGGCTTGGGCCTGGCAGCGGGGGCCGTGGCCCTCATGGGATGGTGGGGCTGGCGCATGGCTGGCCTGGGCCTGTTCATGCTGGTGTTGGGAGTGGCCTATTCCCATCCGCGCTGGCGTTGGAAGGCGCGGCCCCTGGCTAGCCTGCTGACCGTGACGGTTGGGCAGGGGTTGGTGCCCTTTTTCATGGGTGCGCTGGCCGGGCCCGGTGGGCGGGGTGCAGATTGGGAGCTATATCTGCTCTCCCTGGTTTCGGCCCTCTTCATCACCGGGATCTACCCCCTGACCCAGGTCTACCAGATCGAGGAGGATCGCCGCAGGGGGGATTTCACCTTTGCGGTGCGCTATGGTCCGGAGCGGGTCTTCCAGACCGCGCGCGGGCTGGTGGGGGCGGGCATGGGCCTGCTGGGAGGAGTAATGCTGGCCGGCTCGATATTCAGACCCTTCTGGGCCTGGGTGGTGCCCGCAGGGTACGCGGCCTTCTGGTGGGCTATCCAGGCCTGGGGCCGGCGTTTTGCCCGCCAGACGCCGCACCAGAACCACGATTGGGCCCTGGGGGTCTGCGCGGGTGCCTCGGGTTTATTCTGGATCTTCATCACCTGTGAACTCAGCCGCTAAAAGCCTGCGGCTTTTGCCGTGTCTCCTGTTCTGTTGGCTGTGCGGGCTGTGCTGTTCGAGGGCCTGGGCCGAGGAGCCGAAGATGGCGGTGAAGGCCAAGGATGGGGTGCTCAATATCGAGGCCTGGATCGAAGGACCGGGCACGTTGCAGGAGGTCTGGCAGTTGCTGACCGATTACGAGCGCCTGGCGGAGTACATGCCCAATGTGGACAGCAGCCGGGTAGTGAGCCGCACCGATTCTTCGGTATGGGTGCGGCAGGTGGTCACCAGCCAGTTGATCATGCCCTGGACCTTCATCTTCACCCTGGAGTACGTGGAGGTGGCCCCAGACCAGTTGCGCTTTAGGCACGTGGAGGGGCAGTTGAAGAGCTACGAGGGATGCTGGAAGCTGACGCCGCGGGGGGAGCGGACCGTGATTTCCTACCAGGCCAGGGTGCATTACCGGCGGGTGCCCGGCTTCCTGGCGGCGTATATCGTCCGCCGGCAGCTCGGCCAGATGATGCCGTCCATAGTTGCCGAGTTGCAACGCCGCACCGGGGGCGGTTGAAGTCCATGGTGGAGCGCGCCGGCACCACCCTCTGGCGCATCGGCACGGCTGTACCCGCCCACCGAATCAGCCAGGAGCAGGCCTGCCGCTTCATGGCCGCCTGCTTTCCTGCCGACCAAGCCCTGGCGCGGCGCCTGCGCTACCTGTATCGACGCTCGCAGATCCAGTTCCGCCACAGTTGTGGCGCCGAGTTCGGCGAAATGCCGGGAGACCTGACCGGGGAGGCGGGCACGGCACAGCGCATGGCGACCTACGAAAAACAGGCCCTGCCCCTGGCCGAAGCCGCTGCCCGTCAGGCCCTGCAGGGCGCTTTCCAGCCCGATGAAATCACCCACCTCATTGTGGTGACCTGCACTGGTTTTTTTGCCCCTGGCCCCGAGTTGGCCCTGGTCGAAAGGCTGGGACTGCGGCGCCAGGTGCGGCGGCTGCAGATCGGCTTCATGGGTTGCCAGGCCGCCCTCCAGGGGCTGCAGGTCGCCGATGCCATCTGCCGCAGCGATGCCGAGGCGGTGGTCCTGCTGGTGTGTGTGGAGCTGTGTACCCTGCATTTTTGCCGCACGCCCACCGAGGAAAACCTGGTGGTCAACAGCCTCTTCGCCGACGGGGCCGCCGCCGCGGTGCTCAGCGCCCCTGGCCGCCGGCAAGGCCAAGGGTTGTGTGCGCTGGAAGGATTTGCCTCCGATGTGGTGCCAGACACCGCAGAGGTTTTGTCGTGGCGTATCGGCGATCGGGGATTCCGGATGGGCCTGGACGCTGCCGCGCCCAAGGCGGTGGGCCGGGCAGTGCCTGCTTTTGTGGCGGGCTTGCTGGCGGCCGGGGGTTGGGAGCAGGACCAGGTGGCGTTCTGGGCCGTACATCCCGGGGGCCGCGCCATCCTGGAAGCGGTCGAGCGGGCGCTGACCTTGCCCATCGCGGCGCTGGCGCCGGCCCGCGCGGTGCTGCGCGAGTACGGCAACATGTCCTCGCCCACCCTGCTTTTCGTGCTGGAGCGCCTCCTGGCGCAGGGCAGACCGGGGCGCGGGGTGGCCCTCGCTTTTGGCCCGGGGCTGAGCCTGGAGGGGATGCGGTGGCACCGTGGTTGACTGGGGAGGGCGCACCCAGGGCACCGAGTACATGGACGAAGCCGGGGCGGCGGGCGCGGATTTGGAGCGGGCCCTGGTGGAATTGAGGTGGATCAACCGGTTTCTGGGTGGTACAGGTGCGACGCTCAACGCGTTTGGGCAGTTGGGGTTGAAAGGGAAGGTTAGAGTATTGGATGTGGGAACCGGCGCCGGGGATATCCCGGTGGCCCTGGTGAAATGGGGGCGTTCTATAGGAGTGGAGATGCGGGTGGTGGTCGTGGATTTTAATCCGGCTATCTGCACCTGGGCCCGCCGCCAGACCGCGCCTTTCCCGGAAATCGAGGTGCTCCGGGCCGATGCCTTTGCCCTGCCCTTTGCCCTGGGCAGCTTCGACTATGTCCACAGCGCCCTGTTCCTGCACCACTTTCCGCAGCCCACGGCAGCTCGCCTCCTGGGGCTGCTCTTTGGCTTGTGCCGGCGCGGCCTGATCATCAACGATCTGCACCGCCACCCGCTTTCATTTTATCCGGTGAAATGGGGGACGGTCTTGTGGTCTCGGAGCCGGATGGTGCAGCACGACGGCCCCCTCAGCGTGCTGCGGGGGTTTGTCCGGGGGGAGTTGGCGGAACTGGCCCGGCAGAGCGGTGTGCCCCTTTCCCTGCAATGGCGCTGGGCTTTTCGCTGGGTGATGACGGCCTCTAAATAGTTGCCAGACTGGACCTGAATGCATTGCGATGTGCTGGTCATCGGCGCTGGTCCCGGAGGGTGTGCGGCGGCCCTTGCCCTGAGACAGGCTGGTTGGCGGGTGATCCTGGTCGAGCGTTTAGCCGGCCCGGCGGACAAACTCTGCGGTGAATTCCTCTCCCCGGAGGGGGTGCAGAGCCTGGGCCGCCTGGGGCTAGGCGAGGCCCTGGGGGTCTTTCCCCGCATCGGCGAGCTGCTGGTCAGCAGCCTATCGGGGCAATGCTGGCAGGCCTCGCTGCCCAACGCCGGGCTGGGCAGCAGCCGACGCCGGCTGGACGCGTTGCTCCTGGCCCACTGCGCTGCTGCAGGGGTGGAGGTGGTGCAGGGGGAGAAGGTCCGCCGGATGGAGGGGAACCTGGCAGAGGGGTTCAGGACTACGCTGAAGGACGCGCCGCTGCGGGCGCGGCTGGTGGTGGGAGCTTGGGGCAGGCAGGGACGGGCAGGGAAAAAAGGAGAGCTGATGGCATTGAAGGTCCACGCACGCGGCCAATGGCCCGGCGTCGAATTACACAGCTTTCCCGGTGGGTACGCCGGACTGTGCCAGGTGGGGGGAAACGAGATGAACCTCTGTCTGTTGACCCGGGTCGATGCCTTTCGCCGGGCCGGCGGCGATTGCCGGCGATTCAGCGCCGAGGTCATGTCACAAAATTCGTTGTTGGCCAGTAGGTTAGAGGAAATGTCTCCGGATTGGGATCAGGCACTGGCGGCTGCCAACTTGACCTTTGGCCCCTCGGCGCTGGCGCTAGATGGGATGCTGCTGGTGGGGGACGCTGGCGGCGGCATCGCGCCGCTCTGCGGGGATGGCATGGCCATGGCGCTGCGCGCCGGGGAATTGCTCGCCCCCTTGGGGGATCGGTTCCTGCGCGGTGCGCTGGGCGGGCCGGCCCTGTCAGCCCAGTACGCCCAGCGCTGGCAGGGCGAATTCCGCCTGCGGCTGCGCTTGGGCGGGCTTTTGCAGCGGGTGCTGATGCATCCGGGTGGCACCCATGCCGCGTTGACCCTCTTGCGGCGCGTCCCCTGGCTGGGTCAGCAGCTCTTCTCTTGGACGCGGGGAAAATAAAAATGCCGAAATTTTTCGCCACCACCCCTCGCGGGATGGAGCCCCTGCTGGCCGGCGAGTTGCAGGCCATGGGCGCCACCGAGGTCGAAACGGACCGGTCGGGGGTGTGGTTTGCCGGAGAGTTGGAAATAGGGTATCGCGCCTGCCTGTGGTCGCGCACCGCCAGCCGTATCCTGTTGGAGCTGGCCCGTTTTCCGGCGGCCGATTCCCAGGCCCTGTACCATGGGGTTGGCCAGTTGGACTGGGAGACGCACCTAGCCCCAGAGGGCACCCTGGCCGTGGACTGCACGGCGGGGGAGACGCCGATCAACCACACCCATTTTGCTGCCCTGCGGGTCAAAGACGCCATTGTCGACCAGTTCAGGCAGGCACACGGGGTGCGGCCCTCGGTGGAGCTGGCCCGTCCGGATCTGCGATTGCACCTGCACCTGGCCGGGGAGGAGGCGACCCTGAGCCTGGATCTGGCCGGCGAAAGCTTGCACCGCCGCGGATACCGGCAGGAGGGCCTGGCAGCCCCGCTCAAAGAAAACCTGGCTGCCGCGATTTTGTTGAGAGCGGACTGGCCGGCCATCGCCCAAAGAGGGGGGAGCCTGCTGGACCCGCTCTGCGGTTCGGGCACCTTGCTGATCGAAGGCGCGCTGATGGCTGCCGACAGCCCGCCCGGCTGGGGCCGCACTTATTGGGGGTTCGAGGGGTGGAAGGGCCACCAGCCCAAGATCTGGGAAGCCCTGCTGGCTGAGGCCGGCCAACGTCGGGCCGCCGGGCGGGCGCATATCCCGCTGATCCGCGGCTGCGACGCCGATCCCCAGGCCATCCGGGCGGCCCGGGCCAATGCGGCGCGCGCTGGTCTGGAAGGGGCGATCCAGTTCGAGCAGGGGGCTTTCGCCCAGGTGGGGCCCGAGGGGCCGGCTGGGCTGGTGGTGGCCAACCCGCCCTACGGCGAAAGGCTGGGCCAGGAGCGGGAGTTGGCCCGGCTCTATCTCCAGTTGGGAGAGGTGCTCAAGGAGCGCTTCGGGGGCTGGCAAGCGGCCCTTTTCGCCGGCAATGTCGAGCTGCGCATCCCGCTGCGCCCGCGCCGCTCCTATACCCTGTACAACGGCGCGCTGCGCTGTCGGCTGCTGATCTTCAGCCTAGACGCAACCCCCCGCCAGACCGCCCCGCCGCCGCCGGTACCCCAAAGTCCGGGGGCCCAGATGCTGCGCAACCGGCTCAAGCGCAACGTGCGGCTCACCGGCCGTTGGGCCCAGCGCCAGGGCATCAGCTGCTTCCGGCTTTACGACGCCGACCTCCCCGAATACGCCCTGGCGGTGGATCTGTACCAGGGAGAGACCACCTGGGCCCATGTCCAGGAGTACCAGGCCCCCACCGAAGTGGACGAGGGCAAGGCCACGGCCCGGCGGGAGGAGGCCCTGGCCCTCTTGCCCCTGGCCCTGGAAATCCCTCCCGAGCACCTCTTCTTCAAGATGCGCCGCCGGCAGCGGGGCAAGGCCCAGTACGAGAAGCAGGCGGCCGAGGGCCGTTTCTACGAGGTGCGCGAAGGGGGCTGCCGCTTTCTGGTCAACTTCACCGACTACCTGGACACCGGCCTCTTTTTGGACCACCGGCTCACCCGGGCGCTGATCGGGGAGTTGGCCGGGGGCCGGCGCTTTCTCAATCTCTTTGGGTACACCGGCACGGCCACGGTACACGCGGCCCTGGGGGGGGCCATGTCCACCACCACCGTGGACCTGTCCCGCACCTATCTGGACTGGGCCCAGCGCAACCTAACCCTCAACGGCTTTGAGCGGGGCAACGACCTGGTGCAGGCCGATTGCCTGGAATGGCTGCGGCAGGCAGAGCGGGAGCGGCGGCGCTATGGCCTGATCTTCCTCGATCCGCCCACCTTCTCCAACTCCAAACGCATGGAGGAGACCTTGGACATCCAGCGCGACCACGGGGAGTTGATCCAGGGGGCGGCCCGCTTGCTGGAGCCCGAAGGCATCCTGCTCTTTTCGACCAACAACCGGCGCTTCAAGCTCGACCAGGAGGCGCTGGCCGGGCTGGCGGTAGAGGATCTGTCCCGCAAGACCCTGCCCGAGGATTTTGCCCGCAATCCGCGCATCCACCAGTGCTGGCGGCTAGAGCGCCAGTCTTGAATACCTAAAGGGGAAAATGGACAGACTCAAAGGAGGTCTGCTCGGGTACTGGAAATTGGCCGGAGACGCCCGCGATCACTCGGGCAACGACCACCACGGCCGGCCCCACGGGGTGGACTTCTCCGTTGCCGGACCTGGGGGCAGACCGGGCACGGCCGCCCGTTTCGACGGCATCGACGACTGCGTCGAGGTGGCCCACCACCCCAGCCTGGCCCTGGGCAAAGACCCTTTCACCCTGACAGCTTGGGTGCGAGTGGAAGAGGACCACAGCGATGTGATCGGGGATATCGCCGGCAAGTACGATCCTGCCAGCCGCCGGGGTCTCAATCTCTACCTCAACACCAGTTCCCCCGGGTACAACGCCCACGGCGACAGCCGCCACCTGCACTTTGGCATCGACAACGCCATGGACTCCGCCTGGGAGGACTGCGGTGTCCTGCATGCCACCAATACCTATGTCTCGGCGCTGACCATCTTCGCCGGCCAGCTCTACGCGGCCCAGGCCGACGCCATGGGCGATGGTTCCCAGGCCTGCCATGTCTGGCGCTACGCCGGCGGGCAGGAATGGGTGGACTGCGGCCGGGTCAGCCCGGATCTGGGCCAGCGCTCGGCCTATGCCCTCATCGTGCATCGCGGCCAGCTCTACTGCGGCACCGGCCGCCAGGACTGGGTGGTGTCGGGGCCGGATCATTGCAGTTTTGTCCACGTGTACCGCTATCTGGGCGGCACCGAGTGGGAGGATCTGGGCCAGGTGGGCCGCAACTACCGCATCCTCAGCCTGGCCTCTTTCCAGGGGGATCTATACTGCGGTACCGATGTGTGCCATCCGCTGATCCACCCGGATTCGTGCCGGGTTTTCCGCCACCGGGGCGGAACGGAGTGGGAGGATTGCGGCCGGCCCGGGGACCAGCGCCACGTCTTCAGCCTGATGGTCCACGACGGACAGTTGTACGCCGGCGGCAACGGACCCATCCACCGCTACCTGGGCGGGGCCGAATGGGAGTATCTGGGTACCCCCCTTGGCAATACCCAGGTGCATTGCCTACAGGTGTACCGGGGGGATCTGTGGACCGGGACCTGGCCCCAGGGCCACATCGCCCGCTACGCCCACGGGCAGACCTGGGAGGACATGGGCCTGGTCGGCGACCTCCGTCCTTCCCTGCGCGAGCGGATCAACGAGATCAACGACCTCACGGTACACAACGGGTCCTTCTTCGCGGGGGTGATCCCCAAAGGCGAGGTGTACCGCTACCAGGGAGGGGGCCAATGGGAGATGATGCGCCGGCTGCTGGCCAATCCGGGGTACGATCCGGGCCACGTCGACTCGTGGGCGCGGGTGCCCTGCATCACCGCTTTTGGGGGGATGCTCTACGCGGGGACCGGCACCTGCCGGGGATACGCCGAGGAAAAGCCGCTGCCCGAGGCCGGCCGGGTCTACCGCACCCGCATCGGTCAGGCGGTGGCGCACGAGCACGACCTGGGCAATGGCTGGCATCAGGTGGCGGCGGTGCGCGAGGCGGACCGGTTGGTGCTTTACTTAGATGGCCGCCAGGTTGCCGGCTCTGCGCCTTTTGCGGGCTCGTGCTACGACCTGCAGACCACCGCGCCCCTGCACCTGGGTTTTGGGGCGGTGGACTATTTCTCCGGGAATCTGGCCGAGGTGCGGCTGTACGGTCGTGCCCTCAACCCGGAGGAAGTGGCGGCGCTGGCGCGTCCTTAGGTATCCGCCCTTCGGCTTCGCCCCCTTTTTTCCCCACCACAAAGATATCCGCCTCGCGGCCCAACACCCCCACCTTGCGCAACTGCTCGGCCAGGTACAGGTCGGGCTGTTTCTTGAGGGCATCCCGCAGGAGGGAGAACTCGCTGGTGAGGAAGACGGCCCGGCCTCCGGGTTTGAGGACGCGGTTCAACTCGGCCACGGTGTCGGCGTACAGGGCCGGATTGGTCTCGGGCGAGCCGTGTTGGTTGCCCCAGGGCAGATTGGCGGCCACCCGGTCCACGCAGGCATCTGGCAGGGGCAGGTGGGTGGCGTCCCAGCGCAGGATGCCGCGGGGCCGGTGACGGGGGCCAAAGTTCTCGGCGGCCTGGGCTACGGCCTTGAGATTAAAATCGCCGCCGACCAGCAGGTGATGGCGGGCCGCCCGGGCCCGCTCCAGGAGCAGGGTGCCGGCCCCGCACATGGGGTCGAGAAACACCTGCCCATCCTGCACCCCGGCCAGGTAGACCAGGGCGTGGGCGATGGTGGGCCGCAGCGAGCCGGGGATATTGGCCACTTTGTAGGTGCGGTGGCGCAGCTCCCGGTCGGAGAGGCGCAGGCCCAGCAGCAGGGCGCGGTCGGCCTGCTGGAGCCAGAATTCCAGATCGGCATTGTCATCCACCACCCGCCAGCGAGGGAAACGCCGGCTGATGGCCTGCACCATGGCTTTTTGCATGTCGACGCGCCGGTAGTGCCGCCAGGAGGTGTCGCGGGCCTGGACCACCACCCGGAAGGTGGTGCGTTTGCGGTCGTGTCGGGCGGTGTGCCGGCGGTGCAGATTCAGCCCGGCGTCAATTGGGGCATCCTGAAAGTGGACCTTGAGCGCCTCCAGATCGGTGGTTTCTCCGCTGAGGGGCAGGGCGCTGACCTGATAAAAAAGATCCTCGATGGTGCCCAGTTCAAAGAGTTCGTCTGGGATGCCGGAAAAGGTGAAACAGGTCAGGTCGTAGTCGCGGACCCGGCAAGAGGAGAGTTCGGTGAGGTTGGCGCTGAAACGGTCGCGCAACTCCCGCTCGGTGACTTGGCCGAGGCCGCGGAAGGAGGTGGTGTACAGGGGAAAAGTCGCCATGGGCGGAAAAAGCCGCTACCTCGCTTTGTTGGGGTTGTCCATACCGTGTCCGGCGGTGCGGCGCGCTTGCGCGTTTTCGAGCGCCATGGTTCGCCAGGCGAGGAATTCGGGGGTGTCTACGGCGTCGTGCAGGGTGGCCCGCAGTTGGTAGGGCAGGTAATCGCCCAGGTGCCAGAGGCAGTTGCGGTACAGGCAGAAGTCACCGGCCCCCAGATGGAGGCGCAGGGCACCGGGCATGCTGCGGCAGTAGTCCAGGCAGAGGCGCTCGCGCTCCTCGTAGCTGAGTCCATCGAGCACCGGGCCGGCGATGGGGCGTTCCGGGAAACGGGCGGCCTCACCGGGCAGATCGCGGCGCAAGTGGCTGCCGGGGACCACCCAGGTGCAAGGGTCTTCGTACAGGGCGCAGTTGACCTGGTTGAAGTAATTGACATCGCTGAAGTGGGCATCCCATAGCGCCAAATCCAGGCCGGCGACGTTGTCCCGCCAGTCGCGGTGCCACTGGGTACACCAGGGCAGTTCGCCCGGTTCCAGCAGGATGCCCAGCATCTGGCGGTCGCCGTGGGT
>SICG01000154.1 GCA_009691525.1 Candidatus Latescibacterota bacterium | reverse complement strand
GACCCACCAACCGCTCCCCATCCCGGGTAAAGGCCACCATCGAGGGCGTCGTCCGACCCCCCTCGGCATTGGCGATCACCACCGGCTCCCCACCCTCCATCACCGCCACACACGAATTCGTCGTCCCCAAATCGATCCCGATTACCTTGGACATGGCTGCTTCCTCGCATTTCTGGCTAAGGTTGTCTGTGATCTTCCCTTTTATGTTAGCAAGGCATGTGCCAGGTGGTCGGGCCTAAGACGCAAAGGGTTGATAACATGAGGAATGGGCGGGGCGGTGGCGAAAAACATCGGGCCGGGGAGGTGTGCGCGGGAATCGGCGCGAACTGTCATTATGGCAAGGAGGGTTGGCATGGCACAGATGGGCACCCGTTCTATTGACATAGTAGCAGGGTGCCGGTAGATTAGCCCGGATCTGAGGAGGCGTGAGGATGCAGCGGTTCAAGCTCGTATCCGAGTACCGGCCCAGCGGTGACCAGCCGCGGGCCATCGGCGAATTGGTTGCCGGCATCGAGACCGGCGAGCGCTATCAGACCCTGCTGGGGGTCACGGGCAGCGGCAAGACCTACACCATGGCCTGCGCCATCGAAAAGCTGCAACGGCCGGCCCTGGTCATCTCCCACAACAAGACCCTGGCGGCCCAGCTCTACGGGGAGTTCAAGGGCTATTTCCCCGAGAACGCGGTCGAGTATTTCGTCAGCTATTACGACTACTACCAGCCCGAGGCGTACAAACCGGCCACCGATACCTACATCGAAAAAGAGGTCCAGCTCAACGAGGAGATCGACCGGCTCCGGCTCAAGGCCATGAGTGCGCTGGTGGAGCGCCGGGACGCCCTGATCGTGGCCACGGTTTCGTGTATCTACGGCCTGGGGTCCCCGAGGGAGTTTCTCGAACAGCGGGTCCAGCTCCAGGTGGGGCAGCGGGTCGAGCGAGACGAGATCCTGCGCAGCCTGATCGATATCTATTATAACCGCAACGACCTGGAATTGCAGCGGGGCTGCTTCCGGGTGCGCGGCGATGTGATCGAGGTGGTGCCGGCCTCCGAGGACCGGGCCCTTCGCATCGAACTCTTTGGCGACGAGGTGGAGACCCTGTCGCAGATCGACGCGGTCAGCGGTCGGGTCATCGAGGCCAGGCAGGAGCTCACCTTGTATCCGGCCAAGGCCTATGTGACCGACGAGGGAAAGACCGCCCAGGCTTGCGAAGGCATCCTGGTCGAGCTGGAGGCCCGGCTGCTCGACCTGCGCACCCAGGGCAAGCTGGTGGAGGCCCACCGCCTGGAGACGCGCACCAAATACGACGTGGAGATGATCCGCGAGATCGGCTTCTGCCCGGGCATCGAGAACTATACTCGCTACATGGACGGCCGCGAGCCGGGGGCCGCTTCCTATGTGCTGCTCGACTATTTCTCCGAGGATTACCTGCTCTTCATCGACGAGTCCCACGTCACCATCCCCCAGCTCCGCGGCATGTGGCGGGGGGATCGCTCGCGCAAGGAGATGCTCGTCGAACATGGTTTCCGGCTGCCCTCGGCCTTTGACAACCGGCCGCTCTTCTTCGAGGAGTTCGAAAAGAAAAGCCGCCACACCATCTTTGTCTCGGCCACTCCGGGGCCCTACGAGCTGAAGCAGTCGGAAGGGGTGGTGGTCGAGCAGGTGATCCGGCCCACCGGCCTGGTGGACCCGCGTATCGAGGTGCGGCCCTCTATGCACCAGATCGACGATTTGCTCGAGGAGATCCAGAAGCGGGTGGGGGTCAAGGAGCGGGTGTTGGTCACCACCCTGACCAAGAAGATGGCGGAGAAGCTGGCCGACTATCTGGAGCAGGCCGGAGTGCGGGGGCGGTATCTGCACTCGGAGATCGAGACCTTGGAACGGGTGAGCATCCTGCGCGATTTGCGCCTCGGGGTCTTCGATGTGCTGGTGGGGGTCAATCTGCTGCGCGAGGGGCTGGACCTACCCGAGGTGTCGCTGGTAGCTATCCTCGACGCGGACAAGGAGGGTTTCCTGCGCTCGGAGCAGGCGCTCATCCAGATGACCGGGCGGGCGGCGCGCAATGTGGCGGGGCTGGTGATCTTCTATGCCGAACGCATCACCCCCTCCATGCAGCGGGCCATGAGTGAGACCGATCGCCGGCGCCAGCTACAGAAAGCCTACAACCTCGAACACGGGATTGTGCCCAAGACCATCTACCGCACCCGCGAGGAGATCATGCAGGCCAGTTCGGTCCTGGAGAGCGCCCATCACGGGGAGGGTCTGGCGGCCGAGCGCGCCGTGACCGCCTATGAAGAGGCGGAGAATATAGTCGATCTGATCGCCGAACTAGAAAAACAGATGAGATTGGCGGCGGGCAGACTTGACTTTGAACAGGCAGCGGCCCTGCGCGACGAGGTGGCCCGGCTGCACCAGCAGCAAGCCGCCGGGCAATAGCCATGATCGAGGGAAATTTCTCGATGAGTTGCTCGCAGTGCTTGGGGCAGGATTTTCAGGAGCTTTTCCCGGTGCCGGCAGAGACCTATGCGCTCTACGAAGGCAGGGAATTGGGGCAGCCGGCCCGTCAGTTGACCGCGGCGGTCTTCGCCTGCCAGCAGTGCGGCCATCTGGAAAAATTTGTCGATCTCAGCGAAGGGGAGCGGGCACCTCAGGGGGCCAGATCCCCCCAGGGGAACAGGCCACCGCCGAAGCGCCCGCCCAGTTGAGGCCGGTACTACCTGGCGGGTTGGGCCCGGCGCAGGACCATCTTGATGCGGGCGAAGAGTTCTTCCAGATCAAAGGGTTTGGTCACATAGTCGTCTGCCCCGTATTCGATGCCTTTGACCTTCTGCGGGGTAGTGTTGAGGGCCGTGACCATGATAATCGGGATACCCGAGGTGATGGGGTTGCCTTTCAGGGTCTGGCAGACTTGGTAGCCATCCAACTTGGGCAGCCGCAGGTCCAAAAGTAACACGTCGGGCTTTTCGGTGAAGGCTTTGGCCAGGGCTTCCTCGCCGTCCACTGCTTCGTGGATGACAAACCCCTGCCCCTGGAGAAATTCCCCCAGGGCGCTGCGGGCCTCGGCCTCGTCGTCGACGATCAGCACCTTGGGCGGGTGATCGGTGTCGGCGGCCGGCGCATATCCCTGGCGCATGGGCGGGGTGGCTAAATCCCCCCGGGCCGCCCCCAACTGATCGGCGATCTGGGAGAGGGAGAGCCCCTTGAGACGGAAGTCGCGCAAGCGGTCTCTGATTTTGAGGATTTCGCTGCGGTCGAAGAAATCCTTGTTGCCGCGTTTATCGATCACCCGGATGATGCCGAAGTTCTTGTATTTCCGGATTGACTCGACCGATTTGCCAAAAGTCTCCGCCACTTCGCGGATATCGATGAGCTGTTCGCTTTGGGGCATGGCTTTTCTCCACACACAAGTCCGCAACCCAGGGGAGCCAGGGCCACAGGAACGGGTCGAACAGGGGAGTTCGAAAAGGGATTACTTAAGTAAATTATACTAAATGGTAACTCTTAGCGTCAAGTTTTTTTACATCCCTATTATCGGCAGTTAATCTAAGGGGTTTAATTTTTAGGGGGTTGAACCAGGGGTTGCCCCCCCGCACCGGAGCTGTTTTTTTGATTGACTTGGGGCGCGGGCATTTGTAGATTGAACTTCCGAAAAAACAACGAATAAATCCACAGGAGGAATCGACCTTTATGGTGGCTGACAACCGCAGGTGCATCGTGGATGTGCAGGACGTGAAAATGGTGTACAACGTCAAAAACCGGGATGCCTCGACCCACGTCCATGCCCTGCGGGGATTGTCGTTGCAGGTCTACGAAAATGAGTTTTTTGCGATTATGGGGCCGTCGGGATCGGGGAAGAGCACCCTTTTCAATATGATAGGCGCCCTGCAGACCCCGACTGCGGGCGAGGTGCTGATCGAAGGGGTGAACTTGGCCAGCCTCAAACCCCACCAACTGGCGGCGGTCCGTTGTTTCGAACTGGGTTACATCTTCCAGACCTATAATCTGTTGCCGGCGATGAGTGCCCTGATGAACGTGGCGTTGCCCACGGTTTTCGCCGGCATGAGTACCCAGGAGGGCGAGGAGCGGGCTTTGGAGTGCCTGGAAATCGTCGGGCTGCGGGATCGCGCCCACCACCTGCCCTCGGAACTGTCGGGCGGCCAGCAGCAGCGCGTGGCCATCGCCAGGGCCTTCGTCAACAAGCCGCGCATCATCCTGGCCGACGAGCCCACCGGCAACCTGGACAGCCGCACCGGGCAGGAAATCATCAACTATATGAAGAATTTGCAGCAGGGGAGCGGCACAACCATCATCACCGTGACCCACGACGACAAGATGTTGACCGCCGCCGACCGCATGGCCTGGATCCGCGATGGACAATTAGAACGCATTGCCAACCGCGAGGACATCGAGATCCGCATGGGCTCCATCAAGGAGCACCATTGAGGCTCAGCCCTGGCCTTCCCGTCGCCGGCGCAGGCCTTCCTGAAAGTAGAGTTCGCGGTTGGGGAAACCGCTGATCAGGGTGAAACCGCCGTCCACGGCGATGGACTGGCCGGTCATGTAGGGCAGGTGGGTGAAAGCGTAGGCAGCAGCGGCGATTTCCTCGGGCCTGCCGATGCGCCGGATGGGTTGTGAGCCGCCCAGGGCCATCAGGTCGTAGATCTCGGCGACCGTATATTCCTTCCCTGTCTCCTCGTTCACAATCCCCGCAGGGCGCGTGGTGATCGGGGTGTCCACCACTCCGGGTCGCAGCGCGTTCACCGTGATCTGATACGCCCCCCCTTCAAAAGCCGCTCCCAGGACCACGTGGATCAGCCCCGCCTTGCTCACTCCGTAGGGAATACGCGTCGAGTCCGGGGCTATATCGGAGATGGAGCCGATGAAGAGGATACTGCGGTGGCGCGGCGTGGTATTGGTATCCAGCTCGCCCTGGGCCTGGGCGATCATGTGTTTGAGGCTGCGCTGGGCCAGGCGGTAGGCGCCCATCAGATTGAGGCTGAGGACGCGCTCCATCTCTTGGTCTAGGTGGTCGACGGGGGTTTCGTGGAAACGGTAGCGCACCACCCGGCCCTGCTCGTCGCGCAGCAGATTGGAGACCCCGCTGTTGCTGATGGCCACGTCGAGGCGGCCGAAGTGGGCAAAGGTCTGATCCACCAGTTGAAAAGGGGCATCGCGCTGGGCCAGGTCGGCGGCCAAGGTGAGCACCTCCCCCCCGTGCTGCTGGCGCAATTCTTGGGCAATGGCCTCGGCGCGCTCGCGGCCAGAATTGTAGTTGAGGGCGATATCGTAGCCGTGGGCGGCGAATTCGGCCACGGTGGCGGCGCCGATGCCGCTGCTGGAGCCGGAGACCAGGCAGACCGGGCGCGACATCTCAGCTCCGCAGCGCCTTGGCGGTTTCGGCGATGCGTTCGGCGCTGGGGATGGTGGGGAATTCTAGGGTGGGGCTGAAAGGCACCGGCACCTCGGCGCCGCCGATGCGGGCCACGGGCGCGTCCAGGTAGTCGAAGGCCCGCTCCATTACTATCGAAGCCAGTTCCCCGGTCACGCCAAAACGCCGCGTCCCCTCATCCACCACCACCGCGTACCCGGTTTTGCGCACCGAGGCTACCAGGGTCTCCTCGTCGAGGGGCACCAGGGTGCGCGGGTCCACCACCTCGGCGCTGATGCCCTCAGCGGCCAGCAGGTCGGCGGCCTTGAGGCAGACGCCCACCATGCTGGAGGTGGCGATCATGGTCAGGTCGCTGCCCTCGCGCTTGACCTCGGCCACGCCGAAAGGGATGGTGTATTCTCCCTCGGGCACGGGCCCCTGCTCGGTGTACATCATCTTGTCTTCAAAGAAGAGCACCGGGTTGTCGTCGCGGATGGCCGTTTTGAGCAGGCCCTTGGCGTCGCTGGGGCAGGAGGGGATGGCCACCTTGAGGCCGGGAATGTGGGCAAAGATGGCCTGCAGGCTCTGGGAGTGCTGGGCCGCCGCGGAGCGGCCAGCACCCATACTCAGGCGGATGGTCAGCGGTACCTTGCACTGGCCGCCTGACATATAGCGGATCTTGGCCGCCTGGTTGACGATCTGGTCCATGGTGAGCAGGGCAAAATCCCCGAACATCAACTCGGCGATGGGGCGCATCCCGGTCATGGCGGCCCCCACGCTCAGGCCGATGTAGCCAGCCTCGGCGATAGGGGCGTCGAGCACCCGCTGCGGGCCAAAGGCGTCCAGCAAGCCAACGCTGCATTTGAAGATACCGCCCGACTTGCCTACGTCCTCGCCGATGAGGAAAACAGTGGCGTCACGCGCCATCTCCTCGTGCATAGCCTGGTTGATGGCGTCTCTGAAAGATAGTTGCTGTTCAGGCATAGAGGTCCTCGTACGCTTGTTCGGGGGGGGGCAAGGGTGAATTCTTGGCGAACTCGATGGCGGCCAGCACCTCCTGCTCAATCTGTTCCTGGAGGGCATCGAGCTTTGGTTGGGTGGCGGCCCGGGTCTTGATCAGGTGTTTACCCAGGAGGGCGATGGGATCCTTGTTGTCCATCCAATACTGCAATTCCTCCTTGGTCCGGTAGGCGCCCCCGTCACCCACGTGGTGGCCGCGGAATCGGTAGGTCAGCGCCTCGATGAGGGTCGGCCCCTTGCCCTTGCGGGCCTTGGCAACGGCCTTGACCATCGCCTCGTGCATGGCCAGCACATCGGAGCCGTCCACCGAGACGCCTTCTAGGCCCAGACCGGCGGCTCGGTCGGCGATGTGCGGCACCCCGGTGACGTTGGTGAAGGGGGTGTGTTCGCCGTACTGGTTGTTCTCGCAGACGTAGATGGCCGGCAGATTCCAGATCACCGCCATATTGATCGTTTCCAACATGATGCCCTGGTTAGCGGCCCCGTCGCCGAAAAAACAGACGGCGACCTGGTCGCTGCCGCGCAACTTGGAGGAGAGCGCCGCGCCGGTGGCGATGCCGAAGCCGCCGCCGACGATGCCGTTGGCCCCCAGAATGCCCACCGACATGTCGGCGATGTGCATGGAGCCGCCCTTGCCGCGGCAATAGCCCGTCTCCTTGCCCATGATCTCGGCCATCATGCGGTCCATTTGGCCGCCCTTGGCCACACAGTGCCCGTGGCCGCGGTGGGTGCTGGTGATGTAGTCGTCGTCTCGCAGGGCGGAGCAGACGCCCACGGCGACCCCTTCCTCACCGATGTAGAGGTGGGCCAGGCCGGGCATCAACCCGCGGGTGTACACGTCCCAGACGTGCTCCTCGAATTTGCGGATCTCGACCATCTTCCGGTACATGAACCAGAGTCGGTCTGCCGTGACCGCCGGGCTTTTAACTTTTGTTTTGGCCATTGCTAGTCGATGGAGTAGAGGAGTGGGGGGAAGCGGGCAGAAGTTAGAGACCGGAGACCGGTCCCGTCAAGCATGAAAAAGCCGAGATGAGGAATGGCATCTCGGCGCCGGGATTGACCGATGGGCAGGACTGAGGCCGCGGTTTAGACCTTCTTTTCAAAATCGGCGGCGTGGACCTCCTTGTATTTGGCCCAGTCCGCGGGGTTGTCCTTGAGTTCGAAATACTTGGCGTTGATCTCGATGAAGCGGTGCCACTCCTCCGGCAGGTCCTCTTCGGCGAAAATAGCCTCCACCGGGCATTCGGGTTCGCAAGCGCCGCAGTCGATGCACTCATCGGGGTCAATATAAAGTATGGGTTCACCCTCGCCGTCCGTGGGGTGGATACAGTCGACGGGGCAGACCTCGACGCAGGATTTGTCTTTGACGTCTATGCAGGGCTCGGCAATGATGTATGCCATATCTTCCTCCTAGTTGATTGAAGTTTTCTTGATCCAGAGGCAAAAATCACCAAGTCTTCGCCAACTGTCAAGCAGGGGCTTCGAGGTGGTGCAATAAGTCGGCCACAGCAAAGGAGGCATTGGCTCGCACCGACAGATTAAAGCGTTGTCTGAGGTCGGGGTCGCGGTCGAAGTCCAAGTGGGCGCTGCCGTACATCCGGGCCAGCACCGGATCGAGGTGGGGGGCGAGGGCCTGGCGGGTCGTTTCGGTGTTGGGGGCGCGCAGGCGGTCGTTGGCCAAGAGCAGGAACTCGCCGCCGGCAAAGGAAATCCTGCCGGACAATTCGGGTTCTTCTTCGAGGCGGCGGCAGGCTTTTAGGGCCTCGGCCAGGGCCTGCCGCAGGCCGGCTTCGAGAGGTTGCTTGCGCGCATAGAGCAGACCCAGGCGCTTGTCGGTGTGGTCGAGGATATAATTGGCCTGGTGGCCCACCAGTACGGTGAGTGGCCCATCGGGCAGATGGCTGTAGTCGGCCACGTCGATCAGGGTCTGGTCGGGGGTTTGCGGGATCCAGGTGGAGAAGGCCCGGAAGACCTCTTCAGGCGACAGGTGCCCAGGGGGATTCAGGTAGAACTTGAGCTGAATACGATGCAGGTCCATGCGCGGGCCTTTTCTCAGGAAGCGACACCCACGGCTGTGGCCATGCGGTCGTAGAGGGTGTAGGCGGCCTCGATGACGAGCTGAGCTTCCTCGATGTGCTGATGCGCCTGGTCGCGGGTGGGGGCGGCCAGCGGCTCTTCGTGAGCCCGGATCAGATGGGCGAAGATGCTCTTGGAAAAGCGGTCGAAGTGAAGCTCGGGATCGAAGAAGCGCTGGCGGAACTCGGCGACGATCACGCCGGGGTCCTCGGGCACGTCTTGGAACTGGGATTTGACCAGGGCCTTGGCGGCATGGGTCATGGCGCTGACGGCAGACTGATACGCCAATCGGTAGTCGCCGGCCTCCAGGTGGAGCTGGGCTTCGAAGGCTTCGCGCTCGCAGCCTGAGAGCTCAAAGTGGACCTGGGGCACCACTTCGCCGGCGCACTCGCCGATGCCCAGGTCACCCATGGTAAAAACCCGGGTGTCGCCCCAGTCGCGGTAGAAGGAGGGGTCGTCGGTGAAGGCCGGTACTGGGGTGAATTCCTCCAACAGCTCCTTGATGGCTTTCTTGCCGATGCGCTTGATGAAGCCCTGGAAGGACTCGCCCTGCTGGCGGTCCTGGAGGTAACGATTGGTCAGACGGGTGACCACCTCGGGGATACGTTTGGAGGGCACGGCGCCCACGGCCAGGCCGAAGGAAGCGGCGTTTTCGGTCCACTGACCGCCCAACACCACCTGGAAGTGGGGCACGTGCAGGCCGCCGATCTTGCGGCTGTTGCCGTAGAAGCCGATATCGGCGACGTGGTGCTGGCCGCAGGAGTTGAAGCAGCCACTGATCTTGATGTGCAGCTTTTCGATGGCCTCGTCTCGGGCCAGCTGGTTTTCGGCCAGGCGCTGGCGCAATTCGCCGGCCAGGCCGCGGGAGGAGGCGATACCCAGCTTGCAGGTGTCGGTGCCCGGGCAGGAAGTGATGTCGACGATGGTGCCGGCGCCTGGGGCGGCCAGGCCCAGTTCGGTGAGACCTTTATAAACAGCGGGCAGGTCGGCCTCACTGACCCAGCGCAGCACCAGATTCTGGTCGACGGTGGTGCGGATGGTGTCCTTGACGTGGTGGCGGGCCAGGTCGGCCAAGCCGCGCATTTGGTTCGGGGTGAGGTCGCCAAGGGGCAGGGCGACGGTGACCACTGCATAACCGGGCTGCCGCTGGGTGTAGATATTGGTGCGGCGCCATTCGGCAAAACCGGCGGGCAGGGCCGCCCCGTTGAGGGACTGGGCCGGCTTGAGCGGCGACTCGTCGTGGCGGTGCAGGTCCTGGAGGTAGGCGGTCCAGCGCGGATCGTGGGGCAGGATGGGGCGTTCTTCGAAGACCAGGCGGCGGAATTCCTCGATGCCCAGGTTGGCCACCAGGAACTTGATGCGGGCGCGGTTGCGGTTCTTCTTTTCGCCCAGCCGGGCGAAGACCCGGGAAATGGCCTGGGCGGTGGGCAGCAACTCCTCGACCGGCAAAAATTCGGCGAAGAGCTGGGCCTGGTAGGGCACAGGGCCCAGGCCGCCGCCCACGTAAAGTTCAAAACCGCGCCGCTCCACGCTGTCGATGACCTTGGTGACGGCGATGCCGCCCAGGTCGTGCATGCTGGTCAGGCCGCAGGCCTCGTGTTTGCAGCCCGAGAAGGCGATCTTGAACTTGCGGCCAAAGTCCTGGGTATCCGGGTGGCCCAGCAGGAACATGGCCAGGCCGTGGGCGTAGGGGGTGGTGTCGAAGGCTTCGGTGCGGCAGACCCCGGAAAGCGGGCAGGCAGTGACATTGCGCACCGAGTTGCCGCAGGCCTCGCGGGTGGTGATGCCCACCGCGGCCAGCCGGCGCATCAAATCGGGCGTGTCTTCGATATGCACATAGTGGAGTTGGAAATCCTGGCGGGTGGTGACATGGAGGATATCGTCGGAATATTCCTCGGCCAGGTCGGCCAACACCTCCATCTGCGCGGTGTTGAGGCCGCCGAAGGGAATCTTGATGCGCACCATGCCCGGGGCATCCCACAGGGTCTCGGGACCCTTGGTCAACTCGCTGTTGGGGAAACGCAGTTGCTGGATCTGCGAGCCGTCGAAGCGCTGGCCGTTGTCGTAGCGCTGCCCGTATACACCGCGGCGCAGCCGGCTCTCGGCGAAGATCTTTTCATCCAGCTTGCCCTGCTGGCGCAGGCTGCCCTGGGTTTCGAAGATGTCGATCTCGCGGCCGATCTCCTCGGGAATGCTGCCGGCCAGTTTTTCTTTCCAGGTATCTGGGTTGTTCATTCGCCCCCACCGGAGTTTGGGATA
>SICG01000007.1 GCA_009691525.1 Candidatus Latescibacterota bacterium | reverse complement strand
TCCAGTATCATCGCCAAGAAGAGAAAAGTCCGCAGCAACTTGATTTGTTTGGGGCAGTGCCCTAAGAAATCGCGGTGGCGAAGCCATGAATCGGGCGTAAAGCCCTGGCCTTTGGCCGGGGATAGTCCGATTCATGCGATTTCTTTACTTTGCATGTAAACCCGGTTGTCGAGGTTCTTACCGGGGATTTCGACGGCGACCTGAGTGTAGCGTTTGCGGATTTCTTTCTCTTCGCCGATCATTTCGGGGAAACAAGCTCCTCTCCTGACTGGAGCCCGCTTTTCGATCTGGCGGCCAACAGCACCATCGATTTCGAGGACTTCTTCATCTTTGCCGACCACTTCGGCGAAAAGGCCGCGCCGTGAACAGCACCTTTCTCGAAACCCTGCGCCAGGGAACCCTCCTGGCTGACGGGGCCATGGGTTCCTATCTCTTCGAGCGCACCGGCCGCCTCTCGGAGCGCAACCATGTGTACGAGGCCCTCAACCTCGACCACCCCGAGCTCATCCTCCAGGTCCACAACGCCTACCTGCAGGCCGGGGCCCGCTGCCTGACCACCAACACCTTTGCCGGCGGCCTTTCCTACCTGGGCCCCCTCGGTGAAGGGGGGCGGTGTGCCGAAATAAACCGCACCGGGGTGCGCCTGGCCCGGCGCGCCATCGAGCTGTACCAGGCAAGCATTCAGGACCCGGGTCCCTTCTTCGTGCTCGGTTCTCTGGGCCCACCCAGCGATGAGTTGGCCTCCACCGGAGCGCTTACCCAGCACTACCGCCCTGCCCTGGACGCCTTAGTCGGTGTGGACGCGCTGTTGCTGGAGACCTTCACCTCTCTGCCCCAGTTGCTGGCCCTGGTCGACCTCATCCAATCCCTGCCCCAGCCCCCACCCATTGCCGTGGAGATGGTCGGCACCGCGTTGAGCGACCCGGCCGCCCTGGTGCAGGCCGCCGCTGAACGGGGCGTGCAATTGGTGGGAACCAACTGCTGCGCCCCCTGGGAGATCACCGCCTTCCTCGACGCGGTCGAATCCCTGCCCGCCGTGCGCGAAGGCCGGGTGCTGCTTTCGGCCATGCCCAATGCCGGGGGTTTCCAGCGCATCGGCCACCGCTACATGACCCGCGTCAACCCCGAGTTCATGGGCAGGTTTGCCCGCACGCTGGCTGAGCGGGGCGTAGCGCTGGTAGGCGGGTGTTGCGAGGTACACCCGCTGCACCTGGCAGAGATGCGCAACTACCTGCAGGCCCGCAACACCGCGCAGCGGGACACCTTCCAGATTTCCGCCCCGGCGCAGGCCCCGGTGGGGGCCGGAGAAAAAAGCCGCAACGGGGCTTTCTCGCGCAAGATCAAGGAAGGGGGATTCGCCGTCAGTGTGGAACTCCTGCCCTCCCGAGGGACCGCGCCCAAGACCCTGCAGGGCAAGGTGGATTTTGTCGGCCAACTGGCGGCCTCGGGCCTGGCCGACGCCCTGGACATCACCGACGGTTCGCGCGGCATCCCGCTCATGCCGCCGGGGGATTTTATCGGTGTGCTGCGCGAGCGCTTGGGCTGGACCGAGGGGGATCATCTCGAACTCATCCCCCACTTCACCACCCGCGACCTCAATCTGATGGCCATGCAGAGCCGGCTGATCGGCTACTACGCCCGCCGGATTCACAACGTGCTTTTTGTCACTGGGGACCCGCCCAAGATGTCCCCCTCTTACCCGCGTTCGACCGCGGTCTTCGACTGCGATTCGGCCGCGATGATCCGTTACGCCCACGGATGCCTCAACGCCGGGGTGGATTTCGGCGGCGAGCCCCTGGGCCGGCACCCGGACCCGCGCACCCATTTCACCATCGGCTCGGGGTTCGAGCCCGAAGCCCTGGACCAGGACCGGGAATTGGAGAAACTACGCCGAAAGCTGGACGCCGGCGCCGACTACATCATGACCCAGCCGGCTTTCCGCACCGACCCCCTAAGTGCGCTGGATCCTTTCCGCGGCCAGGCCGCCTTTCTCGTCGGGGTAATGGTGTTGAGCAGCCTGGACCAGGCCCGCCGACTGGGGCAGGTGCCCGGGGTGGTGGTGCCCGAAACCGTGTTCCAGCGCCTGGGGGCCTACACCCAGGCCGAGGATCAGGCCCGGGCCGGCGCTGAGCTGGCAGTGGAGCAGATCCGCTGGATCAGGAAAGAGGGTTGGGCAGGTCTGTATTTGATGTCCCCAGGCGCGCACCAGCCAGTGCTCGAGGTGCTGGGGGCGGGCCTGAGCTGAGTTATTGACGGCTCTCCGCCGGCCCGAAACGCTCCCGCACGAAACACTCTGCCTCTTTCCGGTCCGTGACCCTGCCCTCCAACTGCTCGTCCTCCAGAGCAGCCAGGATCTCCTTGAAGAGGGGGCCGGGCCTGAACCCCATGCCGATCAGGTCGTCGCCCTTGAGCAGGCGCGCCGGCCGCAGCCCCTCCGAAGCGCTGGCTTGCGACTGTGCCTGGCAGAAATCGTAGATATCCAGCGAGCCGTGGCTGCAGAGGCAGTCGATGCGATGTAATTCCAGCAACTCTGGAAAATAGGGCTCGCGCAGCAGGCGCTTCAACTTGCTGGGCCGCATTTCGGCCGCGTGGCGGATGCGCATGTGCTGTCCCACCAACTCGTCGATCTGTTCGGTCTGAGCCTTGGACATGCGCAGACGCTGGCAGATCTGGTCGGCCATCTGGGCCCCCACCGCGTCGTGGGCGTCGAAACGAATGCGGTCCGCTTCTCGATAGGTGGGCGGTTTGCCGATATCGTGCAGCAGCACCCCCCAGGCCAGGGTGGGTGTGGGCCCTGCCATCTTGTCTAGCATCAAACACACATGAGTCCACACATCCCCCTCGGGGTGGAACTCGGGTGGCTGGGCCACCCCGCCCATGGCCACTACCTCGGGCAGGATCTGTCGGAGCAGCCCCGTCTCCAACAAGAGCTGCATGGCGCGCGCCGCCTGCCCCTCGGTCAGCATCAGGGTCAACTCGTCGCGCACCCTTTCGGCGCTGACCCGGTGGATGAGCGGCGCCAACTCGGCGATGGCTTCCAGGGTCTGAGCCTCGATGGCAAAGCCGAGGCGGGCGGCAAAACGCACCGCCCTCAGCAGCCGCAACTGGTCCTCGGAAAAACGCTCCTGCGGCTGGCCGATGGCGCGGATAAGCTGCCGATCCAGATCCTCCCTGCCCCCCACATAATCGATCAGCTGCCCGGCCAAGGGGTCGAAGAACATGCCGTTGATGGTGAAGTCGCGCCGCTGGGCATCCTGCTCGGCGCTGGCAAAGACCACCGTCTCGGGATGCCGACCATCTCGGTACACCCCGTCCTGGCGGAAGCGGGCCACCTCGTACTGGCGGCCTTCCAAGTGTACCAGCACCACCCCGAAATGGCCCCCCACCGCTTCGCTCCGGGCAAAAAGCTGCTGCACTGCCGCCGGGTCTGCATCGGTGGCCACGTCCCAGTCCTTGGGAGTCCGCCCCAGCAGTAGATCCCGCACACAGCCCCCGGCCAGCAGGGCCTGGTAGCCCCGCTCCCTCAGGGTGCGGACTATCAGGATGGCGCCGGCGTCGATCGAGGGCTGGTCTTCCAGGCCCATCAGCAGACCTGTCGTCATTTTGCTTTTAGGGTCCTCATTGCAGAATGCCTTCGATGGCCTGCAACTCCTCGGCGCTCAGGCTGAGGTTGTTGACCGCGCCCACCGCATCCTCTAACTGCGCCACTTTGCTGGCCCCGATGAGGGCCGAGGTCATAATCGGATGGCGCAGCACCCAGACCAGCGCCAGTTGCGCCAGGGTTTGCCCCCGGGCCAGGGCCAGCTGGTTGAGGGCCCTTACCTTGGCCAGCCTTTCCTCGGTGATCTGCGCCGGCTTGAGCGCTCCATGCGGCTTGGTCGCCCGCGAACCCTCTGGGATGCCCCCCAGGTACTTGTCGGTGAGCAGGCCCTGGGCCAAGGGGGAAAAGGAGATGCAGCCGATGTTTTCGGTGGTCAGCGCCTGTATCAGTCCTTCCTCTGGCCGGCGATTGAACATGTTGTACGCCGGCTGGTGGATCAGACAGGGTGTGCCCAGACTTTTGAGGATGGCAGCCGCCTGTTGCAATTGCTCAGGGCCGTAGTTCGACACCCCGGCGTAGAGGGCCTTGCCGTTGCGCACGATGTGGTCCAGGGCGCCCATGGTTTCCTCCAGCGGCGTCTCCGGATCGGGGCGGTGGTGGTAGAAGATGTCGACATAGTCCAAGCCCAGGCGTCTGAGGCTCTGGTCGAGGCTCGAGACCAGGTATTTGCGGGAACCCCACTCGCCGTAAGGCCCGGGCCACATGTAATACCCCGCCTTGGTGGAGACTACCAATTGGTCGCGGTAGGATTTGAGATCCTGGCTGAGGATGTGACCGAAACTCTCTTCGGCTGAACCGGCCGGCGGGCCGTAATTGTTGGCCAGATCGAAGTGGGTGATGCCCAGGTCAAAAGCCCCCAGCACCATCGCCCGGCTGGTTTTGCCGGAGTCCACTCCCCCAAAGTTGTGCCACAGGCCGAGGGAGATGGCCGGCAAGCGCAGACCGCTGCGACCGCAGCGGTTGTAATGCATGGAACTGTAGCGGGTCTCTTCTGCCTCGTACGCCATCGCCACTCCTGCGGGGGTTATGGATTGGTGGGGTTTTCAGTTTTCGTATGCCGCCAGGATGCGATCCATTTCCGCATTCACCGCCGCGTCGATGCGTTTGCGCGCCGGGTCAGCATCGAACCACGCCAGGGTGCGACGCACCCCCTCGCGGAAAGGGATGCGGGCTTGGAAGCCGGGTACGAAGGCTTTGATCTTGCTGTTGTCGAACACCGCGCTCCAGGTCTTGTCCCCCAGCAGCGAGCCGTACATGCCCGGCGAAACCTGGGCAATGAAGTCGGAGGCGATATGCACGATGTTCGCCTCCACCCCCAGGGCCTGGGCGATGGTCTGGTAGATCTGGTTCCAGGTCAGCACCTCGTCGGAGGTGATGTGGAAGGCCTGGCCCACGGTCTGCCCATGCCCCAAGAGCCCGAGGAAGCCCCGGGCGAAGTCCTCGGCATGGGTCACCACCCATAGGGAGGAACCGTCGCCGTGGACGATGATGGGCCGGCCCTTCAGCAAGCGGTCGGCCAGGGTATAACAACCCCAGCCGCCAATGGCGATAGGGAAATTGGGGTCATAGGTCAGGGAGGGCCGCACGATGGTAGCGGGAAAGTCCTCCTCGCGGTACGCCCGGAGCAGCCGTTCCTCGCAGGCGATTTTGTTGCGCGAATACTCCCAGTGCGGGTTGTAGAGCGGCGTGGATTCGGTGATGATGGGCCAGGCGGGAGGCTTCTGGTATGCCGAGGCCGAACTGATGCAGACAAACTGATCCGTCCGCCCCCGGAAAAGATCCAGGTCGCGCTCGATATCCGCTGGGGTGAAGGCGATCCAGTCCACCACCGCGTCGAAATGCAGATCCCCCAGCACGGCGCGCACCTGATCGGGCTGGTGCGCGTCGGCCTTGAGATGGCGCACCCCAGGAGGAGGTGACTGCCGCTGCCCCCGGTTGAGATGGAACAACTCCATGCCCTGTTCGAGCGCCACGCGGCTGACCGCAGTGCTGATGAAGCCGGTGCCGCCCACAAAGAGAACCTTCATCTTCGCTGCCCCTTATTCGTTGCCAGGGTGGTCTGCGGCGGGAGTCCTCGCGCAGGGTATAGCTTATAATACCAGGGGAAGTGGATCAAGGGGGAAGGACGAAGACCCGTCTGTTGCCCTAGTTCCGGGGATGATTTAGAATTGAAACGGGGGGATGGATCACTTAGACGAGGAGCAGGGAAATGGCAGTCAGAGCGCGGCGCGCCCTCATCAGTACCTACGACCGCAGCGGCTTAGAGGATCTGGTGCGAGCCCTGGCAGCACTGGGCATCGACTTTATCAGCACCGGCGGCACGGCCAAGGCCATCCGCCAGTTTGGTGTCGCGGTCACTGACGTGGCGGAGGTGACCGGTTTTCCCGAGATGCTCGACGGCCGGGTCAAGACCCTGCACCCGTGTATCCACGGCGGCCTCTTGGCCCGGCGCGACCGGCCCGAACACCTTGCAACCCTCCAAGAGCACCAGATCTCGCCCATCGACATTGTCTGCGTCAACCTCTACCCCTTTGAGCAGACCATCGCCAAGCCCGGCTGCACCTTCGAGGATGCCGTCGAGAACATCGACATCGGCGGACCGGCCATGCTGCGCTCGGCGGCCAAGAATCACGAAAGCGTGTACGTGCTCAGCTCGCCCTCCCAGTACCCGGAAGCCATCACCCGCCTCAACGCCGACCAGGGCCACATCGACCCGGCCTTTGGCCGCCGCCTGGCCCTGGAGGTCTACCGCCTCACCTCCCACTACGACGGGGCCATCGCCGCGTACTTGGCTACGCAGATAGAGTAACTTGTTATGCGTCGGGGAGCGACCCGCCGCAGCCTCGGACTACCCCTTCTTCCCGAGAATCTCCCCCAGCCGCTGCACCACCTTGGGTTCCTCCCCCGGCTCCATCATGTAGGGATTGAAGTTCACCCCGTCCTTGTGGGTGAAGACCTCGATGCGCGGCTCGCCCTCGGTGAGTTGTTTCTGCACCTCCTCGGGGGTCAGGCCCAGGGCCACGGCATCCCAGTGCAGGAACAACACCGGCGCCACGTTGGAACGGCCAGGCTGGTGGATGCTGGTGCTTACCTCCTTGAAGGGGACCACCGCCCCGGCGATGACCTGCAGGCGCCGCTCCCACTCCTGCCATTCCGCCTTATGGTCGCGTTTGCCCCACATCTCCACCGCGGCCAGCAGCCCCATAATCTCCTCTTTGCCCGCCTTCATCGGCCGGCCCAAGGCATGGTGCGGGGCGCTGTTCATAAACGCGGTCCAGAGCAACTCCCGCCGACCCAAGAGCATCCCCGCTGCCTGGGGGCCGCGCAAACACTTGCCCCCGCTGTACGCCACCGCATCGACACCGGCCTGCAGATACACATTTGGAACATCGGGGCGTTCGGCGGCGGCGTCGACCAGCACCGGAATGCCGTGTTTCTTGCCCACCCGGACCAGGTCGGCCAGGGGCACTTCCCCCCGCTCCACCGCGTCGCCAAAAACGGCGATCATCGCGGTTTGTTCCCCCACTGCGGCCTCCAATTCGGCCACTGACTTCACCTCCACCATCTTGGCCCCGGCCATACGAATGGCGTGGTCGTAGATATGCCGGTGAGAGGGCTGGGTGATCACCTCGTTTTTCATGCCGGTGGTGTCGGGCAACCGCCGCATCTTCTCGATCTCCTTGCCGGCGATACAGGCGGCAGTCACATGGCACAGGGCCGCAGCGCAACCATTGGTGACAATGCCGAATTCGGCGCCCATCAGCTGGCCCAGGCGTTTGCCCACCGCCTCCATCAGTTCATCCATGTGTACGTAGCGCTTGGAGGCCTCCACCATGGCCTGGCGCACCTCCGGCAGGATCACCGAGCCGCTGATGATGGTGTAAGTCCCCCTGCAGTTGATCAGGGGCCGCACACCGATGGATTCGTAGGTCGGAAAATTGAGGCTCATATCGTGATCTCCTTTAGAGAACTCCGGCAGCGTGCTGGATGAGATACTCTTCCAACTCCGCCATGCCGCGGCTCAGATCAAGTTTGATTCCTTCGTGGGTAAATGCCACTCCCAGGGCGTGCAGGGTGCGGAACAGGTTGGGCGACCGGCACTGCTCGCCCATCTGGCCGATGCGCACAATGTTGCGGCCGTAGGACTCGGAGATCTGCACCTTGAAACACTCAGCCATATAACGGCGCGCCCTCGCCCCATCGGCTCCGGTCGGGATATCGATAGCCAGCACTGAATTGAGCCGGTGCTCAAGGGCGATGGACAGGTTGAGACCCATGCCGGCGATGCCGGCCTGGAGCGCGAGGGAACTATGCCGGTGGCGGGCAAAACGGTGCTCCAGTTTTTCCTCACAGATCAGACGCAGGGCTTCGTACAAGGCCAGCAGGCCAGTGACCGGGGCGGTGTAGTGATAGGTGTGGTTGCCCCAGAAGTTCTGCGCCCGGGTGACGTCCAGGCACCAGTGGGGCTTGGGGCCGGGATGGCGCTGTAACAGCTCCCAAGCGGCGTCAGAGAAAGCGATCAAGGCCACGCCGGGCAGCGAAGAAAGTCCCTTCTGGCTGCCGGTGAAGACCACGTCGATGCCCCACTCGTCCTTCTTCAGGGGCATGGTGCTCAGGGTACACACCGCGTCTACCACCATCAGGGCCCCGGCCTGGTGGGCCAGACAGGCAATGGTGGGCAGATCGCGGGTCCACACCCCGCAGGAGGTCTCCCCCTGGACGGTGGTGACTACGTCGTACTGGCCCTGAGCCAGCTTTTTTTCCACCAGCTCTGCCGGCACCGGCTGCCCGTCCGCAGCTTCCAGCACCTCGACCTGGGCGCCCACCCCGGCGGCCATCTCGGCAAAGCGGTTGCTGAAGGTGCCCATCTTTAGCACCAGGACCTTCCGGCCCGGCCACAACAGATTTCCCATCGCCATCTCCATAGCTGCCGAGGAAGGCCCGGAGATGCCGTAGATCTTGTCATCGCAGGTCTGGAAGACGTACCGGGCCATCTCCTTGACCCCGTCCACCACCAAGTTCATGGTATCGCCCAGGTGGTTGATGACCATGCTGCCGGCCCGGGCCACTTCAGCCGGCACCGGCACCGGTCCGGCGCCCATCAGCAGCAGCGGTTCGGCGGGCAGGACCTGGATGATGGAAGGCGGGGTAGGGCGTTTGATGTTGCAGTCCACCGGGCTCATGACTCTCGCTCCATGAAATAATAACAGACCAGATGCATCATAATTGCGTGTACATCCTCCACCCTTCCCATGTGGTGACTGGCAACTACCACTGGCAGGTCCACCGCAGTTGCCAACTTGCCGCCCCCGAAGCCGCACCAGCCAATGGTCCTCATGCCCTGGTCCCGGGCCACCTGCACGGCGTTGAGCACATTGGGGCTGTTGCCAGACCCGCTGATGGCGATGAGCAGGTCGCCTGCCTGGCCGAGGTTGCGCAACTGCTCGGCGAAGATGGCTTCATACCCCACGTCGTTGGCCAGGGCCGTCATCCAAGGCACGTTGTCGGTGAGGGCCACCACCCGGAAACGGCTGGCTTGAGGCCTGCCGTAGCTGGCCCCTTTGCCCAGGTCGTTGGCCAGGTGGCTGGCGGTGGCAGCGCTGCCGCCGTTGCCGCACAAAAAGAGCTGCCGGCCCTCGCTGCGGGTCTGCCCCACCCATTGCCTGGCCTGCTGCACCGCCGCCCGGTCGAGGGTGTCGAGGGCGGTCTTGAGTTCGCTGAGGTAGTACTCGATATGGTCCATGGCTCACAGATTCAGCGCCAGACCAAAGGCCTCACCCGCCGCCTCCATCACCCCTTCGGAGAGGGTGGGATGGGCGTGTATGGTATGGATCAGTTCCTCGTAGGTGGCCTCAAGGTGCTTGGCCAAGCCCAGTTCGGCAATCAGTTCCGTGGCTTCGGCACCGATGATCGAGGCGCCCAGCAACTCCCCGAATTTGGCGTCGAAGACCAGCTTCACCAAACCTTCACTCTCCCCGGAGGCCAGGGCCTTGCCGCTGGCGCTGAAGGGGAAACGCCCCACCTTCACCTGATGGCCGGCTTTTTTGGCCTGGGCTTCGCTCAGGCCCATGCTGGCCACCTGGGGCTGGCAGTAGGTGCAGAAGGGAATACTGCTCCGGTCGATGGGGGCACGCTGGTGGCCGGCAATGAACTCCACTGCCGCCACGGCCTCGGCAGCGGCCACGTGCGCCAGTTGGGGCGCTCCGACCACATCCCCGATAGCGCTGATCCCCTTGGCGCTGGTCTCCAGACGCTCATTCACTGCCACCGCGCCTTTGACCGTCTTCACCCCCAGGGCCTCCAGCCCCAGATCCTCGATGTTGCCCACCACCCCCACGGCCATCAACACTTTCTCAGCTTTGAGCACAACTTCTCCTTCTTTGCCCCGGTACAACACCTCCATGCCCTTGGCCCCGGCCTTTACCGAACTGACCTGGACCCCGGTGGCGATCTGCACCCCCTGTTTGGCCAGGCTCTTGGTCAGGATGCCGGCCACCTCCTCGTCCTCCCTGGGCAGGATCTGGGGTAGGGCTTCGAGCAAGGTCACCTGGGTGCCGAAGGCGTTGAAGAAATAGGCGAATTCCACCCCGATGGCCCCGGCTCCGATGATGGCCAGAGACTTAGGCAGTTGGTCCAGGACCATGGCTTCGCGGCTGGTGATAATCTGGTTGCCATCCAGTTGCACCCCTGGCAAAGTCTGCGGCCGGCTGCCAGTAGCCACGATGACATGCCGGGCCGTCAAGGTGTTGACCACGGTCCCCTTGGTGTCGCGCACCTCCACCTTGGGCCCGGGCGCCAGGCACCCTCGGCCGCGAACCACTTCCACCTTGTTCTTTTTCATTAGATAATCGACACCTTTGCTCAGCCGCTCTGACACTTGCCGGCTGCGCTGAATCACCTTCTTCCAGTCGAAACCGACCTGGCCCACTGTAAAACCGAACTCCCCGGCGCGCTGGAAAAGCCGGTACAGCTCCGCCTGCTTGAGCAGGGCCTTGGTGGGGATGCAGCCCCAGTTGAGGCAGATGCCGCCCAGCTTCTCTTCTTTTTCTACGAGGGCGGCGCGCAGGCCCAATTGGGCAGCGCGGATGGCGGCGGTATACCCTCCCGGCCCCCCGCCGATGACGACCACTTCGTATGTCTCTGGCCCAGCCATAGCTTCCTCGGATTACATGCGGTTGGTTTGACAGCAAAAGAGCAGGGTACTAATGTAGGGACTAACGATATTTCTGGGAAATCCCCACCCCTTCAACCAGGCAGATAAGCGCCCGTGCAAACCTCCTCTGCAGCAGCATCTTCACCCTCCCTCGTCATTCACAGCGATGGTGCCTGCTCTGGCAACCCCGGCCCCGGCGGCTGGGCCGTGCGCCTTCGCTACTCCGACGGCCGGGTCCGCGAACTGGGCGGGGCAGTACCCGCCACCACTAACAACCGCATGGAGCTGCAAGCGGCCATCGAGGCGCTCAGAGCTGCCGGCGACCTCCCGGTCTCCCTGATCACCGACAGCGAGTACCTGCTCAAGGGCATCACCGAATGGATCCACGGCTGGAAACGCAAGGGCTGGCTGACCGCCAGTAAGAAACCGGTGCTCAACCAGGATCTATGGCAGGAGTTGGACCGCCTCAACCACCGCGGGGTGCGCTGGAATTACACCCGGGGGCATGCCGGCGAGGAAGGCAACGAACGCTGCGACGAAATTGCCCAGGCCTTCTCGCGGGGGGAAGAACCTGAACTCTTCGACCAGACCTAGATCCACCCCCGCAACCAGTAGGTCCACATCCCCACCCACTCCTTGATTGCGGTGGTCGAGTAGGCCAGGGCTTCCATGCCAGGTAACAACTGCAAGGGGGTGAAGGGTCTGGGCACCACCTGCACATCCGTGGGTGAGGGAATGACTTCCAACCCCTGCTTGCGGAAAACCGCCACTGACCGGGGCATGTGGGAGGCCGAGGTCACCAGCAGGATGCGGTGCAGGCCTCGCTCGCGCAACAACTCAGAGGTGAAGACGGCGTTCTCGTAGGTGTTGCGCGAGACCTCTTCCAGCAGGGTGGCCTGCCGGTCCACCCCGTACTCCAGCGCCAAGCTACAAAGGTTCGCTGCCTCCGTCATCTGTGACCCGGTCAGATAAGGGATCGTGCCTCCGCTGAACACCAGGAGCGGGGCTTTGCCGGCCCGCCACAGCCGCATCCCGTGCAAGAGCCGATCGAAGCCCTCATTCACCTCGATGCTCAGGCGCGGCGTGATGGGCGGTTGGGTGACTCCACCCAGGACAACGATGGCTTCGGCGCTCGGACTGTCAGCGACCAGGGTGAGCGGATACTCTGATTCGAGGGCGTACAGCAGGTGCTCACCCACCAGGGGACTGCCCAGGACGATCAGCAGCAGGCAACCCGCCACCCGAAAGCCCCGGCCCCATGCCCGCCACCCCCGCCAGGAGAGCAATAGGCCAGCCAGCCACAGGAGCAGGCTGAGGCCCAGGGGCGAGATCAGCGGAGTGAGCAGTTTGCCGGCCAGGATCGACATGGGAACCTCGGTGAGGAGGTTTTCAAGATGGGGTTAATCGCCAGCCGGCGCAACCGCGCCTTGATGCGTCCTGTCCACCGGGCTACATTCTGAAGCAGCGCTCCCTCATCTCAGAAAGGTCCGCCATGCTCAAGGTCGGTTTTGTCGGCTGCGGCGGTATCGCCCGCCACCACGCCACCCGCATGAAACAGCTCAAGAACGCCCGCATCGTCGCCGTCTCGGATGTGGTCGAATCCGCGGCCCAGAGCTTCGCCAAAGACTTTGGCGGCACCCCGTACACTGACTACCGCAAACTACTCAAACAGGGCGATGTGGACGCGGTCTGGGTCTGCACCCCCACCTTCCAGCACCCCGCCCCAGTCATCGCCGCTGCCAAGGCCGGCAAACACGTCTTCTGCGAAAAACCCATGGCGCTCAAACTGGCCGACGCTGAGCGTATGGCCGAGGCCGTCGAAAAAGCAAAGGTGCGTTTCACCATCGGTTTTGTGCGCCGCTTCGACACCCAGTGGGGCACCCTCAAGAGGGTGATCCAGTCTAATGCCGTGGGCCGGCCGGTGATTTGGCGCTTTGCCGCGGGAGGCAGACCGGCCAACCCCTGGTACCGCGACGTGCGCAAGGGCGGCGGTCCGCTGATCGATGGGGCCATCCACAACTACGACTTCATGCTGCAGATCTTTGGGCCCGTGGCCTCGGTCCAGGCCTCCTCCCTGCAGTTCGACCGCACCAGCGTGGGCGCCGACACCGCCAGTGTCATCGTCAACTTCAAATCCGGGGACCAGCACACCCTGATCTGGTCCTGGGGCGTGGCAGCCGGAGCGCCGGTGACCTATCTCAACGACGTGATCGGTCCCAAAGGGGCGCTGCAGTTCGGCATGACTGCGGCCGAGGCCCCCAAGGGCTTCGATCCGCAGATGCAGGGTGCCCTCACCCTCAAAACCGGTCAGAACAAGGAGAAGGTCTACACCTACCGCCAGCAAGACATGTTCGTCGAGCAGCTCAAACACGTGGTGGGTTGCTTCGAGCGCGGGGATCAGCCCCTGGTCACTGCCAAGGATGGTCTCAACGCCCTTGAGGTCGCAGCTGCCATCCTCGACGCCGGCCTCAAACGCGCCACCATCAAACTGTAAGCGCTAAAATGGCCTTACACGTCCCTACTCCCACTTCGCGTTTGCGCTTCGGCCTGGGCTCTGCGGACATCACCCCGCCGGTGGGCATCTACCACCGGATGTGGGGGGCGGCCCGCCACGACCGGGCCGCCGGCGTCCACCGTCCGCTGCGGGCCGATGTGCTGCTCCTGGCACCCCTGGATTGTGGCCCGCTCCTGGTCCGCGCCCACCTGGACCTGGTCGGTCTGGCCGTAGGCCAGCACGAGGAGTTGCGCCAGGCCCTGGCCGAGGTAACTGGAGCGCTGCTGGAGCGGGTGATCATCACCTACTCCCATACCCACTCCTCTGGTTTTTTTGTCGCCAACCGGATCGCCTTGTCCGGCGGGGAACTGATTGTCCCCTATCTGCGCCTGTTGCGCCTCAAGGTCCAGGAAGCCGGTGCCCAGGCGCTCTACGCCATGCAGGAAGCGGTGGTCACCTATGCCACCGGCCAGTGCGGCATGGCTGCCAACCGGGACTGCTGGGATGCGGAGGCCGGCCACCCGGTCTGCGGTTTCAACCCACAGGGAGAGCCCGACCAGACCGTGGTGGTGGCCCGTTTCTGTGCGCCCTCCGGGCAACTCCTGGCCACCATGGTCAACTACAGTTGCCACCCCACCAGCCTGGCCTGGGAGAACCAACTGATCAGCCCGGACTATCCGGGCACCTTGCGCGAAACCGTGGAGAAATCCACGGGTGTCCCCTGCACCTTTGCCCTGGGGGCTTGCGGCGACCAGGGACCGCGAGACGGTTTTGTCGGCGATACGGCGGTGGCCGACCGCAATGGCCGGCAGGTGGGGCACGCAGCCCTCGCGGTGCTGGAAGGCATGGGGGCCCCGGCGACGGATTTTACCTACCAGGGGCCAGTGATCTCCGGGGCCACCCTAGGGGCCTGGGCCCATGTGCCCTTCACCTCGGAGCGGCAGGCGCAGACTACCTGTTTTGCGGGGGGGATTTATTCGGTGGACCTGCCCCTCAAACCCGGCCTGAACCCAGAGCGTTTCCAGCAGGAACTCCAGGAATGGTCAGCCCGCCAGCGGGAGGCCGAAGCCCGGGGCGATGCCCTCGAAGTGCGCAACTGCAGCGCCCTGGCCGAGCGGGCCCGGCGCTGGCTGGCCCGCCTCGAAGGGCTGCCCAAGGGTCCCACCTATCCCTTTCAGTTCACGGTCCACCGGCTAGGGGATGCGATCTGGGCCACCAGCGGGGGCGAGCCCTACAGCCTGATCCAGACCGAACTGCGCCGGCGTTTTCCCCAGTACACCTTGCTCTTCTCACCCCTCACCAGCGATTTCCAGGTGGCCTACCTCCTGCCCCAAGACAGCTATGGCAAAGGGCTGTACCAGGAAGAGCCCTCCAGCCTCGCGCCGGGCTGTCTGGAACTGCTCATCGAGGCGATGGCCGCCAAGATCAGCGCCCTGGAAACCGGAGAGTCTCTTCTATGAGCGACACCTGGAAGGTCTGCAAACTGCAGGCCGAACACTGCCTCGAAGCCTTCCGCCAGCAGCGCCTGAGCGAAACTGACTTGGCGCACCTGGGCACCCTGATCGTGAGCGCCCAGCCTCAGCTCCAGAGCCTGCTCTATCTCCAGTTGCGCAACACCAACCCCGGCTCCCAGGTGTTGGGCATGAGTCAGTTCGAGGGGGGAAAGATGATGGAGCCGCCAGCTGATCCCAAGGACTGGCCCTACCAGTCAGCCCTGGCCGCCATTGCCGACGGCTGGCGGGTGGTCTCCTTCCCCAACCTGGCCCTGCTGATGCACGAAGCCATCCCTCAAACTCTCGGGTGTGAATTTATTCTAGAGAAATGGAGCTGACCTCATGTCCCGCCGGACCTGCGACTGCCCCCCCACCCTCACCGACACCCAGGTGCTCGAATTCTGCCGGCAGGGTTATCTGCTGCTGGCCGGAGTGGTCCCCGAAGAAATCAACCGCCGCGCCTTTGAGTACCTGGACACCAACACCCATTACGAGCCTACCCCGATCCTCGACTTCGACTGGTTCCAGGACCAGGTCGTCTGCAACCCCGCAGCGGCCGGAGCGGTGCGCTCGCTCCTGGGTCCAGGGTTTGGGCTGCCGGTGCTAATGAGCAACCACCGCCGCCAGTGCCCCCACCAAATGACGGGCGGCTGGCACGTGGACGGCGGCTCGCGTTGGGGTCCACAGTTGAACGACCTTCAGGTGTTCTACTACCCCCAGGAAACCCCCCTGGAGATGGGCCCCACCGAGGTGGTGCCCGGCTCCCACCTGGTGCCCAACACCCAGCGGGCCATGGCCCACTACGGGCGCATCCGCGGCAGCGCCTCCACTTCGGCCCCGGCCGGCTCCATCTTCATCACCGCGTACCGGATCTGGCACCGGGCCACCGCCGCCCCTGGCAGCGGTATCCGCAACATGCTCAAGTACTGCTACTGGCGCACCGCGGCCCCGGCCCGCGACTGGGTCAGGGAGCCGGATTTCGATCTGGCCCGCGCCAATTTCAGCGGCCCGGCCGCCGGCTTTGGTGAGCAGTTCCACGAGTGTTATTCGACGGCCGAGATGTTCTGCTGGCTGGCCGGTCAGCACCACAACTACCAGGTCACCGGCGGCCAAAGCTGGCCCCTGCCGGCCCAGCGCAACGACCTGCCCTACGGCTTTCCTCCGGCCCTGGCCACCAGATGAGTATGGATACGCTGCGACTGCACCTTCAGACCTGCCTGGAAAAACTCCAGCGGGGCGAACTGGCCGAAGCCGACCTCGTGCAAGCCTTGGAGATGGCAGGCAAACGCCCCCCCCAGCAACTGCTCTACCTCCAAGTAAGCAACACTGGGGTGGGCTCCCAGGTAATCGGGATTTCCCTGGTCGCCGAGGGCAAGATGCAGGAGTTGCCGCCCGACCCCGCCCAGTGGCCGTACCAGACCGTGCTGGAGGCCATGGCCAACGGTTGGCGGGTGATCAAATTCCCCGAGCTGGCCCTGCTCTTGCAGGAAGACCAGACCGTGGGGATGGGCTGCGAATTTATCCTAGAAAAATGGACCTGAGAGGATTCTGCTGGCGCGCAACGCCATCTATATGGCGTTGCGGGGCTGTGAGTTTATCCTAGAGAGGTAATGCCATGCTGCCGGCCACCCACGACTGTCCCCCCACTCTGAACGACCAGCAGGTGCTGGACTTCTGCCGCGACGGGTACCTGGTTCTGCCGGGCGTGGTGCCCGAGGTGATCAACCGGCGCACCGTGGAATTCCTGGAGCACTGCAACGGCCCGCAGCCGGACCAGATCCTGGCCGAGGACTGGTTCGTCGAGGCAGTGTTGAAAAACCCCCTGGCCGGCGGGGCCGTGCGCTCCCTGCTGGGGGCCCACTTCCGCCTGCCGGGCATGATGGCCAACCACCGCAACACTTGCCCGGCCCCGGCCCAGAACTGGCACCGCGACGGCGGCTCTGTGTACCACCGCCGCCTCGACTACCTACAGGTCTTCTACTATCCCACCGACACCCCCGAGGAGATGGGGCCCACCGAGGTGGTCCCCGGCTCTCATTTCGTGCGCAGCAAAGCCAACTACATGACCCATTACGACCACATCCGCCACGCCGTGCGTACCGCAGCGCCAGCCGGGTCCATCTTCCTCACCGTGTACTCGATCTGGCACCGCCGCAGCAAGAGTACCGGGTCCGGGGTGCGCAATCTGCTCAAATACAACTACTGCCGCACCGCACCGCCCTGCCGCGACTGGCTGGCTGACCCGACCTTCGATTTTTCGTGGATTCGCCTCAGCGCCGGCCGCCCGCCTTTCGAGCAGTTCATGGATGGCATCGCCGCTGCCGAACTCTTCACCTGGCTCTGCGGCCTGGAAAAAGAGTACCATTTCCAGGGCGGCCAGTGCTGGCCCGTGAACGCCCTCAACCGCGCTCCCCACACCCAGGAAGGGTTGCCTCCCGCCCTGTGGCCGCAGCCAGCGGCGGGGAGATGACCCCGGAAACCGGCCAGGGCCGAAGGAGTGCCCCGGAGGAAGTCTCTGGGGGAGAGGCCGGGGGCAGGATCGCCGGGTTGTGGGGTAGGGAAGCGTAGTTTAAGGAGCGAGGGGACGCCACGCCCCGACGTATGGGGCGTGGCGGGGGCGGAGGGGATGAGATGGGCGCGACACCATCTATATGGTGTCGCGGATCCGGGACTGCAGAGACGCCTGCAGCGGGCACCCCGCGGACCTCGCCCCAGGAAAACACAATCCAGCGAAGTGAGCAAGGACGCGCCTGGGGGAAGGCCGGAGCAGGTCGCTCCCCGACACGGCAGAATCCCTAGGGATCTCCCCGGCGCACCACCGAGATCCGGCCCGGCGGATCGTCGCTGATACTGCCGATCACCGCCGCGTGGGCAACCCCCGCCTCGTGCAGGGCCTTCACCGCTCCTTCAGCCTGAGCAGCCGACACCGCAGCCAGCAACCCACCCGAGGTCTGGGCATCGCAGAGCAGCAGCTCTTCGTCCTGATCCAGGTCCGGGGCATAGCTGACCCAGTCGGCCAGGAAACGGTGGTTGGCGTAGGTGCCCCCTGGGGCCCCGCCCTCCTTCACATAAACGCGGGCAGCGTCCAGCACTGGCACTCGCTCAAAATAGATGGAGGCACTCACCTTGCTGGCCGCCACCATATTGCGCAAATGCCCCAGGAGCCCGAAACCCGTGACATCGGTCAGGGCGTGGGTATCAAACTGGCAAATAACCTCGGCGGCAGCCCGGTTGAGGGTGGTCATGATTTTCAGCGCCTCGGCGATGGCCCCCAGCCGGTCCTCCCCGTTTTTGGCGGCGGTGGTGATGATGCCCAGGCCCAGCGGTTTGGTGAGGATGAGCAGATCGCCTGGCTGAGCCCGGTCATTAGACAACACCCGCTCGGGATGGATGGTGCCGACCACCGCCAGGCCGAAGATCGGTTCCTCGGATTTGATGGTATGGCCGCCGACAATGGCGATGCCCGCCTCAGCTGCCTTGTCGGTGGCACCCCGGAGAATCTCCACTAACACCTCGGGGGGCAGCGCCGCATCCGGGAAACCGACGATGCTCAGGGCGGTGAGCGGTTTGCCGCCCATGGCGTACACATCGCTCAGCGCGTTGGCCGCTGCCACCGCCCCAAAGTCGTAGGGATTGTCGACGATGGGGGTGAAGAAATCCGTGGTCAGCACCAGCGCCAGTTCGTCGCTGAGTTGGTACACCGCCGCGTCGTCGGCGGTGGCGCTGCCCACCAGCACCCTGGGATCGGTGATGACCGGCAGACTTTTCAACAGGGGCAGCAGATAGCCGGGGGGCTGTTTGGCAGCACAACCGGCCCGTTTGGCCAGCTGGGTCAGACGCACTTTATCGAATACGCTCATCTGCGACCTCTATGGGGGTTTTGTGAATATCCTCATCCAGCCGAGCGGACCTGCAATCACTTCCGGAGTGCCGCTGGCCAGATTTCTGGAACAACTGGGGGCGGTGCGGACCGCGCTTCGCCGGCCCGCACCGCCCTCCCGGGCGCCTCAGCGATGAAAGTAAAAACCCCGTACCACAACAAGGCGGCGACGCCGAGGAAGCCTGCTGCTTTCTTCCACGACAGCGACTCCTCCACTAGGGCAGGCAGCGAGAGTTTATCCCCTCCTACCCACATCGCCGCGCCGGCCAGCACATACCCGGCAGCCCCGCAATAGAGCGCCCATTCCGTGCCCCATTTCATGCCCACTACCACGGCCAGGGCCGAGCCAGCCACTGCACTGACGCCATTGACCCCCCACATCCAGGAGATCTGCCCAGGAGCGGCAGCGCCAGCCAGCCGCAATCCCGCGGGGAAACACAGACCCATCAGCAAACCCAGTGGTAGGATCAGGGCCAGCCCCGCGAAGATCCTGCCCCCGGTCTCCAGGTGAAGCGCCATGGGCAACACCACCCCCTGAAGCCAGAGCAGCCCGAGCGCAACCACCCCGGTCAGTGCCGCGGCCAGGCCGAGCCCGGTACCCGTGCCTAGGGCCTTTATCCTGCTCCCTGCCAGGCTGCCGGCGGCGCTGGACAGCAGCAGCGCGAAGAGGGTGACCGCCAGGGTGAGGAGGGGCTGCCCCAGCAAGAGCGAGAAGCGCTGCAACAGGTAGATCTCCACTAACATGTACGCAGCTCCGAGGCAGGCGGCGAAGAGCCTGAATTTCAGCCCCAAAGCCCGTGGCGTGCGCCATGCCGGCGCACCCACCAGGACCAGCACTGCCGCGAAGGCGCCCCACAACAGGTATTTGAGATTGCGATCCAATCCGGTGGTGACCCCGTAGAAATAAGGCCGCTCGTCAGTGACCGGGCTCAGGTCATTAGTATGGGCAGCGATAAACGCCCCTATCCCGGCAGATCGCAGCGAGGAAATGGCCTCTCTCTCCTGGTACCCGGGCAGGAAAAAGGGCTGGAGATCCAGCTCCTTGGCCACGGCCAACAGCTGCCCCAACTGCTCCTGGGTATAGGGCGTTTTCTGCACCAGAAGCAGCGGGCGAAAGGCCTCCTGGGTATGGGGATCGGCGCGGGTGCCGTTGATCACCACCAGATGGCTGAGCAATTCCACTGCCCCCCGCCCCTCCTCTTGCCAGAGTACGGCCAGGGTGGTGATCGCTCTCAACATCAGCGTATGGTCGTGTACCACCAGGGCCAGCCGGCCGCCGGGGGTGAGCAAGTCCAGGTAACGCCGGTAGGCTTCCTGGGTGAACAGATAGTTCTCCTGCAGGGCGTACCCAGCCAGCTCTGCCGCCGAGGAATAGACCAAGGGCAGGGCGATCAGCTCGTAGGGGCCCGCAGTGCGCTCGACAAAGTGGCGGCCATCCTCCACGTGGATATCCACGTTTTTGAACTCGTAGAGGTGGCCGTTGTACGTCCCGTACTGGCGCACCAGACCCACGACCTCGGCGTTGATCTCCACCCCCTCGACCTGCCCCCAGCCGGTCATCAGCGCGTAGAGCACGTCCGCCCCTCCTCCTGGTCCCAGGATCAAGGCCCGACCGCGGGGCGCAAAGTAGTAGGGGAAAAAGGCCGTCTCCTGGCGCAAAAAGAAGAGCCGGCGGAAATCCCCCTCAAAGCGGAACATATAGGAGCCGGCCCCACCATCGGTGTAGAAGTTCAACCCGGTATCACCGGTGCGGTCCACCAGGTCCGTGCGAGCATAGGCGCTCCAACGGGTCTGCACTATCTTCCCCGGCTCGGTCAGGGAACTGAGCGCTTTGAACATCGGCTTGTCCGCTGCCTGCCCCAGCTCTTTCAGATCGAGTTGCACCAGCCCAAGGCCGCGCTGCGCCAGGAAGGCCAGAAAAAAGAGCCCCACCCCCAGCGCCCCCCAGCGGCGCATCGGGGCCACCAGCCCTCCTGCCAGGGCAGCCAAGAGCCCGCAGGCCAGCAGCGCATCCACCCCGCCCAGCCACTGCACGCAGGGGATAATCACCAGGGTGGCCAGGGCCGCGCCGCTCAGGTCGTAGAAATAGAGCCGCTGGCTGTGGCCGGCATGGGTGCGGAAGACCAGGGAAAGGAAAGCACCGGCCACGGCAAAGGGCAGGGCTGCCACCCCCAGCAGCCACAGGGTCCCAGCGCGCGGCAACCAGGCGGCAAAGGTCACGGCCAGCCAGAGCCCCAGCGCCTGGCCAAAGGCCAACGCGCAGAGCGCTTTCCTGCTGGAAAGGCGCGCCCCCAACACCGCACCGATGCCCAGGCCGCAGATCGCCCCGGAGAGGATCAGAAAGGTGTAGTGATAGTAGAGCAAAAAAGAAAAGAGCCGGGTCAAAACGATCTCCGCACCGATCACCGACCCGCACACCAGAGCTAGGGCCAGGCATAGAGACCTGGAGGGCGCCTGGTTCATGATCCGGTCGCCCAAGCGATCTCACTCATCTTCTCGTTCCCCTTAGCATAGGGCACGGTGGGAAATTCTGGGCAGGGAAAGGGGTAGGGGGCGTTGACACCAAGGTATGGCAGTACTATCCTAAACGGTACTTCCCGAACATGGAGACTATAAATGCACCTCAAATTCGGCTTTTGCCTTCCCATCTTCGCTGTCCCCGGCAATCCTTTCTTCCGCACCCCAAATTACGCCCAATTGGATGCATTCACCACCCTGGCCATGGCCAGGCAAGCCGACGTATTGGGGTACGACTCGCTGTGGGTGGCCGACCACCTGATGTTGGGCAAGGACGAGGCCATCCTCGAAGGGTGGACCACCCTGGCGGCCCTGGCCGGCTGCACCGAGCAAGCCCGGCTGGGCATCATCCACTACTCCAACCCCATGCGCAACCCCTCGATGACCGCCAAGATGACCGCCACCCTGGACCAGCTTTCCGGGGGCCGGCTCATCCACTTCTTCGACTGCGGCAACAACCGCCGCGAACATTGCGCCTATGGCTTGCCCTGGGATGAGGCAGCCGAAGAACGGATCGCCCGCATGGAGGAGGCCCTGGACCTGACCCTCGCCCTGTGGCAGGCCACAAAACCGTTGGATTTTAGCGGTCACTACTACCAGCTGGAGCAGGCCCTGTGCAAACCCGGCCCCGTGCAGCAACCCCACCCTCCGGTGTGGCTGGGAGAAGCCCACCCCCTGATGCTCGACCTGTGCGCCCGCCGGGCCCAGGGCTGGAACACCACCCCGGTCTCCCTGCCCGAACTGGACCGCCGGCTCCAGGCCCTGGGGGCGGCCTGCCAGCGGGCGGGCCGCAGTCTTAAGGACATCGAAAAGAGCTTCGAGACCCAGATCCTCATCGCCCCGGACCTGGCCGGTCTGCGCCGCAGCCTGAGCCAGATCCTGACCCGCAGCGCCTCCCCGCCAGCCGAGGACCTCGCCGCCTTTGCCCAGGGCCGCACCGACCAGCTCCCGCCCTCGCTCACCGAGTCCTTCCTGATCGGCACCCCGGACCAGGTCGCCGCCCAGTTGCAGGCCTACCAGCAGCGGGACATCGCCCACTTCATGCTCTGGTTCATGGACGCCCCCGATGCTGCGGGCTTGGAGCTTTTTGCCCGGGAAGTGATGCCCCGCTTCCGCTCGACCTGAAGGTGATGGCACCGTGATCTACGAACTGCGCATGTACGATATCGACCCCGCCATGATGGAAGCGTACCTCCAGTGGGCCAACGACACGGCCTTCCCCCTGCTACTCGACCGCTTCAAGCTCGACGTGGTGGGTTTCTGGCATCAGACCGCCATCCCGCCGGAGATCGCCCAGGGAACGGCCACCAATGTGGTGTGGATGATCCGCTGGCAGAGCGAAGAAGAGCGCAATGCCGCCTGGAAACACATCCGTGCCCATCCCGAATGGAAGGCCATCCGGGACGACGCCCCGCCCTACTGGAAAAAGATCGACAGCCAGCTGATGACCACCATCCCCAGATCGCCAAAGCCCTGAGCCGCCTAGGCGATCCCCAAGGCTGCGTCGATCTCAGCCTGGTACGCGCAGACCTCGCCGCTCTCCACCTCCGCCATACTCACCGGGCGTCCCGCCACAGACGACTCGAAAATCGCGTACAGGGCCGCCACGTCCTTCAGCCCCCACTCGGCGTCCACCTCCACCCTGCCCTTGTCCGAGATCGCCGCCGCCAGTTCGTGTAACTCGAAAGCGATCAATTTCAGATCCACCGCCGAGTCGCCAGCCGTCACCCCAGTGGGAAAGAGGTGGGCAGTCAGGGGATCTAAGGCAAAATCGGGGGTCTGCGCCAGGAGTGCTTCCTGGCTCACCTCCTCCTGGCCGACCCGCTGCAGGCTGACCCTGCCGCCGCGGGTCCCAAACCCTTCTATGCTTCCCCTATCGCCCAAGATGAGTTCGCGGTGGCAGCTACCGTGGCCCCCCAAACCGACCATCCAGCTCACAGTGGCGCCGCTCGCCATCCTGAACATGGCCAGGGAGGTGTCCTCAGCCGTGGCCTGGACCTCCTCCACCATCTCCTGGTATTGGGCGCGGTAGAACTCGTAGGACCAGACCGCCTGTTTGGGTTTCACGCGCACGGGCTCGACGATCCTGGCCGAAGCGTGGACCTCGGCGATCTGACCCAACTGATAGCGGATCATGTGGGTGAAGTGTACCCCCATGTCGAGCAGCGCCCCACCCCGTTCCTTGTGGTGCCTCCAGGGGGTGATGAAGATGGTGTTTCCAGGGCTGACCGAGTGGAAGAGGCCCATATAGGGCGCGCCGATGGCCCCTTGCCCCACCAAGTGATGGACCAGCCGGGCCGAGGGGTCGCGTCGGAAATTCTCCGCCACCGAGAGCAGCAGGCCTTTGCGCCTGGCCATCTCCAGCATCTGCCGGCAGGCCCGCACGGTGATGGCCATGGGTTTCTCCACCACCACGTGTAATCCCAGCTCTAGGGCCTGGCAGACGACAGTGTGGTGGGTCGAAGGATCGGTCACCACGTCCACTGCCGCCAGGTCGGGCTCGCCGTGGCGCATCGCCTCCAGGTCGGTATAGACCGCCGGCCTGCGGCCCAGCAGGCGCTCGGCCTCGGCAGCTGCCAGCTCCGCATGCTGGGGACGCAGGTCGCACACCGCCACCAGCTCGACGTTACCAAAGGGTGTCTGGGCCAGCTCCCGCAATCCGTGCAGGTGCCGGGTGCCCATGCCACCGCAACCCACCAGACCGAACCTGACTTTCTCCATTATTTTTTCCTCTCCTCATATCAAAACGCTGTTGCCCACCATGCCGGTGAAACTGTCGATGATCCAGAAGATCCCAAAGACGACGAACTGCCCGATGATCAACCCCAGAAAGAAGGGCCGCACCGCCTGGTAGAGCCGAACTCCGCCATAGCGCAGGACAATGCCTTTGACCAGCCAGGCCAGGAAGGCGTTGAAGGACATCCAGGAGAACACCGAACTGATCGGGTATCCCAGTGGATGCAGCGGCCACCAACTCCACTGCCGGCGCGCCAGCAAGAGCAGCACCATCACTAGGGCACCGATCCCGGTGTGAACCCACCCCCACCAGCTCGGTCCGGTGGGCTCGCTGATCCGGGCTGCCGCGTAGTCGAACACGTACTCGGGCAGCCAGATGAAGTGGGCTGGTCTCAGATTGATCGCCCCGTAGGTATAGGCCAGATGCAGCAGCATCCACAGGGCCCCTGCCAGGCCGGCCAGCATGCCGGCCAGCATGCCCCAGAAGAGCCACTGCCTCTTCCCCTCCACCTGCTCGCCCAGTTTCAGGCCGTTGGCGCAGTGGGGCATGGCGAAGTTGAGCACGTCGTTGGCCCACACCCGGGTGAAGACCATGCCCACCAGCCCCGATGCGCCGAATACCGAGGTGCCCAGGGCCGAGATCGCGGCATCCGGAGCGACCAGGGGCGGATAAAGCACCGCCACGCCGCCCTCGACAATCACCTGGGTGAGGGCCACAAAAACGATGAAGACAAAAAACATAAAAACCAGCACCCCGACCAGGGGAATGCCCGTACCCCACAGCCATAACACCAAGACCACCGCGCTCCCAACCAAACCGCAGACGGCCCCGCGATACCCGATCACCTCGTCGCGGTCGTCCACCCCAGCATCACCCGTGAAGGCCTTGCGCATCACCTGCTTCAGGTGTTCGCGGCCCACCCAGAGTCCACCCAGCACCAGCATGATCATCGCGCCCATACTCTGGTGTACCAGGCTGGGCAGATCGTAGCTCCACACACTCACCGCCGGCTCCCGTGCCCCCCCTGCCCCCAAAAGGTGATAAATCGTCTTTTGGGCGGTGTTGAACAGGAAGAAGACCCACAGGCCAAAGGTCACTTCCCGTTTGGCCAGAAAGAAAAAACCCAGGGTGGCAAAACTCAGGGTTAATGGCAGTTCGACCGCGTTGCGGAGCAGGGGGATGGAGGTGCTCAGTTCCAGCACCGGGACGAACGAGTAGTAGCTATGGAGCCCCTGCAGCGACCCCACCATCACGGGCAGGGCAAAGCCGGCCCACATCACCTCGCTGCGGAAGAGCGACTCGCCACCGCGCCCGTCGTTGAGTATGGCCAGGGGCACCTGGATCAAAGGGTAGCTGATTCGCTCCCGCTCCGCCCACTGCCGCCGAAGAATCACCATTAGGCAAAGGCTACCGGCGTGCAGGGCCACGAAGAGAGGCAGCCATCCAAGCAGCGGCATTACCCACACCTGCCAGGGGACCTGGCCCCTGGCAGGTGCGCCTTCAAAGAAGAGCCGTATGCCGGCCAGGTCGGCAGGTGCCAGCCAGGCGGGGATGTGGGGCTGGATCAACGCGGCCCAGCCGTTCTCGGGCGTCGCGTAGTAGAAAGGGCCGGCCAGCATCGCCACCCAATAGTAGGCCAGGGTGTGGGTCGAGTTGGCCAGCGTCATGAGCACGTAGACCGCCACCAGCTCACTCCGGGTCAGGGCCCAGGCCTGCCGCAACACGTTCAGGACCGCATTAACCAGGACGACTAAGGCGAAGAAGAGCAGGTGGGCTAGCGGACTGGTGTAGAATACGTCGCCGGCGTTCGATCCTTGCAGATAGAGGGTGCAGTACGGCCCTATCGCCCCTACAGCAAAGGCGAGCAGCAGGCCGATGACCAGCGAACGGAGTGTCAAATTATACAGCCGGGAAATGGGCTATTGCAGGTAGAAAACATCCTCCAATTCGACGATCCACTGGTCGGGGCGGGAAGGATCAGGCGCTTCGGTCATGCTCCCCCCGCCGGCGTCCTTTTCCTTGGGCGCCTTCGCCATCTCGCCGGTGAACTTCTCCATGGCGGTCTTGAAGTCGTGAGGACTCTCAAAGTACCCAAAGACGTACCCGTCCTCCCGCATGAACAGGGTGTAGTTGTGCCAGCCGCTGCGCCGCAGGGCCTCCAGCACCGATGCGGGGATGCGGCTGTGGTTGAGTTTGTACTCGGCGACCCGCTCCTGCACGATCTTCATCTGGAACCCGAGCCGGCGCAGGGGCGGCCTTCTGCAGGCATCCAGGCTGCCTTCGTCCAGATCGATGGCCAGGCCCTGCTCCAGGTCAAAGTCGATTTCCACCGAATGCGCCTTGTAGTCCTGATCCCCCCGTGTGGTCTGGTACACTTCTTCCCCCGCAATACAAATCGGCATGGTGTGCCATACCTCCAGGCTCAGGCACACCCCGAGCCTCCCATCCGAATAGAAGGCACGCAGGTCCCCTGCGGCGATGGTGGGCTGCACCGGGGCGACTAGGAACACGGTGGGACAGTGGCGGCTGGGGTAGAAGGACTGGCCGGCGTCAGTGTGAAAGGCAAAGTGCGCCCGCTGCCACCCGCCGATGAGGGAGACCTTCTGGGGATCTGCATCCTTGGGCAGGGCCGCAGTGACGGTGTAGGCGTTCTGGGTGTACCCGCCCTTGCGAACCTCTGGCTTGCGTTCCTCGAAGGTCTCGATCACCTGGCCGAAAGGCGCAAAGGATTCGGGGGTCAAGGGTTCCACCCTTACCTTGAAGCGCTGCCACATTGTCCGCCTCCTGCTAGTTGGGGTTATTCCTCCTGCCACCGATCAGCGCTGAGGAACGCCGGACTGGCGCACCAGCACCACCTGATCCGCCTGCAGGTTTGCCAGACGCTGGATGTCTCCGCTTGGCCAGCGGATCTCCACCTGATCGACCTGGGTCAAACCCCCCAGGCCGAAATGCAGCTGCAGATCGCTCTGCGACAGATAGCTGGACCCGCTCCTGACTTCGTCAACCTGCCTCCTGCCACCGGCCCTCACCTCCACCCGGGCCCCAATCCCATCCCGGTTGTCGCGCTTCTTTCCCGGACCCGTTCCGGCGGCGCCCACCAACTTGAGCCCGATCCAGTGGCCCTGGTTGCCCCCGTCATTGCGCAACAGTGCCGCGGGCTGGTTGTTGTTGGCCACGGCGAAGTCCTGATCGCCATCGCTGTCGTAATCCCCCCACGCCGCACCCCGGCTTACCTGTTTGAGCAGCATGCCCGGTCCGGTTAAATCTCTCACGTCCGTGAAGCGCCCTTTGCCGTCGTTCCTGAAGAGCTGGTTCTGCTGGGCGTAAGTCACTTTGTCGAACTCTTCCACGTTGTCGTCTAGGTGGCCGTTAGCCACAAAGAGATCCTGGTCGCCGTCGTTGTCGTAATCGCAAAAAAAAGTGCCCCACTTGAGGAAGGTGAGCGTGGATAACCCCAGCCCGGCACCGAAGGTCATATAGGAGAAAAACCCATTCCCTAGATTTTGGTAAAGGCTGTTGGTCTCCCACTGGTAATTGGTGACAAAGAGGTCGAACCACCCATCCCCATTGTAGTCGCCGGCAGCCACTCCCATGCCGGCCAATGCCTTGCCCGCGTCGTTGTAGGTCACCCCGGCTACCTGTCCAACCTCGACAAAACGCTTGCCCTCGTTGCGGTAAAGCAGGTTGCCAGTCCGGTCGCCGGCCACATAGAGGTCTGGGTCTCCATCCTGGTCGTAGTCGGTGAATACTGCCCCCAGCTCCTTGGCCGCACGGGGCAGCAGTCCCACGTCGCTGGTAATGTCCGCAAATCTGCCCTGCCCGTCGTTGCGGTAGAACACATCCGGAGTCGGTTGGTACGCTTCGGGACCGCAATAGACCCGGATGCCCTTGGCGCGAGTGCAGACCTGGTTCAGCTCCAGACGATATTCGGCATAATTGGCGACGTACAGGTCCAGGTCCCCGTCCAGGTCGTAGTCGGAAAAGGCCGCCCCAGTGCTCAACCCTGGATTCCCTACCCTTGCCCTGGCAGTGACATCGGCAAAACGCCCCTTGCCTTCGTTGCGGTAGAGGATATTCGTCCCGTAGCAGGTGATGTACAGATCCGCGTCGCCGTCATTGTCGTAGTCGGCGGGAAATCCTCCCATGCCATACCCGGAGTTGGCGACCCCGGCCTGGCTGGCCTGCTCGGCAAAACGGCCCTGGCCGAGGTTGCGGTAGAGGTTTGCCGGCCCGACACTGTTGACAAAATACAGATCCAACAGCCCGTCGTTGTTGTAGTCGAAAAAGGCGACCCCTGATCCCATGGTTTCGACCGGCTCTTTATCCCCTTTGGCGCCGTTTTGGTGGCAAAAGGAGATGCCAGCACTGGCGGACACCTCAACAAATTGGGGTTCTTCGCCTCTCACCATCGACGCGGCGAGCGCGAGGAGCGTCAGACAGAGCGCTGGGAGAGACATCTCAGGTGCCGGTTAATTCCCGCCGCACCATTTCTGCCCCATCCACCATAGCCTTTATCTTGCCCAGGGCCACGTGGCGCGGGCAGTGGTTGAAGCCGCAGTCAGGAGTGACGACCAGCCGCTCGGGGGGACAGTACTTGGCAGCCAGACGCAGGTGCGCGGCCACCTCTGCGGGCGTCTCGACATAGTAGGATTTGACGTCGATGACTCCGACCCCGACCCGGAAGTGGGGAGGGAGTTGGGCCAAGAGCTCGATCTGGGCGAATTCCCGGTTGGCAAATTCTAGATTGAGCTGGTCACAGCGGGCTTCTTCCAGACTGGAAACGATGTAGGCGTAGTCCCGGCGGTCCCGGGACCGCCCCTTAAAGTTGCCGAAGCAGATGTGTAACCCCACCTGGGCTTCCACCCCGGCGCGCGTCTGGTTGAAGACCTCCACCAGCCGCCTGGCATCGGCGTGCGAGGTGGCGTAGCGCGGCTCGTCCACCTGAAGGTAGGTGGCGCCGGCCTCGACCAGAGCCTTCATCTCGGCGTTAACCAACTGGATCATGTCGGCCAGCAGGCCCTCGCGGTCCTGGTACCCACCCTTGATAATCAGAGGCAGGGACAGGGTGATGGGACCGGGCACGCAGATCTTGAAAGGCTTGTCAGTGCGGTTTTTGAGGTAGAGGAGTTCTTCGACAATGCCCAGCCCCCCGGGGGCTTTCACCTTGTCTACCACTTCGTACCGGGGATTCTGATCGTACCCGGCAGCCCCCAGGACTCTGGCCGGCGGAATTTTGTTGAGTCCGCTCATAAGGCCATAAAAATTCTGGATGAAGTCGCGGCGGCGCATCTCGCCGTCGGTGACAATATCTATTCCCGCCTCTTGTTGGTCCAAGAGCGCGATGCGCACCGCATCCTCCAACGCCTCGCGGATCTCGGTCTCTCCCAGGTCGAGGTGATGCTCCAGTCGCTCTGAAAAGGCCCAGAGCCAGCCTGGCAGGGCATAACTGCCGATGAGTTCGGTGGGAAGCAATTTATCCAACCTGCACTCCTTATTTCAGATGGGCTCGCTGCCCCGGCGATTGGCCAGGGTGCGGGGCGTCAGGTCGAATAAGGTCTGGTGACCGTGGAAGAAGCGGTCCAACTCGTCGACCATCAGTTTGAAAAAGCGCGGATAACTCTGGGCCGTTACCCCGGCGATATGCGGGCTGAGAAAAACGTTGGGCAGCTGGAGGATCTCGCTGTCGGGGGGAACCGGCTCCGGGTCGAAGACATCCAGACCAGCGACGATATCCCCCCGCTTCAGCCGCGCGATCAAGGCGTCCGGATCGATGATCGCCCCGCGCGAGACATTCACCAGCACCGCCCCCGGCCGGATCAGGTCCAGCTCGCGCTGCCCGATCATCCGGCGGGTCCCCGGGGTCAGAGGGGCCAGGCAGACCACCGCATCGCATTCGGACATCACCTTGTCCAGCGAAGTCTGCAAAAAACCCACCGCATCCGCCATCTCCCTGGGCAGGTAAGGGTCGCAGACCCAGATCTCCACCTCGAAGGGCCGCAGAAACTTGATCAGCCGCCTGCCGATATGGCCGCAGCCGATCAGTCCCACCCGCTTGCCGGTCAGATCCCCGTGGATGAAACCAGGATCGTCGTGCAGCGGATGATGGGTCTGGCCGGCGATCATCCGGCGGAAGTGGGCGCCGGCGTTGCGCAGGGCAATGAGGATCAGGGCCAGAGCCCACTCCGAGACCGGATAGGAGGAACCATTGGTGGTATCCACCGTGCGGATCTGCCGCGCCCAGGCCGCCTCCACCTCGATGCGGCTGGCAAAGCGGTCCCCCTCCAACTCGCCGATGATCCGCAGCCTGGGTGCCTGGTCCAGGAGTGCCCCGTCGATGGAAGGGCAGCCATGGCAGAGAACCAGCCCATCCACCTCCCCCAGGCGGCGGCCCAACTCGGCCGCGATCTGTGGGTCAGTGTTGGTGTCGTAGATCCCCCCGCCCTCACACGAAAACCAGTCCCAGTCGGCAAAGTGCTCCAGGCGCTCGATGTCGGCCGGGTCCAGGTAGCGCTCGCGGACGTGGGGGTTGCAGGCCAGCAGTACTCTGGGTCGCGCGCTCATGATGCCCTCTTCTTACAGACCAAGGGCATCGTCGATCTCCTCCTGGTACGCCCGCACCTTACCAGACAGCAATTCGTCCATACCCACCTCGCGGCCAGCTATAATGGACTCGTAAGCCCCTAGGATAGCGGCCACTGCGGTCATGCCCAGGTACCCGTCCACCTCGGGCTTGCCCCCTTTGAGGATGGCCTCGCCAAAGTCGTGGAACTCGATGGCCATGTGTTTGGCGTCGACAGGCGGGAAGGGCAGTTGGTACTCGACCTGGCGCTCGGCGAAGAGTCGCTGGGTGATCTCGCTCATTTGGAAATTGGGCAAGAGCGGCAGGATCTCTGCGCCCTTCAACTCCTTGCCGTCTATTTTCAAGATCACTGGCCGGCCATTGCGGTCTCCGGGCGCCCACATTGCGGCCTTGCGGCCGTGTACGCTGCGCTCAAAGGTGCTGCTGCCGCGCCCGCCTGCCACATAGGACATTTGCACCATGGCCCCGGATTTCATCTTGTACAGGGCAATGACCGAATCCTCGCCCGTGGCCTCGAGGGTCTCGGGGAAGGTCTTGTAGCGCTCGCGGTACGATTCGAGGTCCAGGCCGTGGTTCACGGGTTTGCGGCGCACCGGTTCCACGATCAAGCCCCGGCCATAGATCTGGTCGAACTCACCCATGTAATACTGGATGATGTCGGTGTAATGCACGGCCATGTCCAGGCCGATGGCACCCTTTAGTTTGAGGTGTCGCCAAGGGGTGATGATGATCTGATCGTCCCCGCCCAAAGCGTTGTGGATCATCAGATAGGGGGTGTCCAGCAGACCGTGGTCGAGGATACTGCGCGCCAGGCGGTTGGGCGGATCGCGGCGGAGATTTTCGGCAGTGGCCAAGACCACGTTGTTCTTTCGCGCTGCCTCAATCATGGCCTGGCAAGCCCGCACCGTCAGGCCCAGGGGCTTCTCGACGATGGCGTGTTTGCCGGCCTGCAGCGCTGGCACCGCTACGCTATGGTGAAATGAGGGGTCGGTGACCACGTCCACTGCGGCGATATCCGCACAGGCCAGGGCCTTGTCCAGGTCGGTGAAGATCAGCGGTTTTTTGCCGAAGAGGCGCTCCACTTCGCGCGCCCCCAGGTCGGCATTTTTGGGATTGAGATCGCATACCGCCACGATCTCGATATTGCCAATGCCGCTGTTCTCCAACTCTCGGTAAGCCAGTATGTGGCGGTGTCCCATGCCGCCGCAGCCGATGACACAAAGAGGAATCTTCTCCATTGCCGTTTTCCTTTACCCCTGTTAGTAACCGACTGAGCGCAGAAATTCCCGGTTGTCGCGACACGACTCGTCTGCAGCGGTATCCGCGTAGCTGGACAACTCGCCCATCACCCAACCCCGGTACTCGATCTCGTTGAGGGTCTCACGGATCTTGCCAAAATCCAGACCGGCGATGCCCTTGCCCATCAAACAGAACTTCCCCGGCCCGCAATCCTTCATATGTACGTAACCAAGGCGATGGCGGTACTTGCGCAACTGGGCCACCGCATCCTCGCCCATCAACCCGGCCACCGACACATCCACGCACACTTTGAGCCGGTCGGCGCGGGCGAGCAGGAGGTCCTGTTCGGCCTCGCTCTCGATCGTGCAACGCGGGTGGGCGTGGTAGGCGACGGTCAAACCCAAAGGGGTGGCGAAGTCGATGAGTTGCTCCGACTGTTCGGCCAGTTGTTGGTATTCGTCCTCGGTGGGCAGGCGCAGGCCCACCCGGCTGCCGCCCAGGAAACAATACACCGGGCAACCAAGCTCAGCGGCGTATTCGATGATGCGTCGCTGCTTTTCCAACGTCGATTCCGCCTCTCCTCCCAAGCTCACACTGCCGAACACACATACCGGCGCTAGGCCGTGTTTCTCCAAAAGCTTCCGCACCCGACCGGTAGTCCCCAGCCAGTCGAAGGAGAGGCCGATAAACTCAACTCCTTCCCACCCGGCCGCAGCGATGGTGCCCAGCACCCGGTCCAGATCCGGGGTCGGACCCCAGGTAAGGGTGGAGTAACCGAGGTGAAAACTCCGTGCCATTGATCGTCCTTTCTAAAGGCCTAGCAGGCGCTGCATGTTGCCACCCAAGATCATTTCCTGGTCGTGGCCAGGGATAAACGAGCAGTGCTTGCGCACAACCTCGAGGGATTGCTGGTAGGTCATGGACCCCAACACCGGCGGGTAATCCGAGGCCCAGCACAGCCGCTCTGGACCGTAGTGTTGGTAGAGGGCGCGTACCATCCACAGGGTATCCGAGTAGGGATAATCCCACGATACCTGTGAGACATAGTGAAAGCCCGAGAGCTTGATGTGGATATTGGGAACTGCGGCGGACTTGAGCACCTCCTGCAAGCTAGGATAGGGAGGCGCTTCGGCGGCCCTGGTCCCAGCCATATGGTGGAGGAGAAACACCACCGAAGGGAAACGCCGAGCCAGTTCGCGCAGCGCTGGGTGCCAAGCCGCGCCCAATGCCAGGCTGGAGATCAACCCCAGTTCTGCGGTCTTCTCGAAGAAGGCGAGCCCTTCCCGCGATTCAAACCAGTCGTAATCGCTTTTCAGGTAATGGGTGTATCCTTTGAGCTGGTAATTCCTGGCCGCCTCTTCCAACCGACCAGCGGCCCCCGGTGTATGGTAGGTCTCGCTCCACGCGCAATCCACATCGGCGAACATCAACAGTCGGTCCGGATGCGCTTGGACGCAGGCGTACCCGTAGTCGTTGTTGTTGGGGTTGTGCTCGATGCGGGCGCAGACCAGCACCGCCTTGTCCACTTTGTTGCGGTCCATTTCCCAGAGCAATTGCCCGACCTGGCCTCTGCTGGTAGGATCTGGGACCGGCGGGTCGTAAGGCCAGTAGTCCCAGGCGTGGGTGTGGCAGTCGATAATCATCGCGCTAGGTCCTTCAGGGGGTTTTCTGTGCCGTGTCAGGTGCCGTGGTGGTCAGACTCTTGTAGATTTCCAGCTCTCTTTCGCCTTCCGCCTGCATTCCTCCTCTGAGATACAGCATCGCCAGGTTGTAGTGAGCCTCCGCATTTTCGGGTGCCAGGCGGACCGCTTTTTGGAAGGCTTGGGTTGCCCGCCCCACGTCCTTCATCATTAGATATGCGGTGCCCAGGTTGCTGTACCCTTGGGCGTAGCGCGGATTGGCGGCCAGAAGGGTTTCGTATTCCCGGACTGCCTCGGCAACCCGCTGCTCTTTGAGGAGAATATTCGCCAGATTGTTGCGCGCGCTCGCGTCCTCGGGGAAGATGGCTAGGGCTTGGTGGTACTCCCCGGCTGCCTCCTGGTAACGGCCCTGGCGGGCGTATAGGACCCCCAAATTGTAATGCGCGTCAGCATCGTCGGGAAAATTGGCCAGGATATAGCGCTGCCGGGTGATCTCTTCGCCTACCGCCCTGAGACGTTCAAATGCCGCCAACAGCTGCTGGCCGAGGGCCGTCTTCCCCTGCCTCAGGTACAAACCCCCCAGGCGGTGGTAGGCCTCCGGGGCAACGGGGTCGAGGGCAATGGCCTGCTTGAACGCCTCTTCCGCTTCTGCATTTAGCCCCTGTTCTATGAACACCTGCCCCAAACTGGTGTAGGGCTCTGCGTACGCTGGGCGGAAGTGCAACGCAGTTCTGAGGCTGGCCTCGGCTTCCTGAGGGCGCCCAAGCCCTATATGGATATCTCCCAGGTGGTAATATGCCAAAGCATAGGCGGTATCGAGCGCGGTGGCCCGTTCGAGTTCGACCTTCGCCGAATCGTATTCCGCCTGGCGCTCATAGACCAACCCCAGACTGTAATGGGTGGGTGCGTGCTCTGGTTCGCGCTCCAGCGCCTGTTTCAAGGCTTCCACGGCTTCGGAATAGCGGAATTGATCTAGGTAGGCGATGGCGAGCTTGCGGTAAGGTCCTGCCTGGTCCGGCGAAAGGTCGATCGCCTCGCGGTAGATCGCCGCAGCCTCGTCGTTGCGGCGCTGCCGCACGTACACATCCCCCAATGCCAGGCACGCTTCAGCATTGTCCGGGGCCAGGCGCCATGCCTGCTCGCATTCCTGGGCTGCCAGTTTGAACTGGCCCTGCTTCATCAGCAGGGTGCCCAGGAGCAAGTGGGTTTCTGCCTGGTCTGGATCATTTTCCAGGAGGCGCTGGCAAGCAACGATTGCCTCGGAATATCGCCCTGCCTCGGCCAGTTGCCTGGCCGCAGCCTGCTCTTTTTCTTCCCGTCCCTTCCCGCAGCCAGATAGAACCAGGAACACTCCTGCGGCAAGGAGCCATCCCTTAGGTACCAGCTTCTGCATTTACCATCTTGGCAAGGCGGTCTTTAAACAGGACGATCTCGGGGCGGTACTGCTCCCACAGCCTGGCGAGCAGGGCTTCGAATAGGCGTTTTTCTTCTTCTTCCCGCAGCCAGTATTTCACCTTGGTGCTAGCCTGTTCAAAGGGCTCGGGCCGTGCCGGCAGTTTTGCCAACACCTTGAACACTGAATATCCCTCCGCCGTCTGCACCGGTCCCTGTAGCTTGCCGATCTCCGCTCTGTCTGCCGCATCGTATAGCTCCATATACCGCTGGCGCTCAAAGGGATGCATGCGGAATTCGCCTTTGGTCTTAGCCGCTCCTGGCCTGATGCTGTGTTTCTCGGCCAGGTGTCCCATATCCTCGCCGCGCTGGATGCTCTGGATCACACGCTTGGCCTCTGCCTCGGTCTTGGTCAGGATCTCCACAAAATGGATCTCCGCAAGCAGCATGAAACGCCCTTGGTGGGCCTGGTAATATTGGCGCAAAGCCGATTCACCCGTGTCGACCTGACTTTCAACTTCTCGTTCTCTCAGGGCTTCGATCAGGAGCGCCTTTTTCCTGGCCTTCGTCCAGGCAGTAACGGTAGAGTCCTGTTCGAGGCCCTCCGCTAGGGCACTCCGGTACATCAGGGCCTCCGGCAGAAGATGGTTTTCCACGAATTTCACCACCCCGCTGCGGTCGAGCTCGACGCGATTCGGAGCTGCGACCTGTTGGTAGGCATCGAGGAAATCCCTGACGGTGACCTGCCCCCCTCTGTACTTGCTCAAGGCGCGCTCCGCCTCCCGATCGTCAACGTGCAGGCTGTCTCCCTTTGCGGCAGCCACCTTTTCCAAGAAGAACTCGAGGCCTTCTTGGTCTAGCTGGGCATCGAATTTCCCTTTCAACTCTAGCCATACCTGCTGCCGTCGGGCGTTGAGGGTCTCAAGAAGGGTGGTTTGCGCGAAAACGAGGGCATAGCTTGAAGGAGCCGGGCGTTCATCCACCACCTTGAACACCTCGTACCCGCTTCGCAGGAGAAAGGGCCCTCCGTATTCTCCGACTTTCAAACCAAAGATATGCTCCGCAAGCTCCACCGGCAGGCCCAACTCGTCGAGGTTGCCCCTCCCGAAATAGGTATCGATCAGACCTGCATTTGCTGCGGTGTTTCGGTCGATCGAGCGTTCCCTGGCCACCTCCTCGAAGACCCGCCCCTCCGTGAGCTGGGCACTCACCTGCCGGCCCTCCTCCTCAGTCTTCACCCGGATATGGGCCAACTTCAACATGCGGCCCCACTTACTCTCCTTGAATTGCTGCAGCAATTCCCCCTGAGAAGGGTTGATCTTATCCTGGAGGTGCTTCTGGAGAAAAACCGCGATCAGTTTTCTTTTGCGCTCCCCTTCCCACTTTTCCAATTGCTCGGGCGTCTGGTCCAACCCCCTGGAGCTGGCTTCGAGGAGCATCAACTCCATATCGATCATCGAATTCAGATATTCTTCGAGTTCCTCGCCCCCCACCTTTTCCGACCGCAGCAGAGCCGGCACCTCGGCTGCGAAATGGAGCAAATCCTCTCCCCGGATCTCCTGGTTACCAACTTTGGCTACTACTTCCTGCGGCTGCTCCCCGGTGGCGCAAGCCATTTGCAGCACGACCCAAACCCCCACTAACCAATTCATCAAACTCATACCCTATCGCAGGTTAGTGCGAGGCCTGCGGGCCATATAGACCTCGCGTTGAAACTTGTAGGGAATATCGACCGTATCAACAGGCTCACCCTTGTAGTCGAAACGAAGGGTCATTTCATTGATGCGCACCTCAAATTCGGCGGTATCGCGATCGAGGGCCGGGAAAACGAGGTATCCTTCCTTTTCCTGGCCGCTGAACACGAAGTCCGCATCGTAAAGGGTCTTGCGCAACAGATCCCGCCGCGCAGTGACTTTGGCGCGGGAATTGCCTGCATAAGCGATGGCATAGGGCAAGTAGTACTCGACCAGGGCGGCAAGGCTGAGAGTCTGGTAGCGCCGTCCGTTGGGAGCGATGATGGCGGTATTGGCCGGATCTATCTTCACTTTTGGATAGGCGTAGTTCTTCACCCTCAGCAGGAAGACGGTGAAGCGTTCTGGCGCCTGTTCTTCTCCCGGCGGTTTCCAGTCGCCATAGGTATAGGGATTGTGCGCGATGGCATACGGATTGGGCTGGCGGAAGCCCTTCGGTGTGGTTGACTCAGTTGAGAATTGTCGATTCAACACCTCCGCAGTCAAGGGCACAAGGGTAACCTCCAGGCGGTCCCTGAGAAAGGTAATGCTGCGATCATCCCCGACCACATACTCCTTTTCTTCTATCGCTCCAGAAGCCGGCACAATGGGGCCGGCGAAATGCCGATAGCCCAACTTGGTGTCGCAACTGCAAAGCAACAGGAGCACAAACCCTGGCAACGTGTAAACAAGCCTTTTCATTGGTATCCGCCCTGCAGTTCGAGGATTGAAGCAAAGAGGAGGGGCAGATTCTCTGCACCCTCCTCTCTGACCTCACTAGCTACCGCTCAACGCACTTCCTGGTCCAAATGGCTTTTGATTCTGCCCCAGGTAACACTCTCCACGGCAGTCCCACCTTCTCCAGGTAGCATGTAATAATCTGGCATCTGGTCACCTTTCTGATCCTGTCCCGTGCTGCTGCCTAGGGGATAAAACTGGTGCTTGGCCCCGCAGTTCCCGTCAGCATTGCAACCATCCGCATCCAGAGGGCGCACGCCCACGTGGGTGACCTGGTCGGCAGTGAAGATATGCCTCTTGGACTCTGCCTTGGTCGGGCCGTAGAGATCATAGAAGGCAAAGGCTGCTTCGAAGGTGTAACTGACATTGGTCGACAAATCGGCAGCCCCGGCCGGCAGCAAGGTCCAGGCAACCTCAATGGATTCCTTGCCCGTCGGCTTGCCCTCAAACATGTCCTCGGTCCATCTGAGCGAGGGCATATCGATGTACTCGGTCATGCTGTTGAAGACCACCTCCTCGTTTGGCTTGGGCAGGACCCGCATATGAAACCGTGTGGCGTTATGCACCTGCTCCAAGTTTTCACCCAGGAAATCCCCGCCCGAATGGTCGGCGTCAAAGGTGATCTGGATACAATCGTCGTTCCAGGCCCGCTTCGGCTCGTCCTCGTGCCGGATCAGGGTATCGTCCTGAACGCGATAGAAAAAATAAAAGCGGTTGTCTGGCAGCGGGCTCCACCCCGACTTGTACGCAAAGTCGTAATCCGATTTCGCTACGGTCTCGCCCCCGGCAGTGAAACACTCCGCGGGGGTGGTGACAAAACTCGGGTCGAGCCAGCCCCAGTCATTGTCCTTGCCGTCTATCTTCATCGCCGAGGGATCGGGCACCTGAGGGCAGTAGACGGTTATGCCCACATGGGCCAAGGCAGCGCTGCTCAAAGTAAGAACAAGCGCGCCTCCCCACAGAAAGCTTTGTTTCCTCTGCATCGCTGAACTCCTGAGAAAGGTGAGGTAAAAAAACCGAGAGGAGCTACTCACTTGTCCGCAGCGCTCACCTCCTTTCTGCATCCTGTCGTGATGCTAGTTTATTGCGTACCAGTGCCCGCAAATATCCGCAAGAAGACCATTGATCCTTTATTGCTATCCTCCTTGAACTTCTTGCGTTCGAGTTGCAGCCCACTGTTGAGCGTCAGCTGGTAACCCTGGTATGCTGAGGTATTGGAGAACAGGACCGAGTAAACCAGGCTGCGAAAATCGTCCACGAACCCTATCTGCGGAGTGGTCGGGCTCTCCTTCAAGTTGTAGAAACGGCTGAACTCGACCCCCGCCTCAAGCCACGTCGTGCCAGAGATCAGGGTGTACCTGGTGACCAGGAACAAGACCTCCTCAAGGTTACGGGCAGTGTCGAGCGACTTGGCACTGGGAACCTCGTAATGGAAGGTGCTTTTCCACTTGGGCCAGAAGATGAGATTTTTCCCTATCGCTGCCGTATAGTCCGCCTTGTTGATCAAACCAACAAAGGAATGGTCTCTCTTCAGATCTGCCTGTTCACCCTGCTGGAAATATCTCTCGTACTTGAATTTTCCGGTGATGTGCAGGTTGCGGACCCGGGAGTACTTACCCTCGAGGTACAGGGTGTTGATGAAGGTGTCCTGGGCATCCATGGGATCGGTAAAATCCGTCTTGCCCCTGGGGTCGACCCATACCACTCGATTTTCAGGAATATCGTCCTTGACTTTCTTGGCATGTTCGCAAAGGGATAGTTCAAGCCCAGGAAGGTTCCATTCTGCGGCCAACAAGCCATAGCGCAAATGGCTCTTGCGGTCGCTGCTGAGCTGTCTTTCCCGCAGTTGGCCGGCCGTGAATTGGATGTCCTCGCTGAGTTTGAGGCCGCCGTAGAAATTGTACCCCCGATGATCCCGAGCGTAGGGGTAGTCTGGTTCCCGATCATCCTCGAAACGGTCGATGATGGTGTTGTTGTTCATGTCCATCCCGAACAGGAACTGCGGCTCATCCACGGCGTAACGCAAAAAGGGTTCGGCATAATCCGGCCGGTTGTTCCGGTTCTGGTTGAAATCCGAGACAAAGTCGTTGTTCTCGTCTAGGCCGGGAAAGACCTGGAGATCCTCACCAACCGCACCGCTCGAAACCCCGATTCCCCCGCCTTGTTGGCCGGCCCGCGACCAATCCGGATAACGATCCTGGTCGTCGTTGTCATCCACGAACTCGAAGAGATTCTGGCGTGGGTTGTTGTAGTCGATGACGCCTACACTATTCCCCATAAACGCCGAGGTACTGTACTCTGGGTCCATGGTGAAGGCCTCGCCATAACCAAACCAGGGATAGTGGACATAAGAGGCCGTAACGTAGGCCGCCTCAGACCGCTCGCCGGCCGCGCCGAGATTGCCAAAATTCTGATTGGGGAAACGCCGGTAGCGCCGGTTCGCCACATACTCGGAGCGCAGATCGAATCCCGCCAGATTGCTCACCTGCAGATCCAAGCCCAGCACCTGATTGGATGTGGGCAGGCCGTATTCAAAGCGGATAAACTGCTGATTTGACCCGTCGGTAATCTCATCCCGGGCCTGGGCGACGGGCAAGAAAACCTGATCGCCCAGCAGATCGGTCTGGCGATTGGAAGTGGCGTCGATGCGGTAGTCATTGGCTACGATCAGTTCGAATTCCAGCTTCGTTATCTGCTGGAAGGTCGGCACCTTTTCAGTTGGCCGGAAGCTGTTTCTAATATCGTAGATCAGTTCAATAACATCACCCCCGTTGGCCTCCAGGCTGCCGCCGTTCCGCACCCCTCCCCTGATGATGGGAAGGATCTCTGGATGGACCTCGCCGTCGATGATCACCCTGTCAAAAAAGAGTAGAGCCCCGGTATCCGGCGTCTCCGGAGAGTCGTCCGAAATGCGAAGGGTCACGGTCTCGACATTGCCGGTGTTCTGCGGGGTAGTCAACACGCCTTTGAGGGAGTTGTCTCCCAGGGAGAGATCGCTGCGGGTATTGGCAGCACTAATCCAAGTAGCCCCCACCTGCGCGAAATCCCCGACCTGCGCCACCCCTCTAGCGCCCATCAACCTAGTGGTACTCTCGATAAGCGAGGGAGCCTCTGACTCCTGCCGTGCCGGGAGTCCAGGAGCGTTGAGCCGCGAGGCCAGCAAGGTCACCGCGTACTTGTTTGAAAGGAAATCCCACTGGAGGCCATTGAAGGTGGGCTTGGAAAAGGTGAGGGGGGTCATGGTGGTGCGAATCGCATCGCTGATCGACAGCGAGGTGAAAAACTGACCCTTCTTCGCCGAGGAGATGATCAGGTTGCTGAACCAACTGCTGTACTTGGGGCTCTTGAATATGCCACTGCCCTGCCGCTGCGGATTGTTCTCTGTCCAGTCGTAGATCGCCCACCCCCGAGCGATATAATTGCCAAAGGGGTCGTAATAACGCGACCCTTCGAGCAGGATATCCACGTATTTTTGGTAGGTGTCCCGGGCATAGTTGCTGTACTCCCACCCGCGCCACTGATATTCGTAGTAGAGATTTTGGGGCAGATACCACTTCCGCAGATTCGGGGCCATCGCCCCTGGAGTATTACGCACGCCGTTGAGCCCTGGCTCCTCAACGGGGCGGTACCCGGTCGTCGACTGGGCCAAGGCAGACTCTACTCCGAACGTGGCGCAACTCACTATTATTGCCGCAAAAATAAAACCCGCTCTCCCGATCACCAGGGGCATAAATCCCTCCTCAATAGACCACACTGATGGTGCGTGACAAGGTCTCTCCCCCAGCTTGTGTTTCAAGCCCTATCTGGCACACATAGACACCGGGAGGGACCAGTACCCCGCTTCGGTCGCTCCCAGACCAGTTGTAAGTCCATAACTGGCCAGAGTCGCGGTGTCCTGCCAATTCCTGAACCAGCTTGCCATCTAGCCGGTAAATACGCACGGTGGGCTGCGCAACCACTTTTAGGACTGAGAAGCGGATCTCTGCCTGGTCCCTTATCCCATCGTTGTTGGGCGTAAAAACCAGCGGCTGGGATGAAAGATTAGCGAGCCAACGAGTGGCCTCCACTGCCTGGGGCAAAAAGACCGTAGTGGCGAACCGGCCGGCTGGATCAGCCAACTGCCACAACGCGGGTTGCTGGGTCTTGCCTACCGAGGCTTTGACCAGATACGGATTGGTCAGCGGCGTGGTCTGGAATTCAACCTCCACGGAATCCTGGCGCACCACCTGGGGCAGTTCAACGATGAAGGAATCGGGAAAAACCCGCACGGTCGCTGGCTGGACCAGGGCGCCGCCCACTCTGACTACAAGGCTGTCCGGCGCCACCTGGGAGGGAGTTTCTATCAGGATGCGGTTAAATCCAGGGTCCCCAGATCCGAATTGTGGGTGGAGGTGGTAGGAGAACGTCTGCAACACCCCTGGCTTGGCCTCTTTGGGGTAGACCTCACCTGCGGCACCCGACAGAAAGGCATCCGTATAGGCCAGGGAAAGCGATTTCAGCGTCGCCGCCGTCTCCGGTTGATCCGACCCCACGAACACCTTGAACTGCACATACCGCCGCGGACTAGGGGAGAGAAAAGCCTGCCCGGAAAACCCGTACACATTGCTCCACCCACTCCAGTCGTCTCCGGGTTCGATAACCTTGTCTATGGGGCCTTTGAGAGCCTTGATCAAACCATCGTACTTCTCCTTGCTGACCTCGGTCCCGTTCTTGTGGCGATAGACAGCGCGTTCCACTAGGGTATTCCCCGATCGAGTCTGCGCTTGCACCTGGGTGCCCGGGGGCAGATCCACCTCCCAGTTCAAGGTCTGAAGCACCTTCGGTCTATTGCTGATCTCGATGTAACCCGAGGTCAGGTCCACTTGGGCGACATAGCCGACCGGGTAGACGAAAGCCTCCGCTATTGCTCCGCTTTCGCCGGCAGGAAAGAGCATGAACATGTTGCGCAACTTCAGATAGGGAGAAAAGAAATAGGTGAGGGGCTCGGGATTGGACCAGGTCCGCGGATCGGGAAAGTCGAAGAGCAAGTCAAAGTCGAGATCCCCTGAGGGATTCAATCTGCCATCCGAACCCAGCAGACGGTGCGCCAAGATCCTAGGGGGGTACCAGGTGGTATGCAGCTGGAAGGCGGCGAAGACTACCCGGTTTATCCAATACACCGCCCCTAGATCCCAATTCCACTGGGTGCGGTCCGTAGCACTCGCCGCAGCATCCAGTTCCTCCCAAAAAGAATTCATATCGCCATCCACCATGCCGGCGGTGCGCCCCTTGCCCCGATCGTCGATGAACCCGCCGCGTGCCAGCGTGCCTGGGGCGATGTTCTCGCCAAAACTGATGACCTCCACCTCTGCGAGCGCCGCATCCGGGCTCTTGGCATCGACGATGATTCGCAGGTACTGGACCGGGGCGAAGGCCGTGGAGGTATCTTCACCGGCTTGAGTCTCTCCCCAGCGCAAGACGGCTTTGGTCGTTTCGCCGAACGCCACCGGATAGCTCAATAGGGTCTGCTCATTCCACTTGGTCGTCCCGCCGATGAATTGGAAGGAGAAGATATCCTCAGTTTCGGAGGCCAGCTTGCCATCTGCACCAAAAACCCTGAACCCCCTCAGAGGACGCGCCTCTTCCTTATCGGGGAAATGCAAGCGAACCTCCTTGACCGCTACCACCCGGCCCAAGTCTATTTCGAGCCACCACTTGTCCAAGGGGTCTGCCGGGTCGGGCTTCCAGAAGGTCTCGGGATCGCCATCGATGATGTTGCGAGCCCTGGTTGGATTCGAACCGACCCGCCATACGCCTCCCTGTACCACACCCGCCTGTTTCAGCTTATGGCTGAACTGGGGCGCACTAGGCGCCGCATTGAAAGGCTGCTCGAATCTCACCGGCTTGATCGAACCATCGTCCCTCAACTCAATGGCTCCTATTGGAAACTTCCACTCTTCCCACTGGGCCTTCTGGTTCACCTTGTATACGCTTTGGCCACTTGCGCCGGTGACTGACAACAGCGAAAACAACAGAAACCACCTATGGAACTCCAGGCGCTTTTTCACTGGACAACCTTCGCGGCGGCAGGTGAAAAACCCTTTTGCTCTTTCAATACACCACCCCGATGCTCCTTGTCCGTACGAAACTTCCCCGTTCGGTCTTTGCCTCTAGTCTGATTAGATATATCCCAACCGGCAGCAGTTTTCTGTCATCGTCACGGCCATCCCAGGACCAGGTATATGAGCCGCTACCTTCAGCCTCGGAAAAGAGAGCCCTCACCCGCCGGCCGGCCAGATCGTAGACCATCGCCTCGACGCTGACGGGCCGGACCAGTTGCACCAGGGTGTAGGCGATGCCTGCCTGGTCGTTGAGGCCATCCTGATTGGGCGTGATCAGCTGTGGGGAAACTACGAAAGTGGACAAGAGATCCCTGGTGGACCCCTCCGAGGTCAACACCCGCAGCGCATTGGTCGACACCTCGGGGTTGGCATCCCCGGGCAATACCCGCTGCGGCAGATCCGCCCCTTGGGTGTCAAAAGCCTCGGCCTGGAAAAACGTCCCCTGCACGAATATCTCGGTCTCGAAGACCACCCGCATGGTACCGGAGGCTCTAGACTCGACCCGATGCGAAGGGAAGAACACCTTCAGGCTGCCAGAGGTCTCCTCGATGCTATCGGGGGTGACACTGGCTAGCGGGCTACCGAGAAGGAATCCCTTAAAGTGAGGGTTCCCCGGCATGGAGATTTGCAGTGCATCAAACCCGACATCCGTGCCGATTACATCGGCGATGACATCACAGGCAAAGGTGGATTTCACTCCGGCCTGCACGATGGGCACGTTGCCCACCGGTCGCGGCGTGTCCAGCTCTGATATCTCACCGATCAACTGCTGGGCCAGGGGCGGGATGGAGTGTTCAACGGCCAGGGATTTGACCCTCACCCCATCCAAAATGGCCCGGCTCTCCGCCGCGATCTCGAACTGGAAGTAGCGGCGTGGACTTGGCAAATCAATCTGCCGCCCGGAGGTGAGAAAAGGCGCGGACCAGGAACTCCAATTGGTCACGTCATCGCCAACCGGCCCCTGCAACTGTTCATCCAGTTTGCGGTATGCGCTCTCGGAGACCTCGGTGCGCTCCCCAGTGAACAAGTTGGTGTATTTGTAGTAGACCAAGGCCGTGCTGTCCACTCCGGTGCGCATCCGCACTGATACCCCGGCGTCTGCTGCCGGCACCACCGCCAGACTGTCGCCCACCTGCCGGAGCATCTCGATCTCCCACTCGAGCCGACTGAAGTTGGCCGTCTCCCCAAGGTCTACCACCTTGGAGCGGTAGATTCCGCGCGGGGCAAAGCCGGTGCCAAACACCTGAAATTCGGCGATTTCGAAGGGATTAGCAGAGGTTATTTCCAGGCGGATATAACGGACGAACTGCAGCGGGAAAAGGATTTCCGTGTAGTCCTTGGCGGTGAACTCCTCCCGCTTCAGGAGAGAGTAGATCGGCGCGTCTTCCTGATTGAAGCTCTTGCCGCCATTGACAGAGATCTCATAGCCCCGGATATAGTCATCCCGGTACGGGCGGCCCTGATCATCCTGACCCGTCTGGCGGGGGAAAAACGCGATTTTGTTCACTGGGAACCGGGTGCCCAGGTCAAAGAAAATACTCGTACCTTGCTGGGAAACCCCAAATCGTTTGAACCGGTTTCCGGTGGAGCTGGTATCAACCCCATCCACGATGGGCAGGTTTGGCTCCTTCAGAGAGATATTGTCCCAGATCCGCGCCTGCGACTGCTCTGCGACATAGCCCGAAGGAAAGCCATCGTCCCACGGCAACTGCGGAATAATATCCTGATCGGATTTGAAACTCAGAAGCTGAATCGCCCCGGGAGTGCCAAAACCAATCGCCGTTGCCGAAAGCACCTGCGATTGCCAGGACAAGCCTCCAGCTCCGATGCTCCACTGCCTCACCTCTCCGTCCACCGACTGAGCGGTTTGACTTACCAGGAGCAGTGCGCCTACAACCGCTTCCAAGGCCAGTGCCCAGGAGCGAGGTTTCTGTGAATTATCATCTCTCGGCGGTCTAGAGGACATGGATCTCAATATCTCCACGGGAGGGACAAGACCACGCCCTTCAATAAGTCACGGCAATGGGAAGGATCTTGGCCAACACTCCCTGATCCGTCTCCACCTGCACCCGTGCCAGGTACATGCCTGGCGCGACCAATTTCCTTTGGTCATCTCGCCCGTCCCATTCAACTACATGTGTTCCTGCTCCCTGTGTTCCCGCCTGCAAGCACCACACCCGGCCCCCTCCCAGGGTGTATACCTCCACCTTTACCTGCGCAGCCACCAGCACCCGGAACAGGGTATAGCCGATCTGCACCCGGTCATTTATGCCATCCCCTTGCGGGGTAATAACCTGCGGACGCGCCTCTACCTTGCCCAATACCGTCAAGAGAGACGCACCCGAGGCCACCACTCGCAATTGATCGGTCCCCAGCTCTGGACTCACGTCACCTGCCTCCACCTCCTGCAATACGCTGGGGGCTGTCCGCTCGAATATCTCTGCACCCAATTCCTCAGAAGCCCCGTATACCGCCGTCTCCAATTGGAGGCGCAAGCGCTTTCCATTGGCCTGACTCACCCGCTGCGGCAAATACACCACAAACCCCTGGGCTTCCGCAACCACACTATCCGGCGTGTCCGGAACCCAAGGCTCCCCCATCCACAAGCCCTTAAACTCTGCTGTCGCCGGCGTCAACACGCGCACCGCATCGAAGCCCACCTGCCCTTTGGCGGCAAAATCCGCCCGGATGTCGTAGAGGAACTCGGTAGGTTCCCCTGCCTGGACTTGCACCAGGTGTCCCTGAGGCTGGAGAGCGCCGAGTACGGCGACTTCCCCCACCACCCGCTCTGCCAGCAAGGGCGCCGCCTCGATCCCCACCGAATCCACGCGGGCAAACTCCCACAGACCTTGGGTCTCCATGAGCACCTGCACCTGTAGGTACCGTCCGCGCGGCACTCGCGGGTGCTCGCCCGAAGACCGGATGGGCGCTGACCGGAAACTCCAATTCCGTCGGTCATCCGAAATAGGTCCCTGCCAATCCACGGCGGCTGGGTCCCAGGGCCATACCCTGGGCTTCATGCCCTCGTATGCCGCTTGGCTCACCTCTACGGGTTCGCCCAGGTCATTGTAGCTGTGGTAGGCTATCGGGGTGTCGTCTAGACCCGTCTTGATCTTCACCTCGACCCCGACCTCTGCCTCTGGCGCGGGCACGAGGCGATCCCCTTCCCGGCGCCATTTGCTGATGCCCAGGACCACCTGCCCCAGGTTGACCACTTCCCCCAGATCGATCACCTCCGATTCCCAGGTCGCCTTTGGCACAAAACCCCGGCCGTACACTTCAAAATCTGCGATGGCAAAGCGGTTGAAACTCCCATATGAATCCGGGATCAATCGCATGCGCAGGAAGCGCAGATACTGCAAGGGGAAAACGACATTGATGACCGGATCGAAATTCTGGTTTACACTGGCTAGGGGGATGTCCAGGGACTGGTAATAATCAGGACAGGCGCACTCAACCCCCTGCACGCCGCCGGCCGTCTCCACCTGACTTTCCACCAAGGCCTTGTCGTTACTGGCAGTCAGCTGGTACTGATTGAATTTGTAGTTGGGGCGGTACGGATCCTGGTAATAGGGATCCACTCCATCTGGAGGAACCAGCACAAAGCGATCTACAGGGATCTGGGCCCCCAGGTCCAGGGTATAGAACTCGCCCCAGACTCCGCCCTTCCCCCCGCCGGCTACATAGCCCCTGGAGATAGAGAAGGTATTGATGTCCCCGTCGATGAACTCGGTCTCAAGGGTCACATGACCAGGCCTGGCGATATCTCCTATTCCCCGCCAGACCCGGGGCATACCTTCGCGGTAATGCATGTCGATGGGCTCCCGGTAGCGGGTCCAATTGGGCAACCGGGTGACTATGTTCTGGTCCGGTTTGAGCTCCAAGGGCTGGATAGCACCTGGAGCCGCAGCGTCGTCTGTCATCACGTTCAGACCGGTCCAGGCTGACCATGACTCTCCGTCAGCGCCTCCCACCTGCCAGTAAACCGGCGCAGCGGCAGCCAGCGGGGTTCCCCGAAGCAGTTGGCACAACATCCAAATTGGGATCGCCAGCTTCAAAATTCTGGGCATTCCATCCGTTGCTGTGCCCATGACACTCCCGGAGGTCAAAAACGAATCCTGAGGTGACTCTTTGCCTCGTCACAAGGACCTGCGAATTTTGAAAAACCCGCTCTATTTAACTATTTTTCTCATTCCTTGTCAAATGAATAATTTTTTGTCAATTTCACCTCACCCGTTACCCGCACCCGCGTTGGAGTTTGGGAAACATGGAAACACGGATCGAATGGGACAGTGTCGGGCCAGTGAGTGTTCCAATCCACTGTTACTATGGCGCCCAAACCCAGCGCGCCCTGGACAACTTCCGGGTCGGTGCAGGTATCGATCGCTTCCCTCGGGAACTGATCCAGGCAATGGGCAAGGTCAAGAAAGCTGCGGTTCTGGCCAACAAGGACCTCGGGATGCTTGACGAGCGAATCGCCGACCTGATCGTGCAGGCGACAGAGGAGGTGATCGCAGGGAGGTGGGACGACCACTTCCCGGTGCCAGTCTGGCAGACGGGCAGTGGTACCCAGACCAACATGAATGCCAACGAGGTGATCGCCAATCGGGCAAATGAACTGGCCGGAGGGAAGCTAGGCGCAAAGCACCCGGTGCATCCCAACGATCACGTCAACTACGGGCAGTCATCCAATGACACCTTTCCATCGGCGATGAATATCGCGGCTGCCGAAAACATTCACGGCCAGTTGGTCCCGGCTCTCGTAGAATTACATCGCACCCTGGCGACGAAAGCCGAGGCCTTCTCCCAAGTTCCAATGATCGGACGGACTCACCTTCAGGATGATGAGCCCCTCACCTTGGGGCAGGAGTTCTCGGGGTACGCCGCCCAACTCCTGGAAGGGTTGGCACGCGCGCGTCGCTGTCTTCCGCCGCTCTACCGCCTGGCT
>SICG01000153.1 GCA_009691525.1 Candidatus Latescibacterota bacterium | reverse complement strand
CCGGGGAGTAGCTGGGAGGGGAAGGACGCGGGAGGGGTTGAGGGGAGAGCGGAGCCCGCAACGCCCCAACGTATGGGGCGTTGCGCGGGTAGGGTGGCTGGGAAGGGTAGCGAGCAGGGCGGGAAGTCCGCGCCTTGGGAAAAATCGGAGCGGGTGTTCCCCGGAACGGCCCTCTCAGGTATACTTCCGATACTGCTCCTCGGCCTTCAACCGCTCCATCACCTCGCGCACCCGCTGCGCCTGGTCCTTGCGGCAGACCAACAGCGCGTCGGGTGTGTCCACGATCACCAGATCCTCGACCCCCATCAGCGCTATCAGCTTGCCCGGCGGGCCGTATGCCGTCACCCCTCGGGCATCGAGGGACAGCACCTGGCCCGAAAACAGATTGCCCTGCGCATCAGCCGGCAACACATCGGTCAGCGTGCCCCAGCTGCCGATATCGCCCCACCCTAGATCACCCTCCAAAGTGGCCACCTGCGGGGCGCGCTCCAGGATGGCGTTGTCCACAGCCACCGACTGCAGTTGGGGATATTCGGCGGCGATGACCTCTGCCTCCCTCGTCGTGCCCACTGCCGCCTTGATCTTCATCAGCCCGGCGTAGAACTGGGGCTCGAAACGCGCAAAGAGTTCGAGCACCGTGGCCGCCTTCCACACAAACTGGTTGGCATTCCACAGATAATGCCCGCTCTCGGTGTACTGCTTGGCCCGTACTGCATCCGGCTTCTCGGTGAAGGCCTCCACTTGATACACCACCTCACCCTGCACCCGGTCCAACACCGCGCCCTTGCAGATATGCCCATAGCCCGTCTCCACCCGCACCGGCTTCACCCCGATGGTAAACAGGTACTCGGGGTACAACTGCGCCGCCTCCTCGGCCACCCGCAACAATCGGCAGAACTCCGCTCCCTTGCCGATATAGTGGTCCGAGCCCAGACTGGCGATGGTGCAGCCCGGATGGCGGGCCTCCAAAAGGGCGCACTCCAGGCCCACGGCCGGCCCGGTATTGCGCAGGGCCGGCTCGACGATCAGCTGGTCGGCGGGTAGCTGGGGCAATTGGGCGCGCACCAGCTCCACCATCTGCGCCCCGGTGGAGATATAGATATCTCCCAGATCTGCCACCGGCTCCAGCCGCTCCACCGACTCCTGCAACATGGTGCGGGACCCGGCCAGGGCGTGAAACTGCTTGGGTTTCAGAGCGCGGCTATAAGGCCACAGGCGGGTGCCCAAGCCGCCGGCCCGGATCACATATTTCATGGCTTCTCTCTGCTTCAACTGAAGTGCGGTGCGGCGAGCAGGTACTCGCATTCCGGGAGGGGCAACACCTCTACCTGGCGCCCGGCCGGCACCAGCGCCGTCTCGCCGGCCCGCAGCGCATACTCAGCTCTTTCACCCTGCACCCGAGCTGCGCCGCTGATCAGGGTGAGGGCAGTGAAAGCCGGGCTCACCGGGTGGACTATGGCAGCACGGCAAGGTCCATAGCGGCGCAGGGTGAAGTGTTCAGACTCGACCAGCAGCCCGTCGGCGCATTCCTGCCAGGAGAAAGGCGGCGGGGCGGAGCGCGCGAAATCGGTCATCTCCAGACCCTCGGCGAGATGTAACTGGCGCGGTTTGCCATCCAAGCCTGGGCGCTTGTAATCGTAGAGCCTAAAGGTCAGGTCGCTGGACTGCTGCACTTCGTAGATCATCACCCCGGCACACAGCGCATGTACGGTGCCCGGCGGCGAAAAGACCACCTGCCCGGGCTGCGCCGGGAAGAAGTTCACCACCTCTTCCACCCTGCCCTCGGCGAGCGCCGCCTCCAGTTCGCGGCGGCCTATGCCCACCTTAAGCCCGTGGGCAATGCGCCCTTCCTCCGAACGCAGCACGTACCAGACCTCCATTTTGCCCCAACTGCCCAGCCCCTGGGCCCGCGCGTACTGGTCGTCTGGATGCACCTGGATGGAAAGGTCGGCGGCCGGATCGAGCAGTTTGATCAGCAGCGGGAAATCCCCCCCGTACCGCTCCCAGACCGGCGCGCCCACCAACTCTGCGCCGAACTCCCCCATCACCCGGGTCAGACTCCAGCCCGCCAGCGGCCCGCCAGCCACCACACTCTCCATGCCCGGCAGGACCGAGACCTCCAGGGACTCCCCGATGGTTTTGCCCGCCGGGAGGTTTTTATGGTAGTACTCCCCCAGGCGCCGCCCACCCCACACCATCTCGCGCAAAAAGGGGCGCATCGGCAGGAGGGCCGGCAGCTTCATTCGGCGAACCAGGTGGTCCCCGGGTACTGGTGCGCTCGCGCCACCTCCTCGTCCAACTCCAGGCCGATGCCGGGCCGGTCGCTCATCGCAATGTACCCGTCTTTGATGATGTCGGTTTTCTCTTTGATGATGGTGCTCCAGTACTCGCGGTGGAACCAGTGGAATTCGATGACCAGGAAATTGGGGATGCTGGCGCACACATGGCAGGAGGCCATGGTGCCGATGGGCGAGGCCACGTTGTGCGGGGCAAAGGGGATGTAGTAGAGTTCGGCCAGATTGGCGATCTTGCGGCATTCCGACAGGCCACCGCATTTGGGGATGTCGGGCATGATCGCGTCCACCGCTTGCTTCTCGATCAGTTCGCGGAACCCGTGGCGCAGGTAGAGATTCTCGCCGGCACAGATCGGAGTGGTGGTCGCCCGCTTCACCTCGCGCATAGCCTCGATGTTCTCGGGGGGGACTGGTTCCTCCAGCCACAGCAGATGGAACTGCTCGCAGTCGCGGGCCAGGCGAATGGCGCTGGGCACGTCGAGACGGGTATGTACGTCGGCGGCCACCGCAATCTCTGGCCCGGCGGCCCGGCAGGCCATCTCCACCAGCTGAATCATACGGTCGTGTTCCCACTCGCTGGCGGTAAAATTGAAGGGGTCTTTGTTTTTTGCCGCCCCGCCGTCCACATCGATCTTGAAAGCCGTGAAGCCGCGCGCCAGCACGCTGTCCACCACCTGTTGCACCGCGCCAAAATCCATGCCCGGATCGACCTGGCAGTCGGCGTAGACCCGGATCTTGTCGCGGAACTTACCGCCCATCAGCTCGTAGATAGGGGCCTTGAGCGCCTTGCCTTTGAGATCCCACAGGGCGATCTCGATGCCGGTGAGCGCAGTGATCAGCGCCCCGGCAAAGCCGCCGTCGAATACATGGCCACGCCGCATTTCTTCAAAGATCGCGTCGATGGCAAAGGGGTCGCGGCCGATGAGCTGGGGGCGCAACTGCTGGATGATGGCAATGGCCTGCACCCCTCCGTGTACGCACTCCCCCAGGCCAGTGATGCCGGCGTCGGTCTCCACCTTCACCCACAGATGCATGCCGTGCCCGCTGGTGGCGGCGGTTTTGATGTTGGTGATCTTCATCGACCTCTCCTCTCTCAGACTTGTTCTGGTTTGCCCGACACCGCCGAACGGTACGCCGCGTCCAGCAGCTCCACAGCGCGCATGGCCGCCTCACCCGGCGCCCAATTTATATTTGTCTTCCCCAGAATCAAGTCGGCAAAATTGTTCGGCGGGCCGCTGCACTCGTATTCCCCGGCATCCGGGGCCAGTCCCACACTCTGGTGCTTGCGGTCGTCGCGCCGCAACTCCAACCGGGCCCGCTCGCAGTCCAAAAGCAGCATACCCTCTGAGCCAAAGATGCGGATGTCCAACTGAAAACCCTGGTCTGTGGGCACGGTGCCGGCCCCGCTCACCGTGCCGATGGCCCCGCCCTCAAAACGCACCGAGATCGCGTCGTACAGCTCCACCTGCGCTCCCGGCGCACTCATGTTGCCGTACACCGTCTGCGCCCGCAGCCCGCTCATCCAGAACATCAGACCCGAGGCATGGGAGAGCTGGGCATGGCCGTACCCGCCGCCGGCCACCTGCGGGTCGGCCCAGGTCTTGGGATCGGGGTCGAAGAGATTGGCACTCGACTGGCCGCTGATGTCGGCCACCTTCATGCCGGCCCCACTGAGCAGCCCGCGCAGCGGCGAGGCCATGTGGCAGAGCACGTGCTCGACCTTTCCCACCACACCCTGATCCAGCCACTGCTTGGCCTGCTGGGTAAATCCCTTGTAGTGCCAGCCATAGGGCACCAGCAGCTGCACCCCCTTTTCCTCCGCCAGACGCACCAACTCGCGGGCATGGGCGCCGCGGGTGGTCATCGGCTTTTCGCACATCACATGTAAGCCCCGGTTTAGCGCCGCGCTGGCGTGATCGTAGTGCAGGGTGTGGGGCGAGGCCACCACCACCCCGTCCAACTCGCATTTCTCCAGCAGTTCTCGGTAATCTTCGGTGGCGTACTTGAAGCCGAAGCGCTCCTGTACCTGGCGCAGCTCTGCCTGGCCCAGCCGGCACACTCCAGCCAGCTCCACATCCTGCCTGGCCGCCAATACCGGCATGTGGTTGCTGGTGGCCCACCAGCCGGCGCCGATGAACCCGATCCTCGCTTTTGTCATGGTTTTCTCCTCGCTCAAAACAACCCCACTCGTTCGCTGTGGGCGTCCTCAATTTGTTCTGCCATCGCCACCGGATTCAGTTGCCTCACCTCGGCCGCGCTGAGCTGGCGCAGGCGCTCCACCAGGCCCACGAAACGCGCGATCTCGCCTGCCTCCACCATGCCCTCGCTCAACACCTGCAATTTGCGCACATAGTCTGGCCGGCTGAAGGGTTTCTTGCCCAGGTAGTGGGCATTGGGGTTGTCCAGCCGCTCGGCGATGCGCGTGCCGTCCTTCATCACCACCACCACCTCGGCCCCGAACTTCTTCTCGTCCGGATCAGCGGCGTGGTACGCCCGGGTCCACTCCTCCACCTCCTCGGTGCGGATCTGGTGCCACAGCCGCACCGTCGAGGGCCGGTGCGCCCGCTCCGAGGTATAACTTTTCACGTGGTGCCAGGCCCCGTCCTCCCAGGCCACCGCCAGGATGTACATGACGCTGTGGTCGAGGGTTTCGCGCGAGGCATCGGGGTCCATTTTCTGGGGGTCGTTGGACCCGGTGCCGATGACGTAGTGGGTGTGGTGGCTGGTGCGGATCACCACCTCCTGCACCGCGCCCAGGTCGAGCCGGCGGGCGTGCAGGGCGGCGCCGATGTCGATAAGGGCCTGGGCCTGGTACTCGGCCGAGTGTTCTTTGGTATAAGAGCGCAGGATGGCCCGCAATGGCTCGCCGGGCGCCGGTAGCGGCACCGTGTACTCGCGCTCTGGCCCACCCAGCATCCAGGCGATCACCGCGTCGCGGCCCTCGTAGATGGGCGAAGGCGAGCGTTCCCCCAGGCGGGCCCGCGACACCGCCTCGATGGCGATCTTGTTGGCCTGGGCCGGGGCGTAGGCCTTCCACGAAGTGATGTCCCCCTTGCGCGACTGCCGGGTGGCGCAGGCCAGGTGTACGCTCTGGTTGACAGCCTGGAAGATCTCTTCGATTGGCAACCCCAAGAGGGTGCCGATGCCGGCGGCCACCGCTGGAGCCAGATGAGCCACGTGGTCGATCTTATGTTCGTGCAGGCAGATGCCGCTGACCAGGGCCATCTGGGTCTCGTACGCGGTCAACAACCCCAGCATCAACTCCTGCCCTCCGCAGCCAGCCTGCTGGGCCACGGCCAGCAAGCCGGGGATATTGTCGGCCGGGTGGGAGTAATCGGCGGCCAGGTAGGTATCGTGCATGTCCAGCTCGCGCACCGCCACCCCGTTGGCCAGCGCTGCCCACTCGCAGTGGAAACTGCGCTCGTTGGGCAGGCCGAAAAGCCGCGCTCCGCTATTGTTGGGATGCGGATAACCCAGGGCCAAGAGCCGGGCATGGCGCACTGGCTCGCGGTTAATTGCGGCCAAGGCCACGGCCGCGTTGTCGATCAGCCGGTTGCCGATCATCTCGATCACTTTCGGCTCGGCCTGGCGGTTGGCAGCGGCCATAGCGGCGATCTTCCACGCCAGTTGTTCCTCGCGGGGCAATACCGCCCCTTCGGCATGGGTCTTGACTTTGATCTCTGGCATGTCGGTATTTCCCGGTTGTAAAAGGCCGCAGAATAATATGATCGACGCGAATTGCGCACAATAGGCCAAGGAGGAAGGAATGCCGCAGAATATGCTGGGATCGTACGGGGCGTGGGCCGCAGGCCTCTTGCCCGCCGAGTTGCCCGCCCTCTCCTTCAGGCAGGATCGCTTCAAGTCCCTCGCTGGCTGGCAGCCAAAAGCCAGGAGCCGGGTGCTGGAGCTACTCGCTCAACCCGACCTGGGCAGGATGCCCAAGGTGCGGGTGGACAAGAAACACCTGCACGATGGTCTGCACATCGAGGAGGTGTCCTGGCAACTGCCCGCTGGGCCGCGCACCCAGGCGGTATTCCTCAAACCCGCCGGGGCCAAGGGCCGGCTGCCGGGGGTGCTGGCCCTGCACGACCACGGCGGCAACAAGTACTTTGGCTGGCGCAAGATTGCCCGCCTGCCTGGCCGCACCCATCCGCTGCTGGGGCCTTATCGACAGAACTACTACGGCGGGGTGGCCTGGGCCAATGAGCTGGCCCGCCAAGGGTACGCGGTGCTGGTCCACGACACCTTCCTTTTCGGCAGCCGCCGCATTCGTTACCAGGAGGTGCCCCAGGCGTTGCATGGAGGAAGAAAGGACCGCAACCCGGAGTCGGTGCGCGAGATCGCCGAATATAATACCTGGGCCTCGGACCAGGAGACGGTGGTGGCCAAGAGTCTCTTCTGCGCCGGCACCACCTGGCCGGGGGTCTTTCTCACCGAGGACCAGCGCGCCCTCGACTACCTGTGCAGCCGCCCCGACGTGGACCCCGGGCGGGTGGGCTGCGGCGGCCTGTCGGGTGGGGGCCTGCGCACCGTCTTCCTGGCCGGACTGGACCCGCGCATCCGCGCTGCGGTGTGCGCCGGCTTCATGAGCACCTGGAGAGATTTCCTCCTCCACAAGAGTTTCACCCATACCTGGATGGCTTATGTGCCCCTGCTGCCGGCGGATCTGGACTTCCCCGAGATCCTCGGCCTGCGCGTCCCCCAACCCACCCTGGTGCTCAACACCTGGCAGGACACCCTCTATACCCCCACAGAAATGAAAGCGGCCGACCGTATCCTCGGCGCAGTCTATGCCAAGGCCAAAGCCGCCGACCACTACACCTGCAGCTTCTACCAGGGGCTCCACAAATTCGACCTGCCCATGCAGGCCGAAGCCTTCTCCTTCTGGGACCGCTGGCTGAAATAGACTCAGGGTGTATAGATCACCGACTGATTGTAGGGGATGATCAGCGGCTGCGGCCCGCCAACCGGCAGATGGGATGCCCACTCCCGTGGATTGTAGTTGCGCGACACAAAGCAGGAATAGTGGGCCGGCACCGCCGCCTTCAACCCCAGCTTCACCGCCACCTCCGCCGAGCCGGCGAAGGAGGGAAACTCCCCCTCGCCCGGCTGGCAGGTGAGCATGCCGATATCGGGCCGCAGCGCCCGCACCGGCCCCAGCAGCGACTCGTGCCCGGCAAAGGTGTGGACCGGATCACCCGAGATATAGACCCGCACCGGACCGGTGTCCACCACAAAACCCAGGTGGGTGACATCGGGCGGCTCGATCTTGTCCTCGGGCAGCCCGCCGGGCGGTTTGGCCCATACCGCATGCGCCCTCATAGTGCCTAGCTGCACCTGCTCTCCAGCTGCCACCACTGTGACAGCCGCTGTACCCATGCCTTCCTTGCGTATCTCCTGCTCACTCTCGTGCGGACCAAAGTAGGGCACCTCCGGAAAGGCAGCCCAGATCCTCTGCAGAGACTCGGGCCAGGTGTGGTCCCGGTGGTTGTGGGTCAGCAGGATAAAATCGGGGCGCAGGCATTCCTCGGCCAAGGGCGGGCGGAGGTGGACAAAACGCTCAGGAGACCGCTCGCGGGGAAAGTAGGGATCCACCGACACGATGGTCCCCGCTTCGTTCTTGAGCGCATAGCTGCTCTGTCCGAACCAGTGTATACCCACGGCCCCAGGCGGGACGACGAGATCTTCAAATGGATGCATTGGGACTTCCTCCTGTCAGGTTGAGCTCAAAATAGCTCCTTCCCCCCGGCGAGCAAAGTGCCCGCCAGGGATACAAATGCCGCAGCTCACGCTGATAGCCACGGTGGCCAGTGCAGACGCCTTGGCTCATCTGGTTCGCCGCGAGGCCAAAACGCCCGATTGCCAGCGGCTGACCAAATATCTATCCTAAGAGCCATGAGCACCCTATTCGACTCTTCCTACGAAAGACGCAAGCGGGCCCTGTTGAACCCGCTGCTGGAGCAACTGCAGGCCCTCTACGCCCCCGAGGAGATGGCGGCCCTGCGCATCGACCCAGTGGACCCCGCCATCCTCTCCCAGCGCTCCGGAAGAGGCTTTGTCAACCGCGACATCCTCGAGACCCTGCTGGGCAACCTGCTCGAATGCGTGGCTCCCGGTTCCCACAACGCCCTTGACCCCCATTGCCAAAAACACGAACTGGACCAAGCCCTTGGTGAGATCGCCGACCAGCTCTACGCCATGATCGCCCAATCCCTGCTGGCTGCCGGCGAGGGCAATGGCCTGGAGGAACGCGCCCTGTTGACGGCCTTTGCCCTCTTGTGGGAGTTACCCCAGCTCAAGGAGCGGGCCCGCTGGAATCGCTTCGCCTCCCTGCGCGACCCGGCAGTGTGGGACGCCTACCTGCTTCATGCCTGCCGGCTCAGTCCCCAGCAGCTGGCCCAGGTCGACTTTGTCACCCCGCTGGACGAGGCCATCCGCCGCCGCGACCTGGACCTGTACCGCCGCTTCATGAAGGACCTGGACTGGGAGTTCGCTTTCGACTATCAGATGCAGCTGGTAATGAGTACCTACCCGGGCTGGCGGGTGCTCTTCTACCACGACATCGGCCACGCCCTCACCCGGACTGGCACGGTGGAACGCAACCCCTCGCTGGAACGCCTGCCCGTGCCCCTGCTGCCACGGGCCATCTCCGAGCTGGGCGGCCGCTACTACCAGGCCGACCTGCACCCCGAGACGCACATCGGCGACGCCAACTTTCTCGACCACCCCCACCGGGGCATCACCACCGGCCAGACCGGAGTCATCGGCTCGGGCTGCCACCTGCTGCCCTGCACCATGGGCGGGCTGAGCGAAAAGGTGCAGCAGCGCCACCCCATCATCGGCGACTATGTGTCGATCGGCACCGACGCCGGCCTCTTTGGGCCGGTGCACATCGGCGACCACGCGGTGGTCGGCGCCAATACCGAGATCTACGGCCTGGTGGAGGTGGGGGCCGGCTGCCGCATCGGCTCGGCCACGGTGATCGGCACCATCAAAAGCGGCGAGCGGCGGCCCGGCAAGGTGTGCCTGGGAGAGGGCGTGCGGGTGGGGGCCGGCACCATCATCGAGAATAGCTCCGAACTCGACCTAGTCATCCCCGACCGGGCCGAAATCCCGGCCCGCTCCTACGTGATCAACGACGGCTTCGGCACGCCCAGGCTGGTGCGGGAATAGGCGGCACCTGCCACCGAATCTGATCCACCGCAACCTTGTAGGCAGCCTCGACCGATTGCTGGTTCATCTCTTCCAACAACTCCACCACCAAGCTCTGGCCGGCGGCCACCAAGTGCTGTTTAGGGCCCCTGATTGGGGCCTTCGGGCTTTGGGTTATTGGTGAAGTCCATGCCAGCCATGCCAGGCCATATAGGAAGCGAGAAAAATGATCACGACACACGAGACGTAGGGCGCCCGGCGCATAACCTCGCCAAAGCCGCGGAAACGCTGCTCGGCGTGCTGCACACTCCAGGCGGCGAGGGCGCCGGTGGCGACCACAGTCAAGGCGAGGCCAAAGCTGAAGGCACCGACCATAACAAAGCCCAGGGTCGCGCGTTTGAGTTGCAGGCAGACCAGTAAACCGTGAAGGCCGCAGGGCCGAGCAACACCGCCTGCCCGATGGTGCCGCGAATGGCGACAATGAACGCCGCCATCATGGTTTTGGAGTGGCCGGGCTCCAGGCCGTGTAATGCCCCGAGCAGAATCGCGGCGGGGATGAACAGCCAAAGGTGGGTCGCGCCGCTTTGGAGCGCGTGGAGAAAGTCGGGCATGGTGCTTTTCCTCAGCCGATGAAGCGTTTCAGGGCGATCTTTGGAGGGGGAAATGTGGGTAAGATAGGAACTCGCAGTGATCAGGTAAAACCGAGGAACCCGAGAAGCACATCGGCGGTCTCCACCCTATCCCCAAGATCCCGATTCGCTTTCTGCGAATTCCTGTTTGCAGATGGCTACTGACTTCATTAGACTATATCCGTTCTTTCGAGTTCACTTCGAGGTGCGATGAGGAAGTTCCTGGCGGCCCTGACCGGCATTCTCTATCTATACGGCTTCACTTTCTGCCTCTGTTATGGAGCAGCGACCGGACAGGTTCATGCCGAAGCGCAGGAGGAGCAGGAACACGGAGAGTGCCACCATACCGACCAAGCGAGTGACCAGGATCAATCACACCACGACCACGACGCTTGGGGTAGTTGCTGCGTAAAGTTTCTCCAGGACACTCCCAGCCTGCTGCCCAAGACCTTCTCCGAGCCCCTGCCCCCCCTCGCTATCAGCCTGCACTTCCAGCCGCTCGCCGCTATCGGTATAGATCCTAGGCAGCACTCTTTGTTCTACCCCAGTCACGGCCCTCCTGAATTCGCCCTTCGAGATCCGCTCGCCTCTCCTACCAGTCCGCGCGCTCCGCCCCTTCCTGCCTGAGCCTCCAGGGCACACGCTGCCCAGCCCTCTTTCTGTCAGTCCCAC
>SICG01000152.1 GCA_009691525.1 Candidatus Latescibacterota bacterium | reverse complement strand
CCGCCTGGAACTACATGATGGGGTATTATATCAAAGGCCGGCTCGCCGGCGTCCAGCCGGGCATGGGCGGCTGGGGCTTTGGCAACCAGCGCTACGGCGGAGACACCACCCGCCAGTTGCAGATGGCCGTAAATGTCATTGTCTACGCCCTCACCCAGGAAGGCTCGATGACCCAGCGCCTTATGCAGATGGTGAACTGATTCTCGATTCTCTGTCACTGTCCGGGGGTGGGATGGTCCAGACTGTCCCACCCCCTTTGTTATCCCTCTGCGAGTCCCCATGTTATTCCTTCTTTTTTTTTGGACTGCCCTCACCCCCGCCCTGGCCCAGGTGGGCTTCACCGACCAGACGGTGGCCGCCGGCATCACCCTGCGCAACACCTTTGGCGGTCTCGAAAAAAAGTACATCGTCGAGGCCCACGGCAGCGGCGGCGGTTTCTTCGACTATGACAACGACGGCGACCTAGATCTCTACGTGGTCAACGGCGCCACCTTTGAAACCTACCAGCAGAAGTCGGGCCCCGGTGACGTGTTCTACCGCAACGAAGGCCAGGGCAAGTTCGCCGATATCACCGCCCAGGCCGGCTTGGGCGATCCGAGCTGGGGGACCGGTTGTGCCGCCGGGGATATCGACAACGACGGCGACCGCGATCTCTACGTGACCAACTACGGCCCCAATGTGGTCTACCGCAACGAGGGCCAGGGCAAGTTCGCCGATATCACCGCCAGGGCGGGCGTGGCCGGTGACGACTTTAGCACCAGCACTGCTTTTTTTGATTACGACAACGACGGCGATCTGGACCTCTACGTGGCCAACTACTTAATCTTCGACCGGACCGCCGTCGATGCTGCCAAACGCAAGGATTGCGTGTACATGGGCGGCGTGCAGGTCTACTGCGGGCCCAAGGGCATGCCAGGGGCAGCTGATGTGCTCTACCGCAACGAGGGCGATGGACGCTTCATCGACGTGAGCAAACCCTCCGGGATCGCCGGGGCCAGCGAGTACTACGGCCTGGGGGTTGTGGTCGAGGACTTTGACCAAGACGGCCACATGGACATCTACGTCGCCGATGACGAAACCCCCAGCCTGCTCTTCCACAACCAGGGCGACGGCACCTTTATCGACATCGGCGTGATGGCCGGGGTGGCGTACAACGGCGAAGGCAAAGAGCAGGCGGGCATGGGGATCGACGCGGGCGACTTCGACAACGACGGCGACATGGACATCCAGAAGACTAATTTTTTTCGCGAGGGCGATACCCTCTACCGCAACGACGGACCCAACCGCTTCTCCGATATCACGGTCCAGGCTGGCCTGACCGCCCCTACCCTCAACTTCCTGGGCTGGGGCACCAAGTTCGTCGACTTTGACAACGACGCCGATCTGGACATCTTTGTCGCCAACGGCCATGTCTACCCCCAGGTGGACCAAGTGCCCACCGGCAGCCCCTACCGGCAGCGCAACCAACTCTTCCTCAATCAGGGGAAAGGGCGTTTCGCCGAGCTACTGCAGGCGGGACCGGGCATGAAAATCGAGAAGGTCAGCCGGGGCGCCGCCTTCGGCGACTACGATGACGACGGGGACGGGGATGTCTTTGTCAACAACCTGAACGACACCCCGACCCTGCTGCGCAACGAGGGCGGCAACAGACAACATTGGCTCCTGGTCCAGGTCTTTGGCGCTGCGGTCAACCGCGACGGGGTGGGCACCCGTATCCGCTTAGTGGCCGCAGGCCAGTCCCAGTGGCGCACCATCAGCAGTGCCGGCAGTTTCCTGGCCATCAACGACCTGCGGGCCCATTTCGGTCTGGGCACGCAGACCCGGGTGGACCTGCTCGAACTCACCTGGCCGGACGGCACCACCCAGACTCTGCGCGACCTGCCCACCGACAAATTGTTGGTGGTCCGCCAGGGGTCTACCCCTGCGGTGCTGGAGATGGGGTCCAACCCCCATGTCTTAGGCTCAGGCCCCTGAGCCTCCAGCCCCAGGCCTCACCCTCCCCTCGGTCCTGCTATGCCTGGGGTTAGTCTTATTAATCAGCCTGGGCGGCCCGTACTCGATCTGGATCGTCGGTTCCTCCGAAATCACCTGGTCCTTCTTCCCCATCGGCGTGGGCGTCCCTTTTGTTGTCATCGTATTTGCCAACGCCCTGCTCAAACGCTGGCGCCCTTCGCGCGGCCTGACCCCCTCGGAACTGGTCACCATCCTGGCCATGGGCCTGGTCGCCAGCGGCATCCCCATCTTTGTCGCCGGCTACCTGCTGGCCATCATCTCCAAGCCCTATTACGGGGCCACCCCGGAAAACGAGTGGGCCGAATACCTCCAGCCCTACCTGCCCCACTGGGCCATCCCCTCGCCAGATCACCAGGCGATGCGCTATTTCTACGAGGGCCTACCCGCCGGGGAACCTCTGCCTCTGGGTGCCTGGCTGGGTCCCCTGGGCTGGTGGCTGAGCCTGATTCTGGCCCTGTACCTCGTGTGTTTCTGCGTGGTGGTGATCCTGCGCCGGCAATGGGTGGAACACGAGCGCCTGGCCTTTCCCCTGACCGAAGTTCCCCGTCTGCTCATCGAGGCGAGTCCAGACGGAGCGCTAGCGCCCACCCTGCGCAGCCGCGCTTTCTGGCTGGGCTGCGCCCTGCCCCTGGTTCTCATCCTCTTCAACACCATCGCCTATTTCTATCCCGGCTTCCCCCAGCTCCCCGTTCACCAGGACAACACCCTGCAGCTGCTTCCCGGTATGCCTCCCGTCCTGCTGGTCCTCTATTTTCCCGCGGTGGGCTTCATGTATCTGGTAGGCACCTCCATCTCCTTCAGCGTCTGGTTCTGCTACCTCTTCACCCTCGCCGAAAGCGGGCTGGTGGGCTGGGCCAGCCTGGAGGTCTCCAGTCCAGACGCCTTTGTCTGGGACTGGCAATCGCTCTCCTGGCAGGCGCACGGAGCCTTTGTGGCCATGGTGCTGTGGAGTCTGTGGATGGGCCGACACCACCTGGCCGCGGTGTTCGGCAAGGCCTTTGGCCGGCGCTCAGGCATCGCCGATGACGCCGAGCTGATTCCCTATCGCCTGGCCGTCTACGGCCTCTTGGGCGGGATCTGTTATATCCTGGCCTGGACCTGGAAGGCGGGCATGGACCCGCAGGTGGCCATCCTGTACCTGGCGGGCGTGCTCTTCATGGTCATCGGCATCACCCGGCTGGCGGTGCAGTCTGGCATGCACTATCTCACCCCGCCCATGGCCAGCCAGGGCCTGGCGCTAGCCCTCTGCGGCACCGCCATTCCCGCTCCCAACCTGGTGGCCCTGGCCTATTCCTGGTGCGGGGACATCGAGTCGATCTTTATGCCTTCGGCGGCCCACGCCGCCAAACTTAACGAGTTGTGCCCCCGCAAGCGCAGCCTGGCCCTGGCCCTGGCGGTGTGCACCAGCCTGGCGGTCACCATCTACTTCATGCTCTACATGTGTTACAAATACGGAGCGGGCAACTTCCGCTCCTGGTTCTTCCAGCCCGGCGCCGGCGCCGGCGGCGTCGCCTTTGACTGGGTGGTGTACCAGCTGCGCGATCCGCAACCAACTGACTGGGGCAAGCTGACCTACCTGGGGCTGGGCGCCCTGATCTATTCGCTCTTGTCCCTGTGCCAGTACCGCTTCCACTGGTGGCCCTCAACCCGGTGGGATTCACCGTGGCCACCACCTGAATGGTGCGGCGCATTGCCCTGTCGGTTTTCGTGGCTTGGGCGCTCAAATCGCTGACCCTGCGCCTGGGCGGGGTGCAGGCGTACCGGGCGTGCCGGCCCTTTTTTGTGGGCCTGATCGTCGGCTTCTTTGTCGGGGTGGGCATATCCTACGGGGTGGATGTGATCTGGTTCTTCGGCAAGGGCCACCCCATCCTGCACGGCAGGGGGCCTGGGCAAACCGGGGCTCAGTGGTGGTGGGCCGGCGCTCCCCCACCGGCCAGCGAGAACTGCCGGCGCTCCTGGAGGATGAGGTCTTCGCGGTCCTCGCGGAGTTGGTAAAAGTGATCCATGGCCACGCCGGTGAAACGCTGGACCTCGCCGCTAGGCCAGCGCACCTCGATCTCCTCGATGCCGGTGGCGTCTCCCAGTCCCAATTCTTGTTGTAAGCTGTTGGCGCCAAAGCTAGCGCCCGTGCCCACCGTGGCACGGATGTCGCGCGACCCCGCAGGCGTGCTCACCCGCACCCGGATACGCGCCCCGATGCCGGCGCGGTTGGACTGCACCCCCTCCAACTTGAGGGTGATCCAGTGCTTGCCGTGCCCGGGGTTCTCGAAGAGCATGTTCTGATAGACGTCCCCGGTATAGGCCCCGCCGATGACCTCGTAGACGTCCTGGTCCCCGTCGTTGTCCAAATCCGCGAAGGAGACCCCGTGGCCCTTTTGCAAATTGCCAAAGCCGCCCGAGGTGGTCACATCCTGGAAGAACTGCCCGCCGGCGTTGCGGAACATGCGGTGGGGCGTGAGGGAACGGTAATCCGGGTTGCCAGTGCCCAGGTAGAAGTCGAGCCAGCCGTCGTTGTCCAGATCGCCGAAGTTGCAGCCCATGGTGTAGATCACCTTGGAGACGCGGGCCTGCTGGCTGACATCCTCGAAGGTGCCGTCCCCCCGGTTGTGATAGAGCCGGCAGCGCTCCGCTTCGGTGGGCAGCCCCAGATAGTCGGCCACCACGTCCTGGACAATAGCCCGCCCCAGCACCGTTTCGTACCCGGCGACGAAGAGATCTTCCCAGCCGTCGTTGTCGTAGTCGAAGAACCAGGTGGGAAAACTGCGCAGGGGCTGGCTCACCCCGGCCTGCCGGCCCACCTCGGCGAAACCCCAGTGGCCTTGGCCGTCGCTGCCTTCGTTTTTAAAGAGCAGGTTGGGCTCGGTGAAGCGCGACAGGTAGAGATCCAGATCGCCGTCGTTGTCGTAGTCGGCCCAGACCGCCCCCTTGACAAAACCCACCACCGCCAGCCCGTTTTCCTTGGCTACCTCGGTGAAGGTGCCCTGGCGCTCGTTGTGAAACAATTCACAGGGATGGAAGCGCTCGTGCGGGCTGCCGGGCATGGTCTCGTTGCCGATGAACACGTCCACCCAGCCGTCGTTGTCGTAATCGCCCCAAGCCGCGGTCTGCGTGGGATTGGCGCTGAACATGCCGGCCGCCTCGGTGACATCCTCAAAGGTATCGTCGCCATTGTTGCGCAACAGGGAATGCGGGATGCGGCCCTCTTCCCCGAACCAGGCCCCGCGCAACACCAACACGTCGGCGTTTCCGTCATTGTTGTAGTCGGTCTGCATCATGTTCAGGCCGCTGACGATGCCTGTCAGGCCGGCCTCTTCGGTGCGCTCGGTAAAATGCCCGTTCCCCTCGCTATGGAAGTAGCGGAGCTGGTCCTGCAGCCCCCAGCGAGAGATCAGCAGGTCGAGAAACCCGTCGTTGTCGAAATCCTCCGAGATCACCGCTCCGGACAACCCCTTCAGGTCCAGCCCCAGGCTGGGGGCGATATCCGGAAAGGGCTTGATATCGTAGTCCGAAGCAAAGGTCGATAGGGGGATGAGCCACTGGGGCGGCACACGCTGGGGGTATTCACCCACGGTCATGTAGGCGATGTTGAGCAACCAGCGCGAGGCCAAATCTGTTGGATCGCTCTGCAGCAGGGCAGTGTACGCCTCGATAGCCTGGCGCGAGCCGCGCTGGTTCTGGTGAATGCCATCGCCGGCGATGGGAAACACGCAGGAGTGGGAGTTGTGCTGGAGGATGCAGTTGTCCTGTTCACCCAGGCGCAGGTACGCCAGGGCCAGCAGGTCCTCAATGCTGGGTTTGGCCTTTAGATGGTAGCGTTCGGCCTGGGGTTGCACCTGGCGGAAGAGGTCGATGGCCTCTTCGGTCTGGCCGGCGTAAAGCAGTTCCTTGGCCAGGGTAACATCGAATTCGATCTTTTTTATCGGATCAGCCGGCGGTTTCTGGCTCCGATAATACTCGACCCGCGCGCCGTTGAGAAAATAATTAGCCGCCGGGTTCTGCTCTTTGGCGATCTGCGCCAGACGCGCGGCCATGCGGCGGGTGCCCTCCCGCTGGGGAGAGGAACTACACGCCAGCAGCGCCAGCAGGAAAACCCAGGACCAGCGGTTCATCTTCATCAGTTGGACGGGGCCGCGGCAGGCGGCTTGAGGTTGTCGGTCTCGGCAAGTTTTTCCCTGGCCGGGGCAAAATCCGGATTGAGCTTGAGGGCCTGCTCGAAAAACTCTCTGGACTTCTTGTAGCGCTTGTAGTCAAAGTGGACCATGCCCAGCCCATAGGCGGCCTGCGGATCGCGGGGGTTCTTCTCCAGGGTGGCCGCCTTGTCCTTGCGCTGCCTTTCGTACTCCTTGAGGTCCTGGAAGATCTTCATGATCTGCTGGCCCTCTTCCGCCCTTCCCTGCCGGAAATACAACTGGGCCAGATTGTAATAGGCCGAAGGGTAATCCGGGTCCACCCTCAGGGTTCGGAAATAGAGCGCCGCCGCCTGCAGCTCTTCGCCGAGCTTCTCCATAGTCGTGCCCAGCCGGTAATAGGTCTCGGCATAGGTAGTGTCCAGCTGCAGGGCACGGCGGTAGTAGTTCTTGGCAGCCTCCAGGCTGCCTTCCTGTTGGGTGATCACCCCGAGGTTGTGAAAAAGCCGGCCGCTCTGCACGCCCAGTTCTACGGCCTGCTGGTAGGCGGCCTTGGCCGCGGCGTAATCCGCCAGATCCAGATAGCTGTTGCCCAGATCCAGGTGCAAGGGGCCCTCGCGGGGGGAGATGGCCAGGGCCCGCTGGTACCAGGCGATGGCCTCGCCGGGATTGTGCATCAGCTGTTGGACTTTGCCGAGATTGGCCAGGGCCGGCACGAAGGTGGGTTTCAGCTGCAGCGCCTTTTCGTACTGGGGCACCGCCTCCTCGTAGAGGTTCTGCTGCTGGTAGAGATACCCGAGGCTGTAGTAGATCTCGGCGAAATCAGGGCGCAGCTTGATAGCTTTTTTGTAGTTGGCCTCGGCCTCGGCGAAATTGCCCAGCCCCCCCATGCAAAGGGCCAGGCCGATACGCGCCTCGAAGATACCCGGGTTCAACTCCAGGGCCTTGTCGAAGGAACTTGCCGCTTCGCTGTACTGCTCGCCAGCTGCCCTCACCACCCCCAGATTGGCCCAGGCCTGGGCGTAGTCGGGCTTGATCTCCACGGCCTCCTGGTAGAAGCCAGCAGCTTCCTCCATTTTGCCCAGGCCGCGCAGTGTCTCTCCCTGTTGGAAGGCAGCCTGGGCCTGCTTCTCCAGCTGCGCCGCCTGCCAGCGGGTGTACCCGGCCCAGCCGCCAACTGCCAGAGCCGCCAGCAGCACCAATAGCCATGCCCATCTGCGCCCGGAGGCGCGTTTTTCATTCCTGCTCATTCAGCACCACCTTGGGACCAGTTGCCCCTGCAGGCCAATATAATTACCATTGTTTAACTCTTTTTTCGCGCCAGCTATCACCCACTCCCTAAAAATTATGCGCACCCTCTATCTGCTCTTCCTCAGCACTGCCATGCTGAGCTGGCCTGGCTGCGGAAACGAGGCCAAACATACACCCAGCGAAGCGGACCGTCAACACGCCGCCCAGCTCTACCAGCAGGCCCTGGAGCAAATTAAAAACTACGATTTCAAGGGCGCCGGCACCACCTTTGAGCAGGTGCTGCGCCTCGATCCAACCCAGTACGAGGCGCGGCTCGGCCTGGGCGAGATCCACTACCGCCAGCAGCAGTACGACCTGGCCCGCCAGGCCCTGGAGGTCGCCGTCCAGCAACAGCCCGGCCGCCATGAGGCCCGCATGCAGCTGGCCCGCGCCTATCTGGGGCTCGACCGCCAGTTGGAAGCCCGCAAGATGGTCAAACAGATCGTCGCCGACTTCCCAGACCAGGTGGTTCCCCGCCTGGAACTGGCCAACCTCTACATGACTGAATCCCCCCCCGATCCCCGAGGTGCCCTAGCTCAGTACGAGGCGATCTTACAAGCCAAGCCCGGCCACCCCAAAGCCCGGGCCGGCAGGGCCGCAGCCAACCTGCACCTGGGAGAGTTCGCCGCCTCTGCCGCCGAGCTGGACGAGTTGCTCAGGCAGCAGCCCAAGGACCAGTATCTCACCTACCTGGCAGGCACCACCTATTACTGGCTCAAGGAGCACAAAAAGGCTGTGGCTGCATACCAGCAGTCCATCGACGCCATCCCCGCCAACTCGCCGATGAAACCCACCCGCCAGTGGAACCTGCGCCTGGCGTACCTGGCTGCGTACGGCATCTACCCCGGCGACCTGACCGAACACTACCAGATCCACCTCTACCCCATTGCCGAAAAGTCGCCGGTCCACTTCACCGACGTGGCCCCCGCCACCGGGGTGGACAAGCTGGGCCGCAACCGGGGCGGCGCCTGGGGGGATTACGACGCCGATGGCGACCTGGATCTCTTCACCGTGGGCATCCAGATCCCCCATTCCCTCTTTCGCAACGACGGTGGGCGCTTTGCCGATATCGCCAGGGAAGCCGGGCTCTACGACCCGCGCGGGGGCTGGAGCGCCACCTGCGCCGACTACGACAACGATGGCGACCTGGATCTGTATGCCACCCGCGACGGTTGGGAAGGGTCGGCGCCCAATTCTCTCTACCAGAACCAGGGCAATGGGATCTTCAAAGAGGTGAGCGCGGAGGCCGGCGTGGATGACCCAGACGACACCTTCATGGCCGGCTGGGCCGACTACGACAACGACGGCTGGGTGGACCTCTACACCTGCGACGGCATGACCGGCACCGATGCGGCCAACAAGCTCTACCACAACGAGGGAAACGGCCGCTTCACCGACCAAGCGGCCCAGGCCGGGGTGGCCCTGAAGGGCAAATCCCTGGGCATGGCCTTTGGCGACTACGACCGGGACGGGGACCAGGACCTGTACGTAGCCGACGTGGCCAACCCCAATACCCTGTTCCGCAACGAGGGCAATGGCCGCTTCGTCGACATCACCCAGAAAGCCGAGGTGGGCAAGCCGGTCCAGGGAGGGTACGTCACTTTCTTCTTTGACGCCGACGACGACGGCGACCTGGACCTCTTTGTCTCTGCCATGGCTTACTACGAACACTTCGTCGAATCCCAGATCACTGGCCGTTCGGCCCACTCGGCGCACGCCTCCCTCTACCGCAACGACGGGCACGACACCTTCACCGACGTGGCCGAGTCCCAGGGCCTGACCCGCTCCTTCGGCTCCATGGGCGCCGGCTGGGGTGACGTGGACTACGACGGCCGCATCGACATCTATCTGGCCAACGGCGGCCCCAACATGGCCCGTTTCGAGCCCAATATCCTCTACCGCAACCTGGGCAACCGTTTCGCCGACATCACCGAATCCGCCAATCTGGACCGCATCGACAAAGGCCACGGTGTGGCTTTTGCCGACTACGACGTGGATGGCGACCTGGACCTCTATGTCGGCGATGGCGGACACTATCCCGGCGACCTGTGGCACAACCATCTCTACCAAAACGACGGCCACGCCAACAACTGGCTCGGGGTATCCCTCGAAGGCAGCCATCCCTCCAACCGCAGCGCCATCGGCGCACAACTGGTGCTGCGGGCCGGCGACTTGGTGCAGACCGTCCAACTCAGCAGCGGGGACGGGTTTGGCTGCACCAACAGCCTGGCGGCCGAATTCGGCCTGGGCCCCCGCAAGCATGTCGACCAGCTGGAGGTACAGTGGCCGGGGGGCAAGACCCAACAATTGCTGGTGTCCGGCATCAACCAGACACTCCACTTCAAGGAATGATGCGCTCTTACCTTTTGCTCGCCGCGCTCCTGCTGGCTTGCGCCTCCGAACCGGAGGCACCACTCCCCAAACCCCAGCCACCGGCGGCACCCGCTGCACCCGTGCGATCCTCTTCGCCCATCCCCCGCTACCTGGAACAGGCCCGAGGCCTCCTCAGTGAGGGCCGCTTCCTCGAGGCCGTCGCCGTCTGCCAGGAAGGGCTGAAGCAGGATTCGACCGCCGTGCCGCTCTACAACCTGATGGCCAATGCCTACGCCGCCGACGGCCGCTATGCCCCGGCCATCGAGGCGCTGGAGCAGGTGGTGCGCCTGATGCCCAACTTTGCCGTGGCCCATGTGAACCTGGGCGGTATCTACACCAAATTGGGCCAGTACGGCGAAGCCGAGAAACATCTGCGGCAAGCCCTGGCCCTCGACCCCAAACAACCCTCGGTACACCGCCGACTGGGCGAAGTGTACCTGGGCACCGACCGTTACCCCGAGGCCGTGGAGCAGTTCGGCCAGGCCCTGGCTCTCTACCCGGAAGATTCGACGCTTTACTTCTTTTTGGGCCAAGCTCTCGAAGGCTCAGGCCGCAATACCGACGCCCTCAATGCCTTTTCCCAAGCGGTACACCTGGACATCGGCTTCCCCGAAGCCCTGTACCGCCTGGCAGCCCTAGCCCGCAAGCAGGACCACACTGCCCTGGCCGACTCGGCCCTGGCCTGCTTTCAGCACCTGCAGGCCATCGGCAAAGGGGATACAGAAGTGCCCAAACAAATGAAAAAACTGCGCGCCTCGGTGCTCAACGCCCCCGAGGACCCGATTCACCACTATCGGCTGGGCGCCTTTTTCGCCCAGCACGAATACCTCGACGAAGCGCTGGACAAACTAGCCAAGGCCGCCCGCCTCCAGCCGCCGGCCGGCCTGCTCAACCAGATGGGTGGCCTGCTGCTCCACAACCAGCATCCCCAAGAGGCCCTGGCTTATTACCGGCAGGCCATCGACAC
>SICG01000151.1 GCA_009691525.1 Candidatus Latescibacterota bacterium | reverse complement strand
CCGCGCCTCTTCGACCTGATCGAACACTGGACGGTCTCGCCCAAGCGCTATCCAGTGATCGAGGGCTTCCGGCGCATCACCGAACTGAAGTACGTGGTGGGCAAATCCTTCCGGGAAGACCGGGTGCAGGAGGAGTTGGCCGAACAGATCTACCTGCAACCCGAATCCTCAGAACCGCGCCATGTGCAGAAGGCCCTGGAGGTGTTGGGCCGGCATCCCCATTGGCGGCTGTCCTGCCGCGTCCATAAAATCCTCGGTCTGCCGTGAAGATCACCCGCGTCGAAGCGTTGCACCTGCGCCTGCCCCAGGTGAAGGAGGTGGCCGACGGCACCCAGGACTGCCTGCTGGTGCGTCTGCACACCGACGAGGGGCTGTGCGGGCTGGGCGAGGTGGTCTCCTGCTCCTACGTGGCCCGCGCGGTGATCGAAGCCCCGCGCTCGGCGCCTTTCCGTCACGGGCTGGGGGCCATCCTCATGGGTCTTGACCCCTTTGACCTGGAGGGCATCGAGGCGGCCTTGCTGCACGGCACCGGCTGGTACGGGCCGGGCGGGGTGACCCGCCATGCCATGAGCGGAGTGGACATGGCGTTGTGGGATTTGCGCGGCCAGGCTCAAGGTCAGCCAGTGCGCCGGCTGCTGCGCCCCGATGCGGTGGATCGCGTCCCCTGTTATGCCAGCGTGTTGTGGCCCGACGATCCGGCTCAGGTGCGCGAATCGGCGCAGGCTTTTCTGGAGCAAGGATACCGGGCGGTGAAGTACGGGTGGGGGCCGATGGGGAGGGATGCGGGATTGGACGAGGAGTTGGTGGCTGCAGCCCGCGAAGCGCTGGGGCCACAGGTGGAATTGATGGTGGATGCGGGCCGGGTCTGGGATGCGGACACCGCCCTGGCCAGGGCCGCGTTTTTTGCCCGCTACCACATCGCCTGGCTGGAGGAACCGCTGCACCCCTACGACTATGCGGGGTATGGCCAGCTCTGCGCCGCCTCGCCGGTGCCCATCGCCGGGGGGGAGTTTCTCACCCTGCTGGAGGAATACGAGCGTCTGCTGGGCGAGGGCGGCATCCAGGTGGTACAGCCAGATCTGGGGCGGGTGGGCGGCATCAGTTGGGGGCAGCGCCTGGCAGGACTGGCGGGTCGGCACAGATGCCGGCCGGTGCCCCATGCCTACGGCACCGGAGTGCTGCTGGCCGCCTCGGCCCAGTGGGCCGCCGCCCTGGAAGAGCCCCTGACCGAATACACCCGCGCCCCTTCGCCCCTGGCCCGCGATCTGGTGCGGCATACCCTGCGTTTTGAGCAAGGGATGTTGAAGCTGGGCGACGCGCCGGGCCTGGGGGTGGAACTGGACGAAAATGTCGTGGAAAAATACCGCGTAACCTAGGAGGAATGCGCCATGCCCTCAGTGAAGGAGATCTACAAGTTCGACGAGTTGACCTGGCCCGAGATCAACGAGGCGGTGACCATGGGCAAGATCCCCATTCTGCCCACCGGCTCGGTGGAGCAGCACGGCCACCATCTGTGCCTCAACGTGGATCACCTGTGCGCCAACGCCGTGGCCAGTGAGGCGGCCAGGCGCCGGCCCGAATTGAGCCTGGTGATGCCGCCGGTGACCTATGGGTACGTACACCACGTCATGGACTTCCCCGGCTCGATCAACATCCACTACGAGCACTTCATCCAGTATACCCTCGATATCTGCAAGAGTTTGGCGTACCACGGCTTCAAGAAGATGATCCTCATCAACGGCCACGGCTCCAACCACAACCTGGTGGACATGGTGGCCCGAAGGGTGATCGTCGAGACCGACGCCAGTTGCGTTTTCTGCAGCTGGTGGCAGCTGCTCCAGGTGAACCCTGGCTTCGACAAGCAGTGGCGCGAAAGCGTCTATCCGGGGGGCTGCTCGCACGCCTGCGAGTTAGAGACCTCGATGTTGCTGCACCTGGCCCCCCAGCACGTGCGCCAGGACCGCATCAAGAGCGAGCTGGCCAAGACCAACAAGCTGGGCTCCAAGTTCATCTGGGGCGATCTCTTCGGCAAGGGGGCGATGGGCCTGATCGAGTGGACCAGCCAGTACAGCGACACCGGGGTGATCGGCGAGGCGGAGAAAGCCACCGCCGAGAAAGGACGTATCGTCTTTGAGGAAGCCAGCGCCAACCTGGCCCAGTTCATCGGCGAGTACCACGCCCAGAAGATCGAGCCGCGCCAGCGCCACCAGGCCCAGGCGCCCACCTTCCCGCTCTCGTTTCCAACTGATTGACAGGGGCGTAGAAGTCATCTAGATTGCGCGCCAAAAGAGATTGGAGGTGCCATGAGCGAAAATCCGCCCTCTCCCCCCCGCCAGAGCAGCAGCTTCCACAGCTACTTTCTGCTCCTGTTGCTGACGGGTGTGGCGATTGTGGTCTTCAATATGGTGAAGACCTTCCTGCTGCCGGTGATGCTGGCCGCCGTCTTTGCCGGCATCTTCTACCCGCTCTATACCTGGCTGATGGCCCGCACCGGCCAGCGCGAGAACCTCAGCTCCCTGATCTGCTGTGTGCTGCTGCTGGCCTGTCTGGTGACTCCGGTGTACCTCATCGCCAACCTGGTGGCCCGCGAGGCGGGCGACTTCTACCAGACCCTCGAAGGCTGGGCGGTGCCGCTGATCCAACAAGATTCCACCCACCTGAAGAGCGAATTCCAAAAGCTGCCCTGGTACCAGGTCCTCGAGTACTTCCACATCGATTGGGAGGATACCCTGCTCAAGGGCGCCAAGAGTGCCGGCAGCGCCATGGCCGCGGTGATCAACAAAACTACCGAAGGCACAGTGCAGCTGCTTACCAGCCTGGTAGTCACCTTCTTCACCATGTTCTACTTCTTTCGCGACGGGCAGCGGTTGGTGGCCCGGCTCAAGTACCTCAGCCCCTTGGACGAGCGCTACGAATCCGCCCTCATCGACCGCTTTATCTCCGTCTCCCGCGCCACGGTCAAGGGCACCCTGCTCATCGGCCTGACCCAGGGGGTGTTGGGTGGGTTCACCCTTTGGGCCTTTGGTTTTCCCTCCCCCATCCTCTGGGGCATGGTGATGGTGGTGGCCTCCATCCTGCCCCTGCTGGGGGCAGGCATGGTGCTCTATCCGGCGGCCCTCTTCTCCCTGATCACCGGGGATTATGTGACCGGCATCGCCCTCATCGCCATCACCGCCCTGATCATCTCCAGCATCGACAACGTGCTGCGGCCCTGGCTGGTGGGGCGCGAGACCGGGTTACACGACCTGATCATCTTCTTTTCTACCCTGGGGGGCATCGGCATGTTTGGGGTGATGGGTTTCGTGCTGGGCCCCATCCTGGCCGCCCTCTTCCTGACCATTCTCGACTTCTACGCCATCGAGTTCAAAGATCAACTGGACCCTGGAGAATCTAGCTCATCATGAAGATCACCGAGATCGCACTCTATGTGCTCGAACACCCCCAGCGCCAAGGGCGGGGCCTCAAGATCGTGCCGGTACCCGGCCTGCGCCGCATCCAGTACACCCATGCCGCCGGCCCCGTTGAAACCCCGGCCCGCCAGCACTTCATCGAGGTGCGCACCGACGAGGGCATTGCCGGCCGCTGCACCACTGCCATGTCCCCTGACCAGATGCAGATCCTGCGCACGCAAGTCCTTGGCGAGAACCCGCTGGAGCGCGAGAAACTCTTCCAGATGCTGCACAAGGGCACCCGCTGGGTGTACCAGCCTCCGGGGTGGTTCGGGGACTTCGACAACTGCCTGTGGGACATCGCCGGCAAGGCCGCCGGCCTGCCGGTGTGGGCCCTGGTGGGCCGGGTGCGGCCGCGCTTCCCCGTGTACCTGACCGGGGGCGACACCACCCTGGAGGGGTATCTGCGGGCCATCGAGGCGGGCAAGGCCATCGGCATCCAGGCGTACAAGTTCCACTCGTACAAGGGCGGGCGCAACGACATCCCCATCTTCTACAAAGTGCGCGAAGAGGTGGGGGGCCTGTACACCCTGATCAACGACCCGGTCTGCTCCTACGACCTGCGCGAGGCCATCGAGGTGGGGCACGTGATGGAAGAGTTGGACTTCCTCTGGCTGGAGGAGCCCTTCCACGAGCAGAAGATGCATTTGTACCAGGAGCTTTGCCGCGAGCTGGAGATGCCGGTGATGGCCAACGAGATGCTGATGCACGACCTGGGCCTGTCGACCCAATGGCTCATCCACGGGGCCACGGACCGGCTGCGGGCCAACGCCCGCCACGGCACCACCCAGGTGCTGAAGATGGCCCACTTCGCCGAGATGCACGGGGCCAATATCGAGATGAACCACCAGGGAGGGCTCTTCGGCCTAGTGCACGCCCACCTGGGCTGCTGTATCGACAACACCGACTACTACGAGTATTTCATGAGCACCGCCGACGGGCAGCGCCGGGAAGGGGAGGAGTGGGGGATGCTCAACGCCCCGCTCATCGAGGACGGGCATCTGGCCCCTCCGGACAGGCCGGGCTGGGGTGCCGAGTGGGACGAGACCCGCTTCAAGGCCCTGGTGAAGGCGGAGCACTGATCCAGCCGAACTGGGCCAGGGCAGTCAGCAGGGCCGGGTCGTTGGCGGCGAGGGGCGGCAGATAGGGGCCGAGGTACTCCCGCTCCCACCAGCCCGGCTGGCCGGGTGGGGCAAAACGATACTCGTAGAGTTCGGCGCGGATGAAATGCGGGGGCTGCGCTGCAAAGGGATTGTTCCCCAGCAGGCTCAGGGCCCCCTGGTCGCCGGTGAGCAGCAGATAGACATAATGGACCAGCCAGGGCTGGCGCCGGTAGTCGGACATGGCGGCGAACCACAGCTGCCAATCCAGTTTGTAGTGGTAGGGCGAGACCAGGGGCGGCCGGCGCTGGGGGTCGCCGGGTTTGCCCCTGAACTCATAGGGCAGCCAGCGGGTCGAGTCGGTGATCACTGAGTCGACCGTGCCTTCGAGGATGATCTCCGGCCGATGCTGGCCCACGCTGCCAAAAGCCCCGTAGGTGTTGACCAGGTGGAGCGGGTCGAAGGAGGCGTTCATCGCCTGGCGCGGGGAGAGCAGGTTGAGGACCGGGCCGATGCTCAGGTACAGGATCAGGATCACCAGACCGTTGAGGAGGGCCCGCCGCAGGCGGCCCTCCTCTTTTATTTGGCAAGGGGCGGGCATCCAGCTGCGGGCACGTCCCTGAATAGGGAGGAGGAATAGGGCCAGGGCCGCGTCGTCGAAACAGGCGACACACAGGACGATGCTCAGATAGTTGAGCCAGGAGAGGTTGCCGCTGAGGATCAGGCTGATCTGAAAGACGATGGTCAAGAGGCCGGCGGCGTGCCTGAGCCGGCGCGGCCCAAAGAAGAACCAGGGGACGACCAGTTCGGCCAGGTGGTTGAAGAGCACGCTGCCCTGGTGGAACCAGACGGGCAGCTGGTGAAAGTACCAGCTCAGTGGGTTGGGCAGCGGCTGGGTCTGGTAGTGGAAGATCAGGCAGCTCAGGTCCCACCAGCAGGGGTCGCCGCGCAGCTTGATCAGGCCGGCGCCCAGCATCAGGCGGAAGAGCACCCACCGGAAGAGCCAGACAAGGGCCTTGGCGGGTGGCACCTGGGTGCGCCAAAGTGGACAGAGAAAGACGGCGAGAAAGCCGGTCTCCAGCAGGAGGATTTCCCAGCCGAAGGAATAGAAGAGCTGGCCCACGTGACAGCAGGACAAATAGATTGCCCACAGCGATAGCAGCAGGGGAACATTGGCTACCCCGCACAGCAGCAGCAGGCTCAGACCCAGCCCCAGCCAGACCAGGCCCAGCATGAAGGTGTCGCTGCAGTCCAGCCACATCAGGGTGGGCAGCTTCAGCCAGGAGGGCAGGCCGGGCCCGTACTCCTGGGCTACCTGCTCCAGGAACAGGTTCACCGGTAGGATGCCGCCCTCGCCCACCAGGGGGATGAACTGCTGGGTGAGGATGAGGAAGGCGAGGGTGTAGATCAGCCCCAGGCCGCGCAGCAGCAGGGCGCGGGTCAGCCAGTAGGGGCTGAGGCCGGGTTCCACCGCGCCACACCAGAGATCGAGGAACTTGTCCTTCAGGGCCATATAGATGAAGATATCTACCGGAACGGTGCAGGTTCAACCGCAAAATTCAGGAAGGCAGGCCATGGAAAAGGGCACTACCCTGACCCGCTTCATCGTCGAGCAGCACCGCCGGAACCCGGATCTGGAGTTCACCGAGCTGCTGGCCGAGTTGAGCGTGGCCGGCAAGATCATCGCCCGCGAGGTGAACAAAGCCGGCCTGGCCGTGACCATGGGGCTGACCGGGCGGACCAATGTACACGGGGAGGAGGTGCAGAAGCTCGACGAGTTTGCCAATGCCACCATCATCAAGACCACGGACCACACCGGGCACCTGGCGGGCATGGCCTCGGAGGAGATGGAGGATATCTACCACATCCCCGACAAACACCCGCGCGGCGACTATATCCTGGTCTTCGACCCGGTGGATGGCTCCTCCAACATCGATGTCAATGTCAGCATCGGCACCATCTTCTCCATCTACCGCCGCAAGAGTAGCGGGTCACACGCCATTCTAGAGGACTTCCTGCGTTCCTGGTCGCGAACAGGTCTGCGCCGGGTACATCATCTATGGGTCGAGCACCATGCTGTTCTACACCTCGGGCCAGGGTGTACACGGCTTCACCCTCGACCCGACCCTGGGTGAGTTCCTGCTCTCGCAGGAAAACATCACCATCCCCCGGCGGGGCCGGTATTACAGTGCCAACGAGAGCAACTACCCCGCCTGGGAGTGCGGGGTACAGCGCTACATCGATCACCTCAGGCAGACCGACCGGGCCACGGGCCGGCCCTACTCGGCCCGCTATATCGGCTCGTTGGTGGCCGACTTCCACCGGAACCTCTTAAAAGGCGGGATCTTCCTCTATCCGGGCGACGCCAAGTCGCCCCAGGGCAAGCTGCGGCTGATCTACAAGGCCTCGCCCCTGGCCTTGATCGTCGAGCAGGCCGGCGGCCGGGCCTCCACCGGGCGGCAGCCCATCCTCGGCATCCAGCCCGAAAAACTGCACCAGCGGGTGCCCCTGCTCATCGGCAGCACCGAGGACGTGGAGACGGCGGAGAGGTTTATTATTTCCTGACCACCAGCTTGGGACGGCCCTTATTGCCGCGATAGACCTGGACGCGGAAGCTGTCCTGGGTATAGGAACCAAAAACCCCCAGGCCGCCGTCCAGGTGGAAAAGCGGGCCCTTGTCCCCATCGTCGCCGGAAAAGCCATTAAAAGCGGTGGTGAAGTAGTCGAAGTAGTTCTGGTCGGCCGCGTGTAAAACCACCTGGTATTCGCCCTCGAAGCGCAAACCCAGCCACCAGTAGTCCCCCCGCAGGGTGTCGGCCGGGATCCGGTAGTCCACCACGTTGTTCTCGTTCAGGATCTGGCGCCGCTCGCGCCACTTCCTGCCCTCGGTCCAATCCTTGCCGGCGATCTTGTCCCAGTCCTCCTGCTGGCGGTCGCGTAGCCAGCGCATGGTGTCGCCCTCGGCCCGCACCAGCGAGATGTTCTCGGAAAAATAGCTGCGCAGGGTCTCGATCTGCTGGTCCAGGGCGGCCAGGGAATCGGCGCTGACCTGGCCCTGGAGGCGCTGGCGGCGGGCGATCAGGGTGTCCAGATCGCCGGTGAGCGGGTCGGCGGTGACGGGTAGGTTGCGGACCTGAAGGGCCTGGATACTCACCACGTACCCGGCGGTGTTGGCCGGCTTGGTCCAGCGAAACTCCCCCGGATGGATCAGGTCGCCGAAGAGATCGCCAAAGAGCTGAAAGTAGACCAGGCTGTCCGCCGAGATCTCGGTGATCCGCACCGGATCGGGCACGGTGGTCGAAGCCTGGAGCTGGTGCTGCTGGTGGTGCACCTGGAGCTGGTAGGTGTGCCCCGCTTCGACGGGCAACTGGGCCGCCGGGAAGTGGTAGGTGCCGGGCGCGGCGGGGTCCTCGTCGAGGGCAAAACGCTGGTCGCCGGTGGCGATCTCCACCTGGGCGCCGCGCACCGGCTCTTCGCGGCCATCATAGAATTGTCCGGGGGGTAGGGTCTGGCGCACCACCACCTGGGGGTCCTCGCCCGGGGTGAGGTAGGCCTGGACCAGCAGGGTGGCCGGCGGGTTTTCGACCTCGGTGGGCTTGCTGCAGCCAAAGGTCAACAGCACCAGGAAGAGCAAATAGGGGGTCATCGTCTTCTCCTCCTAGAAATTGAAATCGATGCCAAAGCTGGGCAAGAGCGGCAGCATGGGAATCTCCCGGCGTTTGCCGGGCTGGCGCTGCTCCGGCTTGCCGTCGCTCCAGAAGTAGTTGAAGATGTTCTTGCGGTTGGTGAGGTTGACGATCTGGAAGAAGAATTTCATGTCCCAGGAGCGAAAGTTGAACTGGCGCTCCACACCCATGTCGAGGCGCTGGTACGAGGGCAGGCGCACGCCGTTGATCTCCCCCTTTTCCTGCACCGGGAAACGGGTGCCCGAAGGCAGAAGTATTTCGCCGCGGCCCAGGATCTGGGTGTAGGGCTGCCCCGAGGCATAGGCCAGGGCGGTGTTGAGGGTCCATTTTTTGCGGAAGCGCCAGGAGTGGATCAGGTCCACGGAGAAGCGCCGGTCGAACTTTGATTTGAAGGCTCTCTCCTTGCCCTGCGCATCCTGGTTGAGGCCGTCGATGGTGCGCTCGCTCAGGCCAGTGGAGAAGGAGAGCCAGCCGGTGTGTCGTCCTTCGCTGCGCTTGAAGAGCACGTCGAAGCCGTAGGCCCGGCCCTTTCCCCGGCGCAGGATATCGCGGATCTCGATGGAATCCTGCTCGTCGTAGTTGAGTTCGTACAGGCCGCCGTAGTCCTTGTAATAGGCCTCGGCGTCCACCAGGATGCCCAGCCAACGGGTTTCGGCCCCGAGGATATAATGGAGGGCCTCGCTGGGCTCGGCGGTGGAATCGGCCAGGGTCCAGACATTGGACAGGATCGAGATACCCTGGAATTCGCGGGCCAGGCGGAAGATGTACTGGTGGTAGCGGCCTACCGCGCCTTTGACGAAGGTGTCCACCCCCAGCTGGTAGCGGGCGGCCAGGCGCGGGGCCACACCCGAGTAGCTGCCGTTGGTGAAGTGGCTGAAGCGCAGGCCCGGCTGCAGGGTGAGCCGGGGGGTGGAGGTCCAGTTATCTTGTAAATAAAAGGCGTGGTGGAAGCCCTCGGTGTCGATGTCCACCCAGTTCTGGTCGGCCTCGCCAAAGCGGTACTCCATGGACATACGTTTGCTCAGAAAGCCGGCCTCCATCGCATGGCCGCTGGCCGGGAAGTAGTTGAGATCTCCCTTGAGCGACAGATCATTGAGGCGGTTGAATTCCCTGAGTTCGACGTCTTCGGAATTGAAGATGGTGCGGGCCTCGAAGTGGCTGCCAGTAAAGAGAAAGTTGCCAAAGAGAGAGCTGCCGAAGACATGGGTCCACTTGGAACTGATGGTGCGGTTGCCCCAGGTCAGGTCGATGTCGAATTCGTCGAAGCGATACACCAGGGCGTCCCGGCCGCTGTACCCGGCCAGGGTGAACTGGTCGGCGTGGGAGAAGACCTGGTGGGTCTTGCCCTGCAGGTCGTAGAAATTGTAGGCGAATTTCTTGGCGTCGAGGGCGCCCTTGGCCAGTCCGATCACCGGGTCCAGGTGGGTGCGCCGACCCGAAAGCAGCCACGAGCCTTTGGCCACCGGCCCCTGGAGGGTGAGGCGCGAGGCAAGCAGGCTGAGCCCGCCCTGGGCCTGGAACTCCTCCTTGTTGCCCTCGTTGGTGATGACGTTGAGTACTGCCGAGAGGCGGTCGCCGTATTTGGCAGGGTACCCGCCGCGCAAAAGTTCGGTGCTCTTGGCCGCGTCGGCGGGGAAGGTGCTGAAGAACCCAAAAAGGTGGGAGGCGTTGTAGACGTCGGTGCCGTCCAGCAAGACCAGATTCTGGTCGGGGGTGCCGCCACGCACGTAGAGCCCCACGGAAAAGTCGGAAAGGGCGCTGACGCCGGGCAGGGTCTGGATGGTGCGGATGGGATCGGCTTCGATGGCGGCCGGCGCGGACTTGAGTTCCTTTACCTGCAAGGTGGTGCGGCCGGGGCTGATGTCGTAACTCTCGATCTCGTCCCGTTTGGCCTCGATGATGGTGGTCTCCAGCTGGATGGATTCCTCCTGGATATTGATGTTGATCACCAGGTTTTTTTCTCCCACCAGGATCTGTTTCTCAAAGGTGCGGTACCCCACCAGCGAGGCGACCAGGGTGTGGGTGCCGGAGGGCAGCGCGGCCATGGCGTAGTAGCCGCTTTCGTTGGTGGTGGTGCCCCGGTTCTCTCCCCGCAAGTACACGTTGACGAAGGGCAGGCTCTCACCGCTGGCCTTGTCGCGCACAAAACCGCCCAGGTCGGCGGCCAGAGCGGGGGCAGATAACAGGAGCAACAGGGTCAGGGTACGGTAGGTGCTGTTCATGTTTTGTCTTTCTCCCTAGCGCGTGTTATGCACTTTGAGGGATCATCTGGACCACCTGTCGCATCATGAGGATGGCAAAGGCGAGGAGATGGAAGCCGGCCAGGGTGGTGGGGAGTCGCTCGTAGTCTCACGGGCCAAACGTCGAAACCGTGCCATCCAGGCGAAACTGCGCTCGACGACCCAGCGACGAGGCAAGAGCACAAAGCCTTTCTTCGCGTCGGGTAGCTTGACCACCTCCAGTTGAATGCCGTGCTGGGCAGCCGCCTGAGCGGGCTCTTCGCCGGTGTAGCCCTGATCGACAAAGGCGACCTGGATCGCTTCGCCCGTTTCCTGTTGCACCTGCTGGGCCAACTGGGCGACCTGGGCACGGTCCTGTTCATCCGCCGGGGTCACCACCAAGGCCAGCAGGTGCCCCAAGGTATCGACGGCCAGATGCACCTTGCTGCCACGTTTTCGCTTGGCCCCATCATAGCCGGCTCGCCCCCCGCTCTCGGGGGTCGACTGTAGGGTTCGACTGTCCAAAATGGTGGCGGAGGGCTGCGGATTACGACCCTGGCCCACTCGCA